>JAIBBQ010000391.1 GCA_019694595.1 Myxococcaceae bacterium
GCTGCTGATGGGGCCGCTCGCGGCGAGCGCCTGGTTCCGCGAGCCGCTGGAGCGGGCGCTGGGCCGCCCGGTGCAGCCCGAGGCCGCCGCGGGGACGCTGGCGGCCGGGGCAGCCATCACCGCGTGGCACGACGTGGCGCGCAGCCTCGGCCGGCCCGCGGGCCGCGTCACCGAGCCGCTGACCGCCGCCGTCGGGCTGGCGCGGCGCGACGGCACCATGCTGCGCATCTTCGAGCCGCACACCCGCCTGCCCGCGGAGAAGGCCACCGCCTTCCCCACCGTCGAAGGCACGCCGTTCGCCGTCACCCTCTGGCAGGGCAACGCCCTCGCCGCGGAGTCCAACGCGTGGCTGGGGGGCATCGCCAGCGTCGCCGAGCGCTCGGGAGAGCTGGTGCTGCGCACCAAGCTGAGCGCCGACGGGCGGCTCGACGCCCGCCTGGAGAGCCCGACGGGCAAGGCGCTCGACGTGCGGCTCTCGCCTGCGGAGCCGTCGGCGGAAGAGCGCGCGGTGCTGGTGGAGCGCTCGCCGTGGCAGGTCACCACGCCGGAGAACACCGGCCTGCTCACCAAGATGAAGAAGTTCTTCGGCTCCTGAAGGCCGACGCCTGACTCAGCGGGTGAAGGCCGCGCGCACGCCGGTCAGCCGGCACGCGGGCCCTTCTCGTGCGCCGAGCCCGTCGTCGAGGCCCAGCAAGAGCTCGAGCCCTCGCACCGAGGTGAGCGCGGGCGTGAAGAGCCCCTGCCCCTGCCCCGCGCCGGCCGCGCTCGAAGGCCCCAGGGCCCCGTCGGCGTCGCGGGTGCGCAGCGCGACGCTCACCAGTCCCGACGAGGACTGCACGGTGAGCGCGTCGAGCGAGCTCACCGCGCGCTCGAGGTCGACCGTGGCGCTGACGCGCCCCACCAGCCGAGGGCCCCACAGGGGCGCGCGCCACACCTCGGACGAGGCCGCGTCGCCCGCGCCCCCCGCCACCACCAGCGCGTTGCCGGCGACGCCCGCGGTGCCGCGCGCCGCGGCGCCGGGGAGCGAGGTGAGGTTCTGGAAGGGCCCCAGGGTGCCGGAAGGCCCGAGGAGCGCGGACCAGACGTCGGCGCCGGCGGCGGCGCCGCGCGCGCCGCTCACCAGGTAGAGGAACCCGTCTCGCACCGCGAGGAGCGGCCGTGCCCGCGGAGAGGGTAGCCAGCCGACCGTGCGCCAGGGCCCCAGGCCGCCGCCGTCGAGCAACGCGGCGCCGAGCACCTCGGAGCGCCCTCCGGCGAGCAGCAGCGCGCCGGCGCCGATGGCGAGCGTGGCGTCGGGCCGCGCGTCGGGGAGCGCGGAGCGCTGGGTGAAGGCGCCGAGGGCTCCGCCGTCGTCGACGCGCGCCCCGAGGATGGCGTCGCCCGCCGCGGACAGCAGGAAGACGTCGCGGCCGACGCCCACCGCGCTGGTGCGGCCTTCGGCGACCGGCAGCGGCGAGGCGGCGGTCACCGCGACGCCGCCGTCGGCGAGCCGCCGGGCCACCGTCACCTGGGTGGTGGGGCTCGCGCCGCCGAGCACCACCAGCGCGGTGTCGGTCGCGGCCACCGCGGCACCGGTGCGGCCGTCGAGCGTGGCCAGCGTGCGCCAGGCGCCGTCGTGGAGCTCGAGCAGCTGGTCCTTCGCCACCAGCGCCAGGCCTTCGCCGGTGCTGGCGCCCTGCCCCACGTCGGCCGCGGCGGGGAGCGCAGGTCCCGTGGACCAGGGGCCGGCGACGCCCGCGGGGTCGAGCGCCGCCGACTCCACCTCCACCGTGGGAATGTTCTTCTTGCCGCCGAGTGCGTACAGGCGGCCCTGCACCACCGCCGAGCCGGGGTCGCGGCGCGGGGTGGGAATGGTGCCGCGGGCGGACCAGGGGCCGACGCCGCCGTCGCCGAGGATGGGCGCGAGGTAGGCGACCTCGGGCAGGCCGTCGCAGTAGTTGGTGCCGTTGCAACCCGACACCACGTGGAGCGCCCCGTTCCACACGCCGGAGGCCATGCCGCGCACCGCGATGGGCAGGTTGAAAGGCGAGCGGTTCCACCCCAGCACGCGGCCGTCGCTGGCGAGCTCGCCGGTGTACACCTCGCTGCGGTAGTCGCCGAAGACGTCTTCCGCGCCGGCCACCACGTAGAGCCGCGACGGGGTGGACAGGAACGCGGTGCCCACGCCCTGCACGGTGGGCAGCGCGGTGGTCGCCTGCCACGGCCCGGGCTTGCCGGTGGCGCGGTCGAGCGCGGAGAAGAGCACCACGTTCGAGCGGGTGTAGCCCGCGACGTAGAGGAAGCCGTTCGCGTGCACCACGCTGCCCAGGCCGCGCCAGCCCAGGTTGTCGGAAGGAATGTCGATCTCCGGCGACGACTGGAACGCCCCCACGTCGCCGTTGGCGAGGAAGGGCGCCCACGCGACGTGGCCGTTGGGGCCGCCGTTGTCGGGGTCGCACCCGCCGACCGTGTACAGGTAGCCGTTGGCGGCGACCGCCTGGGCGCAGTCGCCTTCCTGCAGCAGGTGGCCCGCGGTGGTCCACGGGCCGAGCGAGCCGTCGGCGTTCACCACCGCCTTCTGGATGGGCGGCTTCGCCGTGCGATCGTTTCCACCCACCGCGTAGAGGAAGCCGTTCCACGCCACCGCCGAGGCCACCTCGCGCGCCACGTCGAGGTCGGGGTGGCTCATGAAGCCCATGAAGTCGCCACGCGCGGGACCCACCGCGCGCACCGCCGCGCCGACCCCGCCGTCGGCCGCGCCGCCCACCAGCAGCAGCTGGTCGGCGCCCGGGCGGAGCGCCGCCTCGGCGAAGGCGGCGCTGGTGGGCATCGCCCGCCACGGAAGCGGAGAA
>JAIBBQ010000162.1 GCA_019694595.1 Myxococcaceae bacterium
ACCCAGGGCTGCGCGGACGCCGGGACCGGGGCGTGTTGCGCGGGCGGCGTGTGCGTCGGCGCGGCGGGCAGCTGCGGCGGGGGGCTGGGAACGTGCGGCGGCTCGGGGAGCTGCGGCACCTGCGGCGGCCAGGGCCAGACGTGCTGCCGGGGCGTCAACGGCGGCGGCGACTTCTGCACCGCCTCCGGCCTGGCGTGCGGCAACAACACCCAGTGCGAGCCGTGCGGTGGCCCCGGTCAGGCGTGCTGCGACGGGAACCTGTGCGGCGGCGGCGGGTGCTGCAACCGCGACACGCAGACCTGCATCGCGAGCGGTGCGGCGTGCCCTGGCGGCGCGGGGACCTGCACCGGCGGCGGCTGCCAGTCCGGGACGTGTGGCCGCATCGGCCAGCCCGTCTGCCCGGGTGACGTCGCCTGCACGGCGCCGAGCTCGGTGGCCCAGGGCGGCTTCTGTGTCGCCTGCGGCGGCCAGGGCCAGCCGTGCTGTGGCGGCGGCCAGGGCCGCAGCTGCGGCGCGCCGTACACCTGCAGCCAGAACACCTGCGTGCACTGCGGCGCACCGCAAGAGCCCTGCTGCCAGGGCCGCTTCTGCGCGTCGGGCACCTGCGGCGGCCAGGGGCGGTGTCCGTGACGAAGGGAATTCCGGCGCGGGTGACGAGCGACCAGGAAGACCTCCGCTGTCCGAAATGCAACGTGGTCATCTTGAAGAAGGAGCGCATCAACCTGGGCGCCGAGCGCGGCGGCGCCCCGGAGTTCTGCCCGCGGTGCGGGGAGCGCACGGGAGAGGCGACGGCCGCTCCGCCTGGCTAGCCGGGTGGCCCGGCTTTACCCGCGGCCTCGAGGTGCCATAGAGCCCGCAGGCGATGAGCCTCCTGCGCCACACGCTCCCCGAGCTGACCGAGCTGCTCGGCAGCCGCGCGCGCGCGCTGGCGCTCCTGCGCTGGGCGTGGGACGGGGCGCCGGGCGCGCTCCCGGAGCGGCTGCCTGGCGTGAGCCACCGGGTGCTGGACCCGCTGCGCGAGCGGCTCACCCTGCCCGCGCCGAGGCTCCACGCGCGCGCGCCGTCGAGCGACGGCACGGTGAAGGTGGCGCTCGACTTCGACGGGGCGCTGGTGGAATCGGTGCTCATTCCCGCCAAGGGGCGCAGCACGGTGTGCGTGTCGAGCCAGTCGGGCTGCACGCGCAGCTGCCGCTTCTGCGCCACCGCGACGCTGGGGTTTCGCCGGCACCTCAAGGCCGAGGAGATGGTGGCCCAGGTGCGGCTCGCGCGGGCGGAAGCGAGCGCCGGGGCGCCGGTGCGCGGGGTGGTCTTCATGGGCATGGGCGAGCCCTTCGACAACCTCGACGAGGTGCTGCGGGCGGTCGCGCTGCTCACCCAGGCGCCGGCGCCGCAGCTGCGCGCGGAGAGCGTGACGGTGAGCACCTCGGGAGTGCTGCCGGGGCTCGAGCGTTTCCTCGCCGAGAGCCAGGCGAGCCTCGCGCTGTCGCTCAACGGCACCACCGACGCGCAGCGCACGGCGCTGATGCCCCACAACAAGACCTGGCCCATCGACGCGCTGCTCGGGGCGCTGCGGCGCAACGCGGTGCGCGAGCCCAGGCGCGAGCACTTCATCGAGTACATCGTCTTCGACGGGGTGAACGACTCGCCGGACGACGCGGAGCGGCTGGTGGCGCTGCTCGACGGCATCCCCGCGCGGATCAACGTCATTCCCTTCAACCCCGTCGCCGGCCTGCCGTACCGGGCCCCGACCGAGGCCTCGGTGCTGGCGTTCCAGGCGCAGGTGGTCGCGCGTGGGCGCCTGTGTCTGGTGCGCTGGCCGAGGGGCCGCGAGGTCGCCGCGGCGTGCGGTCAGCTCGCACTCACCGGGTGAGTTCCGGGCGCTCGGCCGGTTTTGCGGCCCTCGCCGGACGCCTGTGCTTGAATCGACGGCCTTCATGGCGCGCGGCGTCCTGTGCCCTCAGTGCGGAAACATCGCGTCGTCGAGCGCGGCGAGCTGTCCGCGTTGTGGCGCGACGCTCGACGTGGACGACAACGAGGACACCGCGGTCCGCCCGCGCCACGACGCGACCGTGCGCAGCCCGCCGGTGTCGTTCGACGACGCCAGCGGCACGCTCGACGGAGGCACCCTCGACGAGGACACCTCGGGCGCGCGGACCAAGCGCTTCGAGACGTACACCGAGCCGGCGGCACGCGCGTCGAAGACGGTGACCGACGGCACCCCCGTCTCCACCCCACGGCCCCCGGCGGCGGCGCCGCGCAAGAGGCTGACCACCGGCGAGCGCCGGCTGAGCGCGCCTTCGACCGAGCCGGTGGGGCGGGTGCAGATCACCCGCGGCGGCGCGGCGACCCAGCCGCTCGCGGAGGCCTCGGTGGAGGTCTCGGCGTCGCTCGACCTCGTCGGCAAGCGGCTGGGCGAGTACGTGGTGGAAGAGCGCATCGGCATGGGCGGCATGGGCGCGGTGTACCGCGCGCGCCACCCGCTCATCGGCACCTCGGTGGCCATCAAGGTGCTGCGCAGCGACGTGATGGTGGACAAGCGCGACCTCCAGCGGTTCCTCGACGAGGCGCGGGTGGTGAACAGCATCAAGCACCGCGGCATCATCAACATCTTCAACGCCGGGGAGCTCGACGACGGGCGCCAGTACCTGGTGATGGAGCACCTGCAGGGCGAGTCGCTCGAGACCAGGCTCGACCGCCAGGGCAAGCTGCCGCTCAAGGAAGCGCTGCCGATCCTCGAGGAAGTGGCCTCGGCGCTGGCGGCGGCGCACGGCGCGGGGGTGGTGCACCGCGACCTCAAGCCGGCCAACGTCTTCCTGGTGCCGGAGTCGGGCGGCAAGACGTGGGTCAAGCTGCTCGACTTCGGGCTCGCGCGCCGCACCAACCAGGAGCTCAGCCGCATCGCCGGCACGCCCGACTACATCTCGCCCGAGCACGCGCGGGGGCGCCCCGCGGGCCCGCCGTCGGACATGTACGGCCTGGGGGTGTTGAGCTTCCACGTGCTCACCGGGCGCCTGCCGTTCCTGGGCACCACGCCGATGCAGGTGATGGAGCAGCACGTGCACCACCAGGCGCCGCGGACCAACGAGGTGGAGAAGTCGGTGCCCGCGCCGGTGTCCGACTTCATCCTCGAGCTGATGGCCAAGAGCCCGGGGGACCGGCCGACGGCGAAGGAAGCGGTGGAGCGGCTGGGAGCGCTGGCGGCCACGGCGATGACCGCCCCCACGCCGTCGACGACCGACTCCGGCGCCGAAGGGGAAGAGACCCTGGGACAAGACGTGCGGACCACCGACCACGCGGCGCTGGCGGCGGCGGCGGCGGCGAAGCCCGGGGGCCCGCCGTGGCTGCTGATCATCGCCGCGGTGGCGGTGCTGCTGCTGGCGGCGACCGCGGGCTGGGTCTTCCTCAGCTGACGCCCCGCGCCAAGCCCCCGCCCTGGTGGGGCGCCCAAGCCCTTTGACGGCCCCGCCTCCCAGGGTGTACGCGCGGTGGCGCACATGGCCAGGGAAGCGAAGAAATTCAGCCGTCCAGCGCTGGTGACCCATTCCGACGCGCTGCCACTCGACAGCGCGCTGCTGCTCTCGATGCACGGGCACATGTTGCGCGCCCGCTGCCTCGAAGAACGGCTGATCGCGATGTACAAGCAGGGCCACGGGTACTTCTGGATCGGCGGCCCCGGCGAAGAGGCGTTCAACGTGCCGCTGGGCCTGCTGATCAAGAAGGGCCAGGGCCCGGCCTTCGACTTCCTGCACTTCCACTACCGCCAGTCGGCGACGCTCCTGGCGATGGGCGAGCCGACCATCGGCGCGCTGCGGCAGATGAAGAACACCGCGACCGACCCGTACTCGGGCGGGCGCAACTTCGCGGGCCACTTCTCGAAGCGCGAGTGGAACGTGGCGCCGGTGACCTCGCCCATCGAGGTGCAGTACGCGATGGCGCCGGGCACCGCGCTGGCGCAGAAGCGGCTCGGCGGCGACGCCATCACCATCGTCACCGGCGGCGACGCGGGCACGGCCGAAGGCGACTTCGCGAGCTGCCTGGTGTGGTCGTCGCGGCCCGGGCAGGAACTGCCGGTGCTGATCGTGGTGACCAACAACCGCTGGGGCATCTCCACGCCGTACGGGCAGGTGCAGGGCGTGCAGAAGATCTCCGACCGGGCGGTGGCCTTCGGCATCCGCGCCAAGACCATCGACGGCAACGACCCCATCTCCTCGTACCTCGAGCTCAAGGAAGCGTTCGAGTACGTGCGCACCGAGCGCAAGCCGTACCTGGTGGAAGCGAACGTCTCGCGCCTCTACGGCCACTCGTCGGCGTCCGGCGCCAACATGACCACCGCGGAAGCCGACTGCCTGGCGCAGTTCGAGGCCCTGCTGCAGCGCCACGGGCTGCTCACCGCGGCGAAGGCCAAGGCGATGCGCGAGGAGATCACCGAGCAGCTGCTCGCCGAGGCGCGGCTGGTGCGCGACGAGCCGCAGCCCGACCCTTCCACCATCTTCGACCACATCTACGCCTGACGGAACGAAAGGGACCACGCACATGGCGAACATGGCGCAGGCGATCCGCATGGCGCTGCACTACGCGGAAGAGAACCTCGGGGTGACCGACATCTTCGGCGAAGACGTGGGGCCGCCGCTGGGCGGCGTCTTCACCTGCACGCAGGGACTCAAGACCACCTGGAACTCGCCGCTCGACGAGCGCGGCATCATCGGCATGGCGATGGGGCTGGCGATGGCGGGCCAGCGGCCGGTCGCCGAGATCCAGTTCTGCGACTACATCTACAACACCATCGACCTGCTCAAGCTGGCGGGGAACACCTGCTGGTCGTCGAACGGACAGTGGAACCTGCCGCTGGTGGTGATGACCCCGGTCGGCTCCGGCATCCGCGGGAGCCTGTACCACTCGCATTCCTTCGACGCGACGGCGACCCACATTCCCGGGTGGAAGATCGTGATGCCGTCGACGCCGCTGGACGCCTACGGGCTGATGCTGGCGGCGTGCGAGGAGAAGAACCCGGTGATGTTCCTCAAGCCCAAGGCGCTCTTGCGCATCAAGGGCGAGGAGCTCATTCCCGGGGAGCCGGGCGACGACAAGCAGCTGTCGAAGGCGATCGACGCGCCGCTGGGCGACCGCAGCGCGTGGAAGGCGCAGTGGCCGGCGGTGGGCAAGCACGTGGTGCGCATCGGCGAAGCGAAGACGGTGCGCGCAGGCGAGCACCTCACGGTGGTGAGCTACGGGCGCACGCTGCCGTTGTGCGCGAAGGCGGCGGCCACGCTCGCGGGCGAAGGCATCTCGGCCGAGGTCATCGACCTGCGCACCCTGTGGCCGTACGACTGGGCGGCCATCTCGGCGAGCATCAAGAAGACCGGCAAGGTGCTCTTCGTCAACGAGGACACCGAGGTCACCAACTTCGGCGAGCACCTGCTGCGCCGCGCGACGGAAGAGCTCTTCTACGAGCTGCTCGCGCCGCCCAAGCTCCTGGCGGGCAAGTTCCTGCCGGGCATCGGGCTCGCCGACGCGCTGGAGATGGCGTCGGTGCCCCAGCAGGGCGACATCGAGACCGCGATGCGCGCGCTGGCCGCCCAGGCGCCGTAAGCTCCTTCCCGGGCGCGCGACGGGCCACACCTTCGGGGGACACCGCGATGGAGAAGCGACGACACCGCCGGTACGCGAAGCGCTTCCGGGTCCGCTACGGCGAGACCCAGCTCGACAAGACGGGCTTCAGCGGCGACGTCTCGGCGACCGGCCTGTTCGTGATGACCAACCACCAGCCGAAGCTGGGCACGCGCATGCACGTCGAGGTCGGCGTGGAAGGCGACAAGGTGCTCTACCTGGAAGCGGTGGTGGCGCGCCTGGCCATCGTGGCGCCCGAGCTGCGCGGGGTGATGAAGGGCGGCTTCGGCATGCGCTACCTCACCGGCGCGGAGCTGATGGCGGAGATGGTGCCGCACCTCAAGGACAACAAGGCGCGGCTGGTGCTGAGCTACGGCACCAAGGAAGCGTTCCTCGCCGCGTACGAGAACGAGCTCAAGCGCGGGGGCGCGTTCGTCTTCAGCCTGCAGGAGCAGAAGCAGGACACCATTCTCACCCTGGAAGTCGACTGCTCCTTCATGGGCAAGGTGCTGGCCTTCGAGGCGCGCGTGGTGCACGTGGCCCAGGCGCCCGACGGGCGCTGGGGCCTGGGGCTCATGTTCCTCGACCCCGCCGCGGCGATGGCGTCGCTCGGGGCGATGGCCGGGCTGGGCTGACGACGGCGTCGGCTGCACGGAGCGCTGGCCGAACCCCGACCCCTGCTAGGGTGCGCCCCGCCCGCGCGTCGCGCCGGGCGTTCGACACACTCACGGGGGCGCACACCATGAAGCGAAGTCTTTCGGCGTTGATCCTTCTGCTGGCGGCGGCGTGTGGAGGTGGTGGTGGCTCCGGCGGCGGCGGGGGCGGCAACACGGTGGTGGCGGGCGACCCGCTGCTCGAGAGCATCACCACCAGCGACGCGGTGGTGGGCGGCAAGGGCCGCATCCTGGTCACGCTGCGCAACACGGTGGGCAAGGACGCCGACGTCACCCTGACTTCGAGCAGCAGCGGGGCGGCGACCATTCCCGGCACGCTCAAGGTGGTGGCGGGCAGCAAGATCGGCGAAGTCGAATACACCGGTACCTCGCCGGGCACGTTCCTGGTGAGCGCGGCGGTCAACGGCACCCAGTTCACCGCCACCGGCAACGTGGTGACCGCGGTCAAGGTGAGCTCGGTGGGCGGCAGCACCCGGCTGCAGAAGGGCGCGGGCGCGGTGCTCACGGTGAGCATGAACATGGTGCTCCCCAAGGACACCGAGGTCTCGCTCGCCTCGAGCAACCCGGCGGCCATCGCGGTACCGGCGACCATCACCGTGCCCGCGTTCCGCTCGTTCGCGCAGGTGGCGATCGCCGGCGCCGCGGTGGGCGCGACGACCATCACCGCCACGCTCGCCGGCCAGTCGGTGGCGCAGGCGTTCTTCGTGACCGACACGGTGACGGTGAACTTCGTGAGCCTCTCGCCGTCGCGCGCGGTGAAGGGCGCGGTGGGCTCGATGACGGTGTTCCTCAACGCCACGGTGGCGAAGGACGCCGCGGTGACGCTGGAGAGCTCGAAGTCGGACGTGGTGGCGGTGCCGTCGACCATCACCATTCCCGCGGGGAACTCGTCGCTGTCGGTGCCCTTCACCGCGTCGGCGGCGGGCACCGCCATCATCAAGGCGACCTTCGGCGGCAGCGCGCGCATCACCACCGAGGTGGTGGTGGAGAAGAACGGCGTGCGGCAGCTCAACTGCACCAACCGCCTGAGCCTGGGCGCGACCACCGAGTGCTCCATCTTCCTCGACGCCACGGCGATGGCGGACACCCCGGTCGCGCTGACGTCGTCGACCGCGGGGGTGCTCGACCTGCCGACGGCGCTGGTGATCCCCGCGGGGCTCGACAGCCTGAGCTTCTCGGTGAGCGCGCTCAAGGAAGGCTCCACGGTGGTGACGGCGACGGTCGACGGCTCGTCGAAGACCACCACGGTGGTGGTGCCGGCGGCGGTGACCGGCGGCGCTGGCCAGCTGAGCTACTTCTACGGCTCGCCGTCGAACGGCGCGGTGGGGGGCACGGGCTACATCTACGGCGGCCTGGACACCGCGGTGACGCAGGACACCGCGGTCACGCTCACCTCGAGCAACACGGCGGTGGTGGCGGTGCCGGCGACCCTGACCATTCCCACCGGGGGCTCGTCGTTCCAGATTCCCTTCGCGTTCGCGGGCTCGGGCTTCACGCTCATCACCGCGGAGATCAACGGCGTGAAGAACTACGCGCCGATGTTCGCCAGCAACGCGACGTCGATCTACTTCTACAACTACACGCCGACCCCGGCGGAGCCCGGGGTGGTGAGCTACCTCTACGTGGGCATCAGCGGAGGCACGGCGCCGATGGACCTGCCGGTGACGGTGAGCCTGGGCACCGCGGGCATCATCGACGTGCCGACGAGTGGCACGCTCAAGGCCAACCAGAGCTCGCTGCAGCTCCCGGTGCGCACGCTGGCGGCGGGCAGCACCACCATCAAGGTGACGGTGGCCGGCCAGGTCTTCGCTTCCGCGGTGGCGGTGGTGGCCTCCGCGAAGGTGAGCTCGGTCAGCCTGGGCACCTTCAGCACCAGCGCGCCGGGGACGCTCTCGGTCTCGCTCGACGCCACGGTGGCCAAGGACACCACGGTGACCCTGACGCAGTCGGGGGCGGGGGCCATCGCCGGTCTGCCGGCGACGATGGTGATTCGCACCGGCACCAACTCCAACACGGTGAGCCTGCTCGGGCAGACGGCGGGCGCGGTGACGGTGACCGCCACCCTGGGCAGCGACATGAAGACGGGCACCACCACCGTCGGGCCCTGAAGCGTCGCCGGGCGCCGGGCGCCGCGGCCTGAACGTCGGGGCGCGGCGCCGCTGCACAATCGCATGCGAGGGGAACGCGCGTGGGCTAGATCGGCCCTCGCGGTTCCCCTCTTTTTTTCCCTCAAGGTTCTCTCATGTCCGTTCGCATTCAGAAGGCCGCCGTGCTGGGCGCCGGGGTGATGGGCTCCGGCATCGCTGCGCACCTCGCCAACGCCGGCGTGCCGGTGGTGCTGCTCGACATCGTGCCCCCCAAGGCGGCCGACGGCGAAGACGTGAAGTCGAAGGCCTTCCGCAACAAGTTCGCGCTCGGGGCCCTGGCCAACCTGAAGAAGCAGAAGCCGGCGCCGCTCTTCACCGAGAAGGCGCTCGCGCTCATCGAGGTGGGGAACCTGGAAGACGACCTCGCGAAGCTCAAGAGCTGCGACTGGGTGGTCGAGGTGGTGAAGGAAGACCTGAAGGTGAAGCAGGCGCTCTTCGCCAAGGTGGAGCCCAACCTCTCGCCCACCGCCATCGTCAGCTCCAACACCTCGGGCCTGTCGATCGTGGGCATGACCGAAGGGCGCAGCCAGTCGTTCCAGGAGCGCTTCCTGGTGACGCACTTCTTCAACCCGGTGCGCTACATGAAGCTGCTCGAGCTGGTGCCGGGGCCGAAGACGCGCCCCGACGTGCTCGAAGGCTTCGCGCGCTTCGGCGCCGAGCGGCTGGGCAAGGGCATCGTCCACGGCAAGGACACCACCAACTTCATCGCCAACCGCATCGGCACGTACGCGATGATGCGCACGCTGCAGCTGATGGGCGACCACGGCATGTCCATCGAGGCGGTGGACAAGATCTTCGGGCCCGCGCTGGGCCGCCCCAAGTCGGCGGTGTTCCGCACCGCGGACCTGGTGGGGCTCGACACCTTCCTGCACGTCACCCAGAACTGCTTCGACTCGCTGCCCAACGACGAAGGCCGCGAGACCTTCAAGCCGCCGGAGTGGCTCAAGGGCATGGTCGCCAAGGGCATGCTGGGCGACAAGTCGGGCGGCGGCTTCTACAAGAAGCAGAAAGGGGGCGAAGGCGAGAAGGAGATCCTCGCGCTCGACCTGAAGACGCTCGAGTACCGGCCGCAGCAGAAGGTGCGCTTCGAGTCGCTGGGCGCGGCGCGCGACGTGGAGAACCTGCCGGAGCGCATCCGCACGGTGCTCAAGGGCACCGACGCGGCCGCCAAGTTCGCCGAGGCGGTGACGCTCGACGCGCTGGCGTACGCCTCGCGGCGGCTCGGTGAGATCGCCGACGACTACGTGAACGTGGACCGCGCGATGCGCTGGGGCTTCGCCTGGGACATCGGGCCGTTCGAGACCTGGGACGCGTACGGCGTGAAGGAAGGCGTGGAGCGGATGAAGGCGCTCGGCCTCAAGCCGGCCGCCTGGGTGGAGCAGATGCTCGCCTCGGGCCGCACCCGCTTCTACGAGCCGAAGGGCGTGGAAGACACGTTCTACGACGTGACCAAGAAGGCGTCGGTGCAGGTGCCCCGCGACGCGCGCCACCTGAGCGTGGAGATCTTGAAGCGCGGCAACAAGCAGCTCAAGCACAACGACTCGGCGTCGCTGTGGGACATGGGCGACGGCGTGCTGCTGCTCGAGTTCCACTCGAAGATGAACAGCATCGACGACCAGATCACCGAGCTGATGGAGCAGTCGGTCGACGAGGCGGAGAAGAACTTCAAGGGCCTGGTCATCGGCAACGACGGCGGGAACTTCTCGGCGGGCGCGAACATCGGCGCGCTGCTGATGGCCATCAAGAGCGACGAGTTCGAGGTGGTGCGCAAGATGGTGGGCCGCTTCCAGCAGGCCAACCAGCGCATGCGGTACTCGTCGATTCCCGTGGTGACGGCGCCGTTCGGCCTCACCCTGGGCGGCGGCGCGGAAGTGACCATGGGCGGCAACGCGGTGCAGGCGGCGGCCGAGCTGTACATGGGCCTGGTGGAAGTCGGCGTGGGCCTCATTCCCGGCGGCGGCGGCAACCTGCAGCTGATGCGCAACGTCTACGGGCCGCACGCGGGCAACAAGGACTTCGACCCCCTGCCCTTCCTCAAGAAGCTGTTCCTGACCATCGGCACCGCGAAGGTGGCGACCAGCGCGGAAGAGGCGCGCGAGGCCTGCTTCCTCTCCGCGCAGGACGGCATCTCGATGTCGCGCGACACCCAGCTCGCCGACGCCAAGGCGCGCTGCCTGGGCCTGGCGAACGCGGGCTTCCTGCCGCCGCGGCCGACCACGTTCCTGCTCCCGGGCAAGAGCGGCGCGGCGACCATCGACATGATGCTGTACGACATGCAGCTCAACCATCAGATCTCCGAGCACGACCGGAAGATCGGCCGCACGCTGGCGCGGGTGCTCACCGGCGGCGACGTCAGCACCGCGACCCAGGTGACCGAGCAGCAGCTGCTGGACCTCGAGCTCGAGGCCTTCCTCTCGCTGTGCGGCGAGGAAAAGACCCAGGATCGCATCATGTTCATGCTCGAGAAGGGCAAGCCGCTGCGCAACTGACGGCCGCCCGTTACCCACCTTTCACTCAGAGGACCAAACGCCATGACCGAACGCATCGTCATCGCCTCCACCGCCCGCACGCCCTTCACCCGCGCCACCAAGGGCGAGCTCAAGGACACCCGCCCCGACACGCTGGCGGCCCACGTCATCACCGCGGCCATCGCGCGGGTGCCGGGGCTCAAGCCGGCCGACATCGAAGACGTGGTGCTGGGCTGCGCCATGCCCGAGGCCGAGCAGGGCATGAACGTGGCGCGCCCCGCGGCGCTGCTGGCGGGCCTGCCGGACACCGTGCCGGGCATGACCATCAACCGCTTCTGCGCGTCGGGCGTGCAGTCCATCGCCCAGGTGGCGCAGAGCATCGCGGCCGGCCAGTACGACGTGGCCATCGCCGGCGGCGTGGAGTCGATGACCATGATCCCCATGGGCGGGAACAAGGTCTCGGCGAACCCCGAGCTGATGGACAAGCACCCCGAGGTCTACACCTCGATGGGCGCGACCGCGGAGAAGGTGGCGGCGAAGTTCGGCGTCACCCGCGCGGAGCAGGACGCGCTGGCGCTGCAGAGCCAGCAGAAGGCGGCCAAGGCGCGCGCCGACGGCAAGCTGAAGGACGAGATCGCCCCCATCGCGGTGACGGTGTTCGACGACGCCGGCAAGGCGCAGCAGCTCACCGTGAGCGAGGACACCATCTTGCGGCCGGAGACGACCGCGGAAGGCCTGGCCAAGCTCAAGCCGGCCTTCGACCCCAAGGGCACGGTGACCGCGGGCAACGCGTCGCCGCTGACCGACGGTGCGGCGGCGGCGGTGGTGATGAGCGAGAAGAAGGCGAAGGCGCTGGGGGTGAAGCCCCTGGGCTACTTCGTGGACTACGCGGTGGCGGGCGTGCCGCCGGACATCATGGGCATCGGCCCGGTGCCCGCGGTGCGCAAGCTGCTCGAGCGCAACAAGCTCTCGGTGAAGGACATCGACGTCTTCGAGATCAACGAGGCGTTCGGCGCGCAGGCGGCGTACTGCGTGAAGGAGCTGGGCATCGACCCGGCGAAGCTCAACCCCAACGGCGGCGCCATCGCGCTCGGCCACCCCTTGGGTGTCTCGGGCACCCGCATGGTGGGCACCATCTTGCGCGAGCTGAAGCGCCGCGGCGGCAAGCGGGGCGTGGTCTCGATGTGCATCGGCGGCGGCATGGGCGCCGCGGCGCTGGTCGAGGTCGCCTGAGGTGAAGGCGCTGGCGACGGTCGCGGCGGGGCTGTTCTTCTCGGCCTGCAGCGGCACGCCGGCGTCGACGGAGTTCGGCGTGGTGAAGGTGGAGGTGAAGTCGGACGCAGGCACGGTGAGCGACACCGTGCGCACCACCGACACCGTCTCCCGCGACACGCCGGCGGGCGCGAACACCCTGCACCTGGCCGCGAAGGGCGGCACGGTGACGGTGCAGCTCCTGCGGCCGGGGATGCCGGCGTACCCCGACCTGCGCTGCGTCTACGAGGCGCGCAAGAACGAGCTCGACTTCACCGGGTTGAGCGCGAGCCTGTCGGTGCAGGTGACGACCAACGACGCGCGCTGCGACGTGTCCGACGGCGGGACCTGAGGCTCAGGCCGCCGTCAGTCGCCGGCCAGGGCGTAGCACTGGGCAGTGCAGAAGTTCCGGACCGACGCGTAGCTCGAGCCGTAGCACTGGCCGAGGCACTGCGAGAGCCGCTGCCGCTGCCGCTGCTGGGCCTGGTACGCGCGGAACGCCGGCAGCAGGCCCTTGGGCAGCGTGTCCGCGTGGGCGTAGAGCCAGGCGTGGTCGGCCCGGTCGATGGACTCGAGGAGCATGAAGCGCGCGGTGTCGCGCTCCGCGCGGGGCAGCTGGCTCGCCCAGAAGTCGATGGCCGCGGACACCTTGCCGTGGCGCACCAGCTCGTCGCCGTACGCGCGGATGGGGTTGGGCAGCAGCGGGGCGCGCTCCCAGGCCGAGCGGTAGGCGTCGAGGGCGCCCTCGGCGTCGCCGCGGGTCCGGCGCACGTCGCCCAGGGCGATCCACAGCTCACCGCTCACGTCGCCCGGGGCACCGCGCACGAGCGCAGCCTCGACGGGGCCCGAGCCCACGGCGTCGGCGTGCTCCAGGGTGAAGCGCGCCCAGGCGAGCAAGGTCTCGGTCTCGGGGGGCGCGGTGGCGTACGCCTCGGCGATGGACTGGAGCACCCGGTCCTTGGGAAAGCCGACGGCGTCGGGGTGCCGCGCGCTCAGCCCCGAGAGCCCGAGCTCGACCCGCGCGATGCCGGACGCCCGGGTGAAGTCGAGGAGCCAGGCGTCGTGAGGTGCGCGGAGCGTCGGCTCGTCGGTGGGGTCAGGCGGCGTGGGGTGAACGCCCAGGCGCTCGAGCTCGAGACGGGCGTAGTAGCTCTGGGCGGCGGCACGGCCCACGTCTGCCGGAGGGTCGTCGGCGAGGAAGTGGGTCAGCGAGACGATGAAGCCGGTGAGGGCCCAGCTCCCGGCGAAGATGGCGCACACCATGTAGCCCGCGGGCCCCGAGCTGTTCTTGATGTTCTGACCGAAGCCGTAGCCGCACGCGGTGGCGGCGGCGCCGAGCCCCACGCCCGCCGCCAGGCCACCCCAGGCGTAGCGCTTGCGGGCGTCGATCTTCTCCGCGGTGGCGTCGAAGCCCGCGGCGAGGAAGGTCTCGGCCTTCGAGAGCTGCTGCTCGCCCAGCGCCCCGCGCCAGCTGGAGTCATCGCCGGTCACCGAGAGCGGCAGCTGGCCGGAGCCCGCCGGGCGGACGGAGGCACAGCCGAGGACGGACCAGGCCAACAGGACGCTCAGGGTGCGCATGGTGAGCGTGTGGCTTACCCGCGAGCCGCACGGGCTGTGCACGAAAGAACACGCCCCCTTCCATGCGCTGCCCGCTGATGACGCGAGGCTGGCGTGCCGTCAGGCAGGAGACGCTGCGCCGTCGTTTCGCCTCGATGCCCGCCGACTCGATACTTCTCATCGGCGGCACTCGGGTCCGGGTTCGGAGAGATTCCAGGTTCGGTCCAGGTCCCTGGCCCGCAGAGCCGACCGGCACCGTCAGGCCGAGTCCGTTGGGCGCACCATTCGAACTCGTCTCGACGACCTCCGGCCAGCAACGAATCTTCTGGGTGGTCTTCGACGAGGCCCAGCGCGACGCAGACGGCGACGGCCCCTACGCGAGCGCGCAGATTCTCGAGCAGTACCTCGAGCGACTCGGGTGACGGCATGGCCTCGCCTATGGTGCGCGACCATGGCCCGCTTCTGTCTTGCGCTGCTGGCGCTGCTGCTGTGGGGCTCCGCCTGCAACGGCAAGCCCCCGGGGCCCGGCACGTTGAGCGTCGACCCCACTGCGATCGACTTCGGGACCGTGACCGCCGGGGACACGGTGACGCGCCAGCT
>JAIBBQ010000163.1 GCA_019694595.1 Myxococcaceae bacterium
TGGGCGGCGGCGCGGTGACGCGCGCGCCGGGCACCCGGGCGAAGGTGACCGGCACCGCGCTGGTGTCGTGGTGCGCGTCTTCGAGGAAGCGGGGAGGACGGACGGGGCGAGGGTCGTGCATGGCGAGGTCCTCAGACCAGCTTGTCGGTGGCGCGGATGATGGTGATCTTCCCCTTCTCGGCGAGCTCCAGCGCGAGGCGGGTCATGGTGGCCTGGGCCTGCTCCACCACCGCGAGCCGCACCGGGCCCATCGCGGCGATGTCGTCCTGGAGCATCTGCGCCGCGCGGCTCGACATGTTGCGCAGGAGCTTCTCGCGCAGCGCATCGGGCGCGCCCTTGAGCGCCATCGACAGCTGGCTCTGGTCGGCGTCCTTGAGCACCGCCTGGATGTCGCGGTCGGTGAGGCGCCCGAAGTCGTCGAAGGTGAAGAGCTTCACCCGCAGGTCGGCCGCCAGGTTGGGGTCGTCCTTCTCGATGGAGGCGATGACTTCCTGCTGCTGCGCGGCCGAGGCCCGGCGCAGCACCTCGAGGGCCGCGCCCTTGCCGTCGACGCGGCGCATGCCTTCGGCCACCACCGCCTGCAGCTCGCTGGTGAGTGCGTGGCGCACCTCGCGCAGCACCTCGGGGGCGACCGACTCCACCGTCGCCATGCGGCGCACGATGCCGGGCCGCTGGCCTTCAGGGACGTGGGCCATCACCGCGGCGGCCTTCTCGGGCGTCATCGCCGACAGCACCAGCGCCACCGTCTGCGCCTGCTCGCGCGAGAGCACCATGGCCAGCGCCTCGGGGTCGGCCTCGGTGATGGGGCCGAGCACCTCGTCCGGGGGCGGCGGCGCGGCCACGCCTTCGAAGGCGCGGCGGGCGATGTCGGGCCCGAGCGCGGCCTCGGCGGCGCCGCGCAGCATGTTGTCGCCCAGCACCAGGTCGCCCGAGACGCCTTCCATCGCGGTGACGAAGTCCTTGAGCGCGTCGGTGAGGAGCTCGGGCTGGGCCTTGCGCAGCTCGCGGGCGCCCGCGGCGATGCGGCGGACCTCGGTCTCGTCGAGCATGCGGAAGACCTCGGCGGCCACGTCGGCGCCGAGTCCGAGCAGCACCGCTGCGGCCCGGAGCGACCCGGCGCCGGTCGGTTCCTTGGCGGCGCCGGACAGTCCGCGGGTCGCGTCCTTGGTCGGCTTCTGAGGACTCGCTTCAGCCATGATTTGCCTCGCGGGTGATGCCATCGGGGGAAACCCAGGCGCGGATCAGCTGGGCCGCGCGGGAAGGGTCGTTCTTGGCCAGCTCCCGGGCGCGATCGCGGAAGGTGGCGCTGAGGTCCGGCAGCGCGGGCGGCGCGTCGACGGCAGGCAACTCGGCGGTGACCGGGGCGGCGGCGTCCTTGGTGGCCGCGGCGGCGACGGCCGACTGCTCCGTCTCCAGCTCGCCCACGCTGGCGCCAGGGCGCAGCACGAGCTCGGCGCGCACCGGCTTCTTGCCGCGCCGCGTGAGCAGCACCACCGCCACCAGCAGCACCACGGCGCCGGCCACCGCGGCGGGAATGGCCCAGGGCGGCAGGGTGGCAGCGGCAGCGGCCGCGGCAGCGTCATCGGCGGCCGCGTGGGCGAAGGCCGCCGAGGAGATCTCGAGCTGATCCCCGCGCGCCGGGTCGAACCCCACCGCGCGGCGGGCGAGCTCACCGAGTCGCTGGACCTCGGGGTCCGAGCGGGGCTTGCCGTCGACGCCGTCGACCAGCACGGCCACCGAGAGCCGGCTCACGCGGGGCGCGCGCTGCACGGTGCGGGTGGTGGTGCGGGAGACCTCGAAGTTGCGCGTCTCTTCCTGGCCGGTCGACGACATCTTGCTGCCGCCGGCGTTGGGGCCGGTCGGCGCCAGCGGCTGGTTCGCCGCCGCGCCCACCACCGCCTGGGGCTTCTGCGTCTCCTGATTCTGCGTGGTGGCGCTGGTGCGCTCGCTCTTGAGCACCGCGCCCTCGGGGTCGAAGGCGTCCTGGGTGGAGGTGACCTCGGCGGAGTCGACGTCGGCGTTGACGCGCACCACCACCTGGCCCGCGCCCACCACGGGCTCGAGCAGCGAGACCACGCGGGTCTCGAGGTCGCGCTCCAGGCGGCGCTGGAAGCCCTGGGTCTCCTCGCCGGGGTTCTCTTCCGAGGTCAGCACCGAGCCGCGGCCGTCGACGATGGTCACCGCGCCGGGCGCGAGCGAAGGCACCGCGGAGGCGACGAGGTGGCGCAGGCCGGCGAGCTCGCGGGTGCTCAGGGTGCGTCCGGGCTGGAGGGAGATCATCACCGCGGCCGACGACGGCCGCTCTTCTCCGCGGAAGACGCCCTTCTCGGCCAGCACCAGGTGCACCCGCGCCGAGCGCACGCCGGCGACGCGGCCGATGGTGCGCGCGAGCTCGCCTTCGGTGGCGCGCCGCAGGTTCACCTTCTGGGTGAACTCGGAGACGCCGAAGTCGCCCTTGTCGAAGAGCTCGAAGCCGGCGCCGCCGCTGCGCGGCAGACCTGCGGCCGCGAGCAGCAAGCGCACGTCGTAGACACGGGAAGCGGGGACGGCGAGCGCCGTGCCACCCGCCTCGAGCCGGAAGGGGACTCCGGCGGTCTTCAGCTGGGCCTGGACCTCGGCCGCGTCCTCGGTGGTGAGGTTGGTGTAGGCGTACTGGTACTCGCCCGCGGAGGTGAAGAAGACCGCGCCCGCGGCGAGGCCGGCGAGCGCGAGCACGCCCAGCGCCAGGCCCACCTTCGCGGTGCGGGACAGCGCGGCGAGCCGGCGCGGGAGTTCGAGCAGCTGCTTCTGGAGCGGTTCCACGGTCGGTCAGCCCTCAGATGCTCATGCGCATCAGCTCGTGGTACGCGTCGACGAGCTTGTTGCGCACCTTGTTGGCCACGCGCATCGCGACGTCGGCCTTCTCCAGCGACAGCGACAGCTCGTGCAGGTTGCCCGCGCCCAGCGCCGCCTTGGTGGCCTCGCGGTCGGCGTCGAGCTGCATCCGCTCCACGCCCGACAGCGCGCTCGACAGCTCGGCGCCGAAGTCGACGCCGCCTCCCGTTCCTGAGCCCGGGAGCGAGGGGCCCTGCTCGCCCCGCGGCTCGACGCGCGGCTCGGCGGGGACACCTTCGATGCTGAAGGGCAGGGTCCTCATCGAGTGATGTCCAGGGCGCGGGCGGCCATCGTCTTCAGCGTGTCGACGGCGGTGGCGTTGGCCTCGTAGGAGCGCGAGGCGGACATCAGGTTCACCACCTCGTGAATCGGGTTCACGTCGGGCAGGGTGACGAAGCCCTGCGAGTCGGCGTCGGGGTGGCTCGGGAGGTACATGCGCTTGCCCGGCCCCTCGTCGGGTTTGATCTGCGTCACCTCGACCGCCGCGGGCGAGTCGGGGTTGCCGGCTTCCAGCGGGACCGGCGAGAAGACGGGGTCGAGCCGGCGGTACGGCTGCCCGTCGGGGCCGCGGGTCGACTCCGCGTTGGCGAGGTTCGAGGTGGCGACGTTGACGCGGGTGCGCTCGGCCGAGAGGCCGGAGCCGCTGATCCGCAGCGCGGAGAGGAAGTCCATGGGTTACCCGTTCCCGTCGTTGGCGACGTACTTGAGGATGGCGAGCTTCTTTCCCGCGGCCTTGGCGGCCGCCCCGTACTGGAGGCCGTTCTCCGCGAGCTCGACCATGGTGCGGTCGAGGTCCACGCCGTTGCCGTCGAGGCCGGCGGTGCCTTCCACCGCGTGGGTGGCCGCTCGCACCGCGGTCTCCACCGCGCCGGGAGCATCTCCGCCGGGCGCGAGCACCGACTGCATCGCGGCGTCGAAGTCGAGCTCCCTGGCCTGGTAGCCGGGGGTGTCGAGGTTGGCGGCGTTCGACGCGAGCAGGTTCTGCTTCTCGAGCCGAACGTCGAGCGACCGTTCGAGCGCCGTCAGGGTGCCGTCGAAGAGCTTCATCACTGCCCTGACAGTGCGAAGTCCGTGCCTGGCCCGACCGTCAGGGGCTTGGCGGGCCGGACAGCGCCGAGGCGCGGCTCAACACCTCGGTGGCATTGGCCACCTCGAGGTCCTGCTCGGCGTCGGTCACCAGCGCGCGCACCTGGGGCGGGAGCTCGAAGGGCGCGTCGTCGGCCGCGGCCGCGGGCCGGCCTGGAGGCAGGGCGCGGTGGAGGTGTTCCGCGGCGTATTCGCGGATCACCGCGGCCCGCACCCCGTCGCCACAGGCGAGGTACTCGGCGAGCAAGCGCGCGAGGTGTGGCTCGAGCTCGGAGGCCGGCACCAGGTTGCTCACCGAGGCGAGGAGGTTGGCGGCGAAGCGGTGGGCACCCAGCGTGGCGGCCGCGTCAGCGGCTTGGCGCGCCACCGTCAGATTCTTCTCCAGGCCCGCCTGCTGCTCGAGCACGAAGAGCGACAGCCCCTCACCGCGGATCACCTCGTCGCCCGAGCGGAGCGCGGCGAGGGCCACCCCGGCGCACACCGCGGGCCAGGTCTGACACGGCGGTGGGCGGCGCGACTCGCGCAGGCGCTTCTGCAGCCCCACCGCCGCTTCCTCCTCGCGGCCGAGCAAGGCGTAGGCGCGCGCACGGCGCAGCTCCACCTCGGTGGCCAGCGGCTCGGGGAGCGCCACCGCGTCGTAGACCGGCCGCAGCTCCTCGCAGCCGCTCAGCTCGCAGATGCGCAGCCGCGCGAGACGGCCGAAGAATTCCTTGAGGCCGGCGGCCTGGTAGTGGGCGAGCGCCCCCACCGGATCGCCCGCCACCGCGGAGAGGTCCCCCAGCCGCACCTGGGCGTAGGCGGCCGTCGGGCCGGTGGTGGCGGCCTCCAGCAGGGGCCGCGCCTGGGTGGGCTTTCCTTCGGCGAGCAGGCACTCGGCCTGGGAGGCGGGCGTGTCTCCGGGACAGGCGGCGCCGAGTCCGAAGCGCGTGGGCTCGTAGTGAAAGCGCAGGAGCCCGTCGTCCGGGGGCAGGCCGCGGAGCGCGCGGAGCTCGAGCACCGGCCCGCGCGGACTGGACTCCAGCCGGGCCGACAGCCGATGCGTGGTGCAGCCGAGCACCAGCGTGTTGCCGCGGCGCTCGGCGCGGGGACAGAGGTGGTTGCGCGGCAGGCTGCCGCTGCCGGTGGAGAAGCGGACGGTGACCTCCGCGGCCCAGGGGTCGACCGACACCCCGGTCGGCTGCCCGGTGAGCACGACGCGCTCCACGGCTTCGCTGGTGAGGAGGAGCTTGCTCTCGGGCGCAGCCTTCACCGGCGCGGCGGCGAGCGCGAGCACCCCGAGGGCGAGGGACAAGGCCATGGCGCGGAACTCCGGTGCAAACCGCGGACCGCGGAACTCAGTGCTCGGCGGGCGCGGGAGTGGGCGCGGCGCTGGGCACCTCGGCGTCACGGGTCCGGCGGCGGAGCTTCTCGACCAGGGTGGTGCGCTGCAGGCCGAGGAGGTCGGCGGCCGCCTTCTTGTTGCCCTGCGCCTGCAGCAGCGCGGCGTCGATGTACTGGTCCTCGAGGCGACGCAGGAGCGCCGGGAGGTCGATGGGCATGCGCTGCCCGTTGTCCCGTCCGTCGTTGGCGAAGCTCCAACCACCGTGGAGGTGGGCGGGCGGCACCATCAGCCGGTCCTCCGAGGACTGAGGCCCGGCGACCACCGTGGAAGAGGTGACGGCGGTGTCCGGCGCGGAGAAGGCGGGCGTGGGCGCGGAGAAGGCGGGCGCCGGAGCGGAGAAGGCGGGCGTGGGCGCGGAGAACGCGGGCGCCGGAGCGGAGAACGCGGGCGCCGGAGCGGAGAACGCGGGCGCCGGGGCGGAGAACGCGGGCGCCGGGGCGGAGAAGGAAGGCGCCGGAGTGGAGAACGCAGGCGCCGGAGTGGAGAACGCAGGCGCCGGAGTGGAGAAGGTGGGCTCGGAGAACCGGGGCGCGGCCATCGGGAAGGGCGGCGTGTGCTCGCTCAGGCGCCAGTCGGACGCGAGGGCCAGCGGCGGCGGCGGCGCACTGGGGTCGGCGGCGAGGACCGCGCCCGCGGGGGCGGTGGAGGCAGGGACCACCTCGAGCCGGTGCGGGCGGCGCTGCTGCAGCGGGAGATCCGCCACGCTGATGGAGGTGCGCTCGGCCAGCACCGACAGGCGCTCCACCAGGTTCTGCAGCTCGCGCACGTTGCCCGGCCAGGGGTAGCGCTCGAGCAGGCGGAAGACCTCGGGCTCGACCGGGCGGGTCTCGCCGCGCTCGTGCCAGAAGTGAAGGAAGAGGGCCTCGATGTCGCCGGAGCGCTCGCGCAGGGCGGGCAGCTCCAGCGGGCAGACCATCAGGCGGTAGTAGAGGTCGCGGCGGAAGCGGCCCGCCTCCACCTCGGCGAGCAGGTCGCGGTTGGTGGCGGCCACCAGGCGGAAGTTCGCGGCCACCGACTCGTTGCTGCCGACGGGCTCGTACACCCGCTCCTGCAGCACGCGCAGCAGCTTCACCTGGAGCGCCAGCGGCAGCTCGCCGACCTCGTCGAGGAAGAGGGTGCCGCCATCGGCCATCGCCAGCCGGCCGCGGCGGGCGGTCATCGCACCGGTGAAGGCACCCTTCGCGTGGCCGAAGAGCTCGCTCTCCAGGAGCGACTCGGGAATGGCGCCGCAGTTCACCGGGACGAAGGCGCGCGCCGCGCGGGGGCTCTGGTCATGGACCAGACGGGCCGCCAATTCCTTGCCGGTCCCGGTCTCGCCGGTGATGAGGACGGTGGCTTCCGATGGCGCCACGCGGGTGGCGGCGCGGATCACATCGCGCATCACCGACGCTGATCCCGCGACAATCGTCTTCCCTGCACCCATCGGTAGTGCGCTCATGAACCCCTCGTCGAAGTTGGTGAGAGGCGCATGAGCAATCGACGTGCCCTTCGACCGGGTGGGCCAACTGTCCGGTTTCGCTCGAATCGAAAGGTGGGTCACTCAGGTCAGCATTCTGTAGGTCCCAGGATCACCCGCGGCTGATCGGCTGGCACGCAGCCGCGTCAAGCGCCCGACATGTCTCGGGGTTGCGTCAACGTGGTGGCGTCAAGTCAGCCGCGACCTGCCGGTGGTCGTTCGACCCCCCGGTTGATCCACCGCCGCGGCGGCGACACCGGCTTGACGCCTCGGGCCCGGCAAACTCTTTGCACTGGCCCTTGCGCCGTGGGCGAACCCGTCGAGAGCGTGGTGGAGACACGGCCGTGGGTCGAGCCTCCGCTCGAGCTGTTGCTCAAGGAGGTTCCCTTGGGCGTGGTCCACCTCGACCGCACCGGGCGGCCGCTCCACAGCAACCCCGCCGCGGCGGCGGTGCTCGAAGGAGAAGCGGCCTACGAGGTCGAGCAGACGCTGATCCAGATGTGTGCCCGCGCCGAAGGGTCCGAGCCGGTGGAAGCGGCCCTGTCCCTGGGCGCCATGGGCGAGGTGCGGCTGCTGCTGTCCCGCGCGGCGTACGTCGACGGCTACATCGCGGTCCTCGAGCGCAACGCGCTGCCGCGCATGCGCGCCGAGGTGAAGGTGATGCGCTCGCTCCTGGCGGCCGCCACCGACGCCAACACGCCCGCGGTCGCCGCCCACCGCGCGCTCAGCACGCTGGGCATGGCGCTCGCCGGCAGCTACCTGGTGCTCTACGAGTACGACGCGGCGACCGGCGGCCTGCGCTGCCTGGCCCAGGTCGGGGTGCCCGCGAGCCACGGCGCGGCGCTGGAGCCCCAGCCGGTCGATCAGAAGCGCTCGCTGGCGAGCCGGGTCTTCGCGCAAGGCACGCCGCTCCACGTCTCCAGCCTGGCGCGCGCCTTCTTCCCCTTCGAGCGCACGCTGCCCGACGGCGAGCGGCTCTCGGCGCTCGCGCTCCCGGTCAACGCCGCCGGCCAGCGGCTGGGCGTCATCTACGTGTGCGGGCCCAGGAGCCTGCTCACCGAAGGCGAGCTCAAGCTGGTGCAGGGCCTGTCCGACTCGCTGGGGAGCCTCATTCTCCACGCCCGCAAGGACGCGGAGATTCACCAGCAGCGCGAGTCGATGGCGTCCCTGCTCGACAACCTGCCCGACGCGGTGCTCGAGCTCACCGGCGACGGCGTGGTGTCGCGCGCCGCGGGCAACGTGGCCGCGATGCTCGCCACCACCGGCGACCGGCTCATCGGCCGGCCCCTGGGCACGCTCCTGTCGAAGGACGACGGCAAGAGCCTGGTCGAGTCGCTGCGCGCGCTCGGGCCCCGCGCCACCGTGTCCCGCACCGTGAACATGGTGCGCGCCGACGGGGCGCTGGTGCCGTGCGAGGTGTCGGCGTGGGTCACCCCGAGTCCGCAGCGGGAGCGGGTGGTGCGCGCCATCTTCCGCGACATCAGCCAGCGGCAGGCGCTGGAGCAGGAAGTGGCGCGCGCGCGGGACCACGCCATCCAGCGCGACCGGCTGGCGATGATCGGCCAGCTGTCCGCCGGCGTGGCGCACGAGATCAACAACCCGCTGTCGTTCGTGAAGTCGAACCTGACGCTCATCAACGCCGTGGTGGGCGACCTCGCCGCCGCGCTGGACGCCGCCGGGAAGGACGCCGCGCCCCTGCAGAGCCGGCTGCGGCCGCTGATGGACGAGCTCACCGAGATGGCCACCGAGTCGATGGTGGGCGTCGACCGCATGGCGTCCATCGTGCAGTCGCTCAAGGGCATGGTCCGCCATCGCCCTGACGAGCACGCGCTCTTCGAGCCCGCCGCGGCCGTCTCCCAGGCGGTGCTCTTCTTCGCCGGCGCCAAGCACTGTCAGGAACTCATCGACGTGCAGGTGCCGATGCTCCCCGCGGTGGTGGGCGAGGTGGGGGAGTTCTCCCAGGTGGTGCTCAACCTCCTCGACAACGCCTACGACGCCATCGGCGGCACCGGCCGCATCTGGGTGCGCGGCGAGGAACGCGACCAGCGCGTGCTCATCTCGGTGCGCGACAGCGGCAAGGGCATTCCGGAGCACGTGCGGCCGCGGCTCTTCGAGCCCTTCTTCACCACCAAGGGCGTGGGCAAGGGCACCGGGCTCGGGCTCCACATCTCCCACGGCATCGTCTCCAAGTTCGGCGGCGAGCTGACCTTCGAGACCGGGCCTTCGGGCACCAGCTTCATCATCAGCCTGCCGATGGCCGAGTCCCCCGTCGCACCCCAGGAGTCACCACATGGCTGATGGCGTCTACGTGGGCATGAGCGGCGCGGCGGCGCGCGCCGAGCAGCTGGAATCCATCGCCGACTCGCTGGCCAACGCCCAGACGCCCGGCTTCCTCGCGTCGCGGCCTTCCTTCGAGTCTTTCCTGGCCGAGCACGGCAACAGCGAGTTCGCCTACACCGCCGCGGTCTCCACCGGCGTCGACCTGACGCCCGGGCCCATCGCGCCCACTGGCCGGCCGACCGACGTGGCGCCACAGGGCGGCAGCTTCCTCGCTGTCGGCCTCGACGGCGGCCAGGTCGGCTACACCCGCGACGGCCGGCTGACGGCCGACCCGTCGGGCGCGCTCAAGGTGGGCGAGCTGCCCGTGCTGGGCGACGACGGAAAGCCCATTCGCGTCGCCGCCGGCGCGCCCTTCACCGTGGATCCGCAGGGCCGCGTGCTCTCGGGCGGACAGGAAGTCGGCCGCCTCGGCCGCTTCGAGCTCAGCGGGCCGGTGGAGCGCCGCGGCGGCTCGGTGGTCGTCCCCCGCAGCGGCGCCGTCGCCACCCCGTCCGCCGCCGAGCTGCGCCCGGGCGCGCTCATCCAGGCGAACGCCGGGCCGCTGGAGGCCGCGGTGCAGATGGTGTCCGCCCAGCGCAACTACGAGACGTCGATGCAGGCCATCTCCACCTACCGGCGCCTCGACGAGCGCGCCAACGAGCTCGGCCGTACCCGCTGACCCGCTGTCCCCCGCCGTCTTCGAAGGAGACCTGACCATGTTGCGCTCGCTCTACACCGCCGCCTCGGGGATGGACGCCCAGCAGCTCAAGATGGACGTCACCGCCAACAACCTGGCGAACGCCAGCACCACCGGCTTCAAGAAGGAGCGGGCGGAGTTCGAGGACCTGATGGCCGAGCAGCTCGCGGCGCCCGGCGCGCCCGGGGCGGCGACCCCCGGGGCCCCGTCGCCGCTGGAGGTCGGGCTCGGCGTGCGCGCCGCGGCCACCACCGGCGGCATGGCCCAGGGCGAGCTCGTCGGCACCCAGAACCCCTTCGACGTGGCCATCGAGGGCGCCGGCTACCTCGCGGTGCGGCAGCCGGGCGGCGAGCTCGCCTACACCCGCGCCGGCAACCTGCGCGTCGACGCCACCGGCCGCCTGGTGACGGCGCACGGCGAGCTGGTCGACCCGGAGATCACCGTGCCCACCGACGCGCTCTCGGTGGTCATCAACCGCGACGGCACCGTGCAGGCGCGCACGCCGGGCAAGGACACCCTGGAAGACCTGGGCACCCTCGAGCTCACGCTCTTCCCCAACCCGGGCGGCCTCACCAGCCAGGGCCGCAACCTCCTCGCCCCCAGCGCCGCGAGCGGCGAGCCGATGCGGGTGAAGCCGGGAGAGCAGGGCGCCGGCTTCCTGAGCCAGGGCTACCTCGAGAACTCCAACGTGCAGGCGGTGGAAGAGATGGTGGACCTCATCTCCACCCAGCGCGCGTACGAGCTCAACTCCAAGGTCATCCAGACGGCGGATCAGATGTTGCAGCGCCTGACTTCGCTGAGGTGATGACCATGTTCGTCAGGGTGTTGACGCTCGCGCTGCTCGCCGCCAACGGAGAAGGCGAACGCGCGCTGGTCGCGAAGGCGCTCGCGCAGGTGGCGCCCGCCGCGCGGCTCGAGATCCGGGAGACCCGCCTGCTGGTGCCGCCCGGCTGCGCCGTCACCCGCGTCACGCCGCCGCCTTCGCTGCGTGGCTCCGGCGCGCTGGTGCTGGACGTCGAAGGCACGGATGCGAGCGGCAGCTGCGCCGGCCGGGCGCTGGTGAGCGTGCGGGCCTTCGCGCCGGCCTGGGTCACCACCCGCGCGGTGCGCGCCGACGAGCCGCTCGACGGCGCGGTGGCGCTGGAAGAGCGGCCGTTGCCTCCGGGCGGCCAGGCGCTCGCGACGCTGCCTTCCGGGGCGCGCGCCGCGCAGGCGCTCGCCAAGGGCGTGGCGCTCGAGGCGCGGCACGTCCAGGCCGATGGGCCCCTGCCGGGCGCGCCGGTGACCGTGGTGGTGAACGTGGCCGGGCTGCGCGTCGAGCAGCAGGGCACCGCGGTGGGCTGCCCGGGGCGCGCGTGCGCGCGGCTCCACAACGGCCGCCGGGTGGAAGGGACCTTTCGCGACGGTGTGCTCGAGGTGACGCCGTGAGTCGCCCCCTCGCGCTCACCTGCGCGCTGCTCGCCGCCGGCTGCGGCCCGGCGCACATCGCCAAGTACGAGCCCAAGCACCGCACCTACGAGCTGGGCGCCGCGGGCGCGGTCGACGCGCAGCCTCAGCAGCCGGGCTCGCTGTTCCACCCCGGGCAGAGCGCCGCCATGCTCTTCACCGACGCCCGCGCGCTGCACCAGAACGACCTGGTGGTGGTGAAGGTGGAGGAGCTCGCCGACTCGCAGCGCCGCGCGGACACCGACCTCAAGCACGCCTCGAAGGTGAGCGCCGACCTGAGCCTCTTCCTGCAGGTCGCGGGCGTGAAGGGCACCGACCTCGAGGCCGGCACCGCCGGTCAGCTGGGCACCGAGTTCCAGGGCCTGGGCAGCACCCGCCGCACCGAGCACCTGGTGGCCACCGTGCCCGCGCTGGTGAAGCAGGTGCTCCCCAACGGCAACCTCTTCGTCGAAGGGCACCGCGTGGTGCTGGTGAACCAGGAAGAGCACCACTTCTACATCTCGGGCGTGGTGCGCCCCATCGACATCGACCAGCAGAACAGCGTGAAGAGCAGCCTGCTCGCCGACGCCGAGGTGGAGTTCACCGCCAGCGGCAACCTCACCGACAACCAGCGCCAGGGCGTGCTGGGCCGCTTCCTCACCTGGATCTGGCCGTTCTGACCTCCCGGAGCCGACCCGTGCGCACCTTCCTCGCGGTGATGTCGATGCTGGTCGCGGCCGAGGCCTCCGCGGGCCGCGCGCGCCTCAAGGACCTCACCCAGGTCCAGGGCGTGCGCGACAACGAGCTGTACGGCTACGGCCTGGTGACCGGCCTGTCGGGCACCGGCGACAGCGAGCGGGTCTTCTTCACCTCGCAGTCCATCAGCGGAATGCTGGGGCGCCTCGGCATCCGCGTCGATGCGCGCGACGTGCGCAGCCGCAACGTCGCCGCGGTGATGGTCACCGCGCGCCTGCCCACGTACTCCCGCTCCGGCAGCCGGCTCGACGTCACCGTCAGCTCCATCGGCAACGCGCACAGCCTCGCCGGCGGGGTGCTGCTCTTCACCCCGCTGATGGCCGCCGACGGGCAGGTCTACGCGGTGGCGCAGGGCAGCGTGCAGGTGGGCGGCTTCGAGGCGGTGGCGCTGGGCACCAGCGTGAAGAAGAACCCCACCACGTCCGGGCGGGTGCCGTCGGGCGGGGTGGTGGAGCAGACCTTCGCGCCCAAGCTCGCCGCCGGGCCCATCGTGCTCGGGCTCAAGCACCCCGACCTCTCGACCGCGGTGCGCATCGCCAGCGCGGTGGAACAGAAGCTGGGCGCCGGCAGCGCGCGCGCCGTCGACCCCGCGGCCCTCGAGGTCACCGCGCCCGAGCAGTTCAAGGACACGCCGCTGGTGATGCTGGCCTCGCTGGAGACACTGGAGATCGACGTCGACGAGCGCGCCCGGGTGGTCATCAACGAGCGCACCGGCACCGTGGTGGCGGGCGAGAACGTGCGGCTGCGGCCGGCGGCGGTCGCCCACGGCGGGCTGCAGGTCACCGTCGCCACCCGCACCGCGGTGTCGCAGCCTCCGGCCTTCAGCGGCGGCAGCACGGTGGTGACGCCGTACGGCGAGGCGAGCGCCGCCGAGCAGAAGGCCGGCGCGGTCGCGCTGCCGGCGACCGCCAGCGTCGACGACCTGGTGAAGGCGCTCAACGCGCTCGGCGTCACGCCGCGCGACCTGGTCTCCATCCTCCAGGCGCTGCACGCCGCCGGGTCCCTCGAAGCCGACCTCGAGGTGCTCTGATGGGCACCTTCGACAGCGCGCTCCAGCTGCGCGAGGTGAAGGACCCGCGCGGCCAGGTGGCACGCGAGCTGGAGACGCTGGTGCTGAAGCAGGCGCTCTCCGCGTCCGGTGCCTTCAAGGGCAGCGGCGCCGCGGGCAGCGCGATGTGGTCCGACTTGCTGGTGGAAGCGGTGGCCACGGCCGCGGTGGGGCAGGGGGGCCTGGGGCTCTCCGGGACGCTCGAGCGGGCGTTGCCCGCCCCCAAGGCCCAGGTCGACAGCGCGGTCCTCGCCGCGCACGCCAGCGTGAGCAGCACCTTCGGCCGGCGCGTCGACCCGCTCGACGGGCTGACGCGCTTCCACGCCGGGGTGGACCTCGCCGCTCCTGAAGGCACGCCGATCCTCGCGGCGCGCGGGGGCGTGGTGCTGCAGGCCGGCCCGCGCGGCGGCTACGGCAACGCGGTGGAGATCGCCCACGACGACGGCACCACCACCCTGTACGCACATGCGTCCACCTTGGGCGTCGTTCCCGGACAGCACGTGCGCGCGGGTGATCCCATCGCCCAGGTGGGGTCGACCGGCCGAAGTACCGGAAATCACCTGCACTTCGAGGTCCGGCGTCATGGCGTCGCGGTGGACCCGGGGGTGCCCCTTCAGAGCAGCCGCGGGCGTGTCGAAGAGCGTGTGGAGTCGAAGCCCACCGACCGGACCACGCCATGAAAGTTCGCGATTCCAAGGATGTCGCCGCGCTGCCTCCCCCCGCTGCCTCGGCCCCACCTCGGCGCCCGAAGGAAGACACGGTGCGGGTCGACCGCGCCAGCGCGCTGGCCCCGAGCGTGGAGTCCACCCGGGTGGCGACCGGCAGCGCGCGGGCGCAGCACCTCGAGGCGCTGCGCAGCGCGGTCCGCGGCGGCACCGTGAGGCCGAGCGCCGATCAGATCGCCGAGAAGATTCTCCAGACCGCCGAGCTCGACGCCCGGCTGCGCGCGATGTTCGAGGAGTGACCCATGTCCGCCCCGCTCCAGTCCGCCACCGTCGACGCCCTCCAGGCCGTGAAGCGCGCGCTCGACGAGGAGCTCGGCCAGGTGCGGCTCGACCGAGAGCTGCTGCGGCGGCTCGACGCGCGGCGGATGCTGGAGCGCGCGGCCGAGCGCGAGGCCTTCAACGCCCGGCTCCACGAGCTCCTCTCGCAGGCCAACGCGTGCTTCGGGGCCCTCTGCCAGGCGGCGGGCGTGCCCGACGCGACGCTCGAAGGGCTCGCCGTCGTGGCGCCCG
>JAIBBQ010000001.1 GCA_019694595.1 Myxococcaceae bacterium
AGCCCGTCGCCGTGGAGCTGCCCGCGGCCCCCCTCGACGCCGGGCAGCAGGAGCCCGCACCGGGGCCCGACGCCGGCGCGGCGCTCGCGGTGGTCCCCCGCCCCGTCGAGCCCGAGCCCGAGGAGCGCCCTGCGCCCAAGGGCCCTGCCGTTCGCCGCGAGAGCCCCAAGCGCGGCGTGGGCTACCTCTCGGTCGACGCGGTGCCGTGGGCCAAGGTGCTCATCGGCGGCAACACCATCGGCGAGACCCCCATCTACGCGTACCCGGTGAAGGAAGGCGAAGCGCTGGTGGTGCTGCAGAACCCCGAGACCGGCAAGGAAGTGCGCAAGAAGGTGCGCGTGGTGTCGGGCCAGAAGTCGGTGGTGAAGGCCGACCTGCGCTGAAGTGACAGCCGCCGGGCGCCGTGGTGAAACGGCGGAGCGCCCATGGCCTCCAAGGACGTCACCCACTCCATCACCGCTTCCATCGGCAGCGACAAGAGCCCGCTCCAGCCGGTGCGGCTGCTCGCGCTCGACGGGCCGGGCAAGGGTGCGCGGACCGAACTCAAGGTGGGCACCGCGACCGCGGGCTCCGACTCGCGCTGCGACCTGGTGCTGGAAGACGACACCGTCTCGCGCCGACACGCGCTCTTCGAGCTGCTCCCCGGCTCGGTCAAGGTGGTCGACCTCGAGAGCCGCAACGGCACCAAGTACCTGGGCGCCAAGGTGAAGGAAGCGCTGGTCCCCATCGGCGGCACGGTGCAGCTCGGCAAGACGATGGTCAGCATCCAGCCGCTCGACACCCAGCCGGTGGCGGAAGCGCCCGCCGAGCTCGGCAGCCTGGTGGGCCACTCGCCGGCGATGCGCAAGCTCTTCACGGCCCTCGAGAAGGCCGCCCGGCAAGACGTGACGCTGCTGCTGCGGGGCGAGACGGGGGTCGGCAAGACGGCGGTCGCCCGCACCGTGCACGGGCTGAGCAAGCGCGCGGCGCGCCCCTTCGTGGTCTTCGACTGCGCGTCGGCGGCGCCCACGCTCATCGAGAGCGCGCTCTTCGGGCACCGGCGCGGAGCCTTCACCGGCGCCGACGCCGACCGCATCGGCGCGGTCGCCGCCGCGGAAGGCGGCACCCTGTTCCTCGACGAGGTGGCCGAGCTGCCCGCCACCGCGCAGCCCCGGCTGCTGCGGCTCCTCGAGGCCCGCGAGTACCTGCCGGTGGGCGACGTCTCCCCGCGCAAGGCCGACGTGCGCGTCATCGCCGCCACCCACCGCGACCTGGAGAGCGACCGGCAGCGGAGCCGCTTCCGCGAAGACCTCTACTTCCGGCTGGCGGTCGCCGAGCTGTGGATTCCGCCGCTGCGCGAGCGCCGGGAAGACATTCCGGTGCTGGCGGCGCGCTTCGCCAAGGAACGCGCGCAGCTCGACGTCGGGCTCGACCAGGCCACCATCGCCGCCTTCACCTGCTCCGACTGGCCGGGCAACGTGCGCGAGCTGCGCAACGCGGTCGAGCGCGTGGTGGTGCTGGGCGACACGCCGTCGGCCGCGGCGGAGAGCGCGGTCGCCCCGAGCTTCGCGTCGGCCCGCGACGAGGCGCTGTCCCGCTTCGAGAAGGACTTTCTCACCGCGCTCCTCAAGCAGCACGGGGGCAACGCCTCCCAGGCCGCCCGCGCCGCGGGGCTCGCCCGCAGCCACTTCTACCGGTTGCTCACCCGGCACGGCCTCAGCCGCCGCGACGAGTGACGGCTCAGGTGCGCGAGGCGCGGTCCAGCACGGTGTGGGCGTCGCGCGGCCAGTCGAGCACCTGACGCCCGAGGCTCTTGCCCCCGCGCGCCAGCGCCTCCAGCGGGTCGAGCAGCGGAGCGTCGAGCGGGTCGAGCCGGCCCAGACCCGCGCGGGCGATGCCGACGAGCTCCAGCGCCGCGTCCGCCAGGGTGCCGGCGCCGTCCTTCGCTTCGAGCCCATCGCGCCGGGCGGCGGCGTGCAGCTCCAGGTGGGCGGCGAAGGGCCGGGCACGCAGCAACGCGAGGCCGTCGCTCAGCGCCTGCTCGTCGTAGAGCAGCCCGCGCATCAGCGCCGCCAGCGCCCCGGTGAGCGCCGGGGGCACGCAGTCGGCGCCGCGGACCTCGAGCACCCGCTTGAGCCGCACCTCGGGGAAGAGCGTGGACAGGTGGTCGGCCCAGTCGGCGCGGCGGGCCGGCTGTCCGTCGAAGCCGTCGCGCAGCAGCTGGCCGAAGGTCATCGCCGGGTGGAGGTACTGGCCGTTGCGACGCAGGAAGAGCAGCGGCGCCTCGAGCGCCCAGTCCACGTAGGCCCGGTAGCCGAACGACCCGTCGAGCATCGCCGGCACGTACCCGCACCGCGCCGCGTCGACGCCGGTCCAGATGTGGCTGCGGTACGAGAGGAAGCCCGACGGGGCGCCCAGCTTGAGCGGGCTGTTGGCGAAGAGCGCCACCAGGTGAGGCGTGGCACGCGCGGTGAGCGTCACCTTGCGCGCGCAGTCGGCCTCCGAGCGCCAGTCGAGCGAGACCTGGCCCGTGGCGGTCATGAGCATCATCTCCAGCGCCATCGGCCCGCGCTTGCCCAGCGTCTCCCGCATCACCCGGTAGCGGGACTTGGGCATCCACGGCATCGTCGCCACCGCGTCGAACGGCCGGTGCCCGAGGAAGACCACCCGCTGCCCCAGCGCGCGGGTGTGCTCGTTCAGCTCCGCGAGGTGCTCGAGGTTCTCCTGGTGCGCTGCGCGCGCGGTCAGCTGCGGCGCGCCGGAGAGCTCGAACTGGCCGCCGGGCTCGAGCGAGAGCGTGGCCTTGCCGCGCTGCATGGCGATGACCGGCGAGGTGGGCGTCTCGCGGAACTCGGCCCACCCGTGCCGGGCGAAGCGCTCCATCAGCGCCCCGATGCCGTTGGGGCCTTCGTACGGGACCGGGGCGGTGCCCTGGGCGGGGTAGATGAACTTCTCGTGCTCGAGCCCGACCAGGAGTGCCCCGGCGCGCTCCCCGGCGCGCAGCTCCGCCACCAGGTCGTCGACCCGGGTCACCGGCGAGTCATCGGTCACTTTTCCGTCGAGCGACATGAAATCGAGCTGGCGCTTATAACGTTGGACCCTTGGAAATGCCGCGCTCTTTCCCCCTCGGGGTGCTCGACGGCGCCGCGCTGCCCTTCAAGGCGGTGGGCCTCATCGCGCGCACGCCCCGGCTCCTGGGGCTGGCGTTGATCTCCGCGGTGGTGACGTCGGGAGTGGTGGTGCTGCTCTTCATCACCCTCTGGCCGCTGGCCCGCAGCATCGCCGAGCACCTGGTGGCCGGCGACGGCACCACCTGGAGCGTGGTGCGCACCGCGGGGGTGGTGCTGCTCTACGTCGTGCTGCTCGTCTCCACGCTGCTCACGGTGCCGCACCTGGTGCTCGCGCCGCTGGAAGACCCGCTGTCGGAGGCGACCGAGGTCTCGCTCGGGGGCTTCACGCCGCCGCCGTTCTCCCTGGGCACCTTCGCGCGCGGGGTGGTGCTCTCGGCGTCGCACACGCTGCTGCGGCTGGTGTTCCTCCTCGGCGGGGTGCTGGTGCTGCTGCCGCTCAACCTGCTGCCGGTGGTGGGCAGCGTGGCGTACGCGGTGGTGTCGTTCACCTGGTCCGCCTGGTGGGCGGCGAGCGAGTACACCGCGGGACCCGGCGCGCGCCACCACCTGGGCTTCTTCGAGGTCCAGCGGCTCCTGCGCAGAGGGTCCGGCGCCACGCTGGGCCTGGGCGCGGTGCTGGTGGTGCTCCTGTGGATCCCTCTGGTGAACTTCTTTCTGGTGCCCCTCGCCGTGGTCTCGGGCACGCTGCTGTACCGGGGCCTCGCCGCGCCGGGCGGGAACGCGGCCCCACCCTGAAGTGTTTCGCTCTCAGGCGTTCCTTGAAGGCCCCACAGGCCGTGGTTACAGTTTTTCCTTCGAAAGGCCGATTCCCCTCGCTGGGAGCCGATGTCCCCCATGTCCATTCTTCGCCGCATCACCCTCATCGCCGCCCTCCTGGCGGCGTGGGCCTACGTCGGCAACGACCGCACCCCGCTGCCCATGGGCCTGCCGGTGGCGGAGGCCGCGTCCCGCCTCGACGACGCTGACGCCCCCCAGAAGGGCCCGCACGACCTCTCGGCGCTGCGCGTCTTCTCCAAGGTCGTCATCTACGTGAAGGACAACTACGTCGACCCCAAGCGCGTGAAGCCCAAGGAGATGATGGTGCAGGCGCTGGAGTATGTGGAGAAGGCCGTGCCCGACGTGATGGTCGACGGCACCGCCGAGAGCGGCAAGCTGCGGCTGTCGGTGAACGGCAAGCTCAAGGAGCTCGACATCAGCACCGTCGACTCGCTGTGGAAGATGAGCTTCCAGCTCAAGGAAGTCTTCGACTTCATCTCCCGGAACATGCGGCCCATCGAGGACACGCGGGAGATCGAATACGCCGCCATCAACGGCATGCTGTCCACGCTGGACCCGCACTCCATCCTGCTGCGGCCCGACCTGTACCGGGAGATGAAGCTGCAGACCAAGGGCGAGTTCGGCGGCCTGGGCTTCGTCATCACCATGAAGGAAGGCAACCTCACGGTGAACAAGGTGCTGCCCAAGACGCCGGCAGCGCGCGCGGGCATCAAGAAGGACGACCTCATCAAGAAGATCGGCGAGGAATCGACGGTCAACATGGACCTCAACGAGGCCGTGTCCAAGCTGCGCGGCCCGGTCGACTCCAAGGTCACCATCACCATCGAGCGCAAGAACGAGAAGCCGCTGGTGCTCACCGTCACCCGCGCGCTCATCAACATCGAGTCGGTGCAGTCCAAGCTGCTCGCCCAGAACGTGGGCTACGTGCGGCTGAAGAACTTCCAGGGCAACACCACCCGCCACCTGCAGCAGTCGCTCCAGGAGCTCGAGCAGCAGGCGAAGGAGAAGGGCTCGCCCAACGGCATCAAGGGCCTGGTGCTCGACCTCCGCGGCAACCCGGGTGGCCTGCTCGACCAGGCGATCCAGGTGAGCGACCTCTTCGTGAGCCAGGGCACCATCGTGGCCACGGTGGGCTTCTCCGACAAGCTGCGCGACGAGAAGAAGGCCCACGCCGACGACGACGACGCCACCTTCCCCATCGCGGTGCTGGTGAACCCGGGCTCGGCGTCGGCCTCGGAGATCGTCGCCGGCGCGCTCAAGAACCTGAACCGCGCGGTCATCATCGGCCGGCAGACGTTCGGCAAGGGCAGCGTGCAGGTGCTCTACGACTTCCCCGACGACTCGGCGCTCAAGCTGACCATCGCCAAGTACCTCACCCCCGGCGACATCAGCATCCAGGAAGTGGGCATCACGCCCGACATCGAGCTCATCCCCACCCGGGTGTCGAAGGAGCGCGTCGACGTCTTCGCGCCCCGCCGCACCATGGGTGAGGCCGACCTCGACCACCACTTCGGCAACCCCAGCAACGCGCAGGCGGTGAAGAAGCGCGACGACGTGGTGCTGCGCGAGAAGCCGTCGGACTCGCTGCGCTTCCTGAAGGACGAGCCCAAGAAGAAGGAACCCGAGGTCGCCAAGGCGCCGGCGCCGGCCCCCGAGAAGAAGGACGCGAAGGACGCCAAGAAGGGCGAGAAGAACCCGCTCACCGACAGCCCCGAGGCCGCGCCGGAGGAGCTCGACGACCAGCTCGACGCCGAGTCGCAGGACGAGGTGAAGGAAGACTTCGAGGTCGTCTTCGCCCGCGACTACGTGCTCGCCGCGCCGTTCGCCAAGCGCGACAAGATGATCGAGGCCGGCAAGCGCTTCGTGCTCGAGAAGCGCCAGGTCGAAGAGCAGCGCATCGCGTCGGCCATCGGCGCGCTGGGCATCGACTGGAGCACCGGTGAGACGCCCAAGAAGGTCGAGCTCGCCGGGGTGCTCAAGCCGGGCCTCGACCGCAAGATCCCCGCCGGCGAGACCGTGCAGCTCGAGCTCACGGTGGAGAACCGCGGCGCGGAACCCCTGCACCGCCTGCGCGCCTGGTCGGAGTCGGACAACGGCTACCTCGACCGCCGCGAGTTCCTCTTCGGCACCGTGAAGAGCGGCGAGAAGAAGAGCTGGAGCGTGCAGGTCAAGCTGCCCAAGGACCTCACCTCGCGGCGCGACGGCATCACCGTGCACTTCCAGGACGACAGCGGCGTGCTCACCGAGACGGTGGTGGGCGAGCTCAACTTCGTCGAGCTGCCGCGGCCCAGCTTCGCCTTCAACTACCAGCTGCTCGACGACGGCCAGGGCGGCAACGGCGACGGCGTCGCGCAGCGCGGCGAGGAGCTCACCCTGCTGGTCGACGTCACCAACGTCGGCACCGGCAAGGCGCTCGACACCTTCACGTCGATCAAGAATGAGTCGGACCAGAACGTCTTCATCGAGAAGGGCCGCTTCAAGCTCGGAGAGCTGGCGCCGGGCGAGACCAAGACCGCGCGCTTCAACCTCCAGGTGAAGAAGGGCTACGCGAAGGACGACTTCGCGGTGCGCTTCGCGGTCATCGACGAGCCGCTGGAAGAGTTCGCCACCGACAAGCTGGTGATTCCGGTGGCGAGCGAGAAGTCGACCCCGGTGGCGCTCGAGGCCCACAAGGGCGTGGTGAAGCTCGCCGAGAAGACCGAGCTGCTCGCCGAGGCCGACCCCGGCGGCCGCGTGGTGGCGCGCCTGCCCAAGGGCGCCACGGTCAACGAGCTCGCCCGCGGCAGCGCGGTGGCCCGGGTGGAATGGGACAAGGACCGCTTCGCCTTCGTGCGCCTGGCCGACCTCAAGGACGCCAAGGGCCAGAAGGCCGCGCCCGTGAAGGACGTGGCGTTCCAGAGCCTGCGCCACCCGCCGGACATCGCGCTCAGCATCGACCCGGCGCAGGGCGGCACGGTGGCCGACACCGAGCGCTTCACGCTCTCGGCGGTGGTGACCGACCCGCAGCTCCTCGACGTGTACGTGCTGGTCAACGACCAGAAGGTCTTCTTCAAGGGCCACGGCGACGAGCCGAAGCTCAAGCTGACGACCGACTTCGCGCTCAAGGAAGGCAACAACCTGGTCACCGTGGTGGCCCGCGAGAGCCAGGACTTCGCGGCCCGCAAGACGGTGGTCATTCGCCGGCGGCCGGCGGCGGTGGCGCAGAAGCTCCTCGGCACGCAGGCGGCCCAGTAGCCACCTGCGGCGGCCGGCCCGGCTTCCAAAAGCACCGGGCCGCGGAAGCGAAATTGATCGACCGGGGGCGCGACGCTAGCGTGCCCCGCGGTGATGCGTTCCTGCCTCCGATGGTCCCTGCTCGTCGGCGCCCTGCTCGGCGCCGTCGCCCACGCCGACCCGTACGACCTGCGCATCTACCAGCTGGGCAACCCCGCCAAGGACGGCTTCAACTACTCCGCCCAGGCGAACGGCAACTTCCGCATCATGGCCCGGCAGCTCGCCGCGGCCATCACCTCGGTGAACCTGGGGCCGCCCGAGACGCTCGGGCACTCGGGCTTCGCGGTGGGCGTCGAGCTGTCGGTGGTCGACTTCGGCGCCCAGGAAGTGAAGCTGCCGACCGAGAGCACCTTCCAGGGCCCGCTGCTCATTCCGTCGCTCCACATCCGCAAGGGGCTGCCCTTCTCGCTGGAGATCGGCGCCCGCGCCGGGTGGATCGAGAAGAGCCGCATGGGCACCGCGACGCTCGAGCTCAAGTGGGCGCTCAACGAAGGCTTCACCTACCTGCCGGACATCGGCGTGCGCGGGAACCTCACCCGCCTGGTGAACAGCCGCGACTTCGACATCACCACCGGCGGCATCGACATCGGCGTCGGCAAGCAGTTCGCCATCGGCGGCATGGTGACGCTCACGCCGTACGTGGGGTGGAACCTGCTCTTCGTGGGCGCCTCGACGGGGAACGTCGACTTCCGCCCCGACCGCTCGCTCCAGGAAGCCGACACCCCCAACGCCCAGTTCAAGGACGTCACCGTCTTCGAGCCGCTCTTCGCCGCGGCCAACACCCACAACCGCTTCTACGGTGGGCTGCGCTTCATCGGCGGGGTGCTGCAGGTGGGCGCCGAGTTCTCGTACTCCATCATCGGCAAGTTCAACGACTCCACCTCGGGGACCGAGCGCTCGGTCCCCGGCGTGCTCGCCATCAACAGCACCATCGGCCTCGACTTCTGACCGCGCCGAGGCCGACGGGCCTTCGCGTCAGCCGAGCAGACCGCCGAGCATGCCGCCCAGGCCACCGGCCGCCGGAGCCGCCGCGCCGGGCGCCGCCGGAGCCTGCGCGCCCGACAGCAGCGCCATCAGCTTGGGGAGCGCCAGGCTCACCACCACCTGCGCCACCGCGGGCGACAGGCCGGTCTTCTGGGCCACCACGGGGGCGATGAGCGCCACCAGGGGGTTCGGCGCGCCGGGCTGACCGGGCTGACCGGGCGCCGGAGCCACCGCCGGGGTCGCCGCGCCGCCCAGCATGCCGGCCAGGCCGCCGAGCGACGGACCCGCGCCACCCGCGCCGCCGGTGAGGCCGCCGAGCAGCCCACCGAGGGACGCCACGCCACCCTGCGCCACCTGCGCGCTGGCGCCTTCTGCCGTGGCGGTGACCGCCGCGGTCGCCTGCTGCTGGTTCAGCCCCTGCCCCTGCAGCTCCTTGAGGAGCGAGGCGCCTTCACCGGACTGCAGAAACGGACCGACGAGCTGCTCGAGCATGGGGAGACCTGTTCCTTGGACCGCGGGTGTGCGGCGGCGCGTACCACACGCCTTCGGAATCAGGGAGGTCAGCGGCGCAGCTCGGCGCGCAGCGCGCCCGGGCGGTTGGTGATGACCGCGGCCACGCCCAGGCCGCGCAGGTCGCGGGCCACGTCGGGGTCGTCGACCGTCCACACGTTCACCGCGCGGCCCTGGGCTTGCCAGCCGGCCACCCGCTCGGGGGTCGCCTGACCGTGGAACGGGTGCACCGCGGCGGGCCGCAACAGCGGCAGCCAGAGGTGGGCCTGCGGCCAGTAGGCCTTGTCGGGGTCGATGAGCCAGCCGCGCTCGATGTGTGGCGCCGCGGCGGCGAAGCGCACCAGGCAGAACGGGTTGAAGCTGGAGACGATGATGCGCTCGCGCTCGCCGCGCGCGCGCAGGCAGGCGGCGACCTCCACCGCGAGGCCCCGATCGTCGAGGGTGTCGCACTTGAGCTCGACGTTCACCCGCATGGAGAACGGCACCAGCGACAGCACCTCCTCGAGCAGCGGCAGCCTGGCGGGCATGCCGCGGTGAGCGCCCACGTCGGCGCGCTTGAGCTTCCACCACCGGGTCTGCGCCACCTGCCAGGGCAGGTGCGCCAGGCGCTCCAGCGACTCGTCGTGGCAGACCACCAGCTCGCCCGACGCGCAGCGCATTACGTCGAGTTCCACGCCGTCGGCGCCCTGGTCCACCGCACCCTGGAACGCCTCCAGCGTGTTCTCGGGGAAGTCGGCGCTCGCGCCGCGGTGAGCCCAGATCTCCATGAGCCGATGAATTGCCAGGCCTGGCGTACAGGTCAAGTTGCGCCGGGCGGCCCGCGAGAGCATCCTTGCCGCATGTCGCTCAGCTTCGGGGAGATCGCGGTCATCGCGATCACCCTCGCCATCATCTTCTCGGCCTCGCGCATGAGCGCGCTCGGCAACGCGCTGGGCAAGTTCGTCTACTCGTTCAAGAAGGCGTCGAAGGGGGCGGGCTTCGTCGACGCGCCCAAGACGCTGCAGCGGGACTCGCGCGCGGTGGAAGACGCGCAGCTGGTCGACCGCAAGCCCTGAGCGGAGCCGTGGTTTCGACGACGCCCGCCCCGGCAGCCACCCGTGCCGCGCTTTCCCTCGTCACGACGACCTGCTTGTTGGTGCTCTGCTCGTGCACGTCGGCGCCAGAGTACTCACCGGTACGCCTGGGCCCCGTCTTCGACGCCGGGGCCGGGCTCTCGTGTGACGAGTACTGCGCGCAGCGACATTTCTGCACGGCTCAGACGGTCGAGGCGTGCAAGTCCGGCTGCCAGAACGAAGAGCAGGCACAGGCCGCTGCCTGCCTCAAGTACCTCGCAGGGCAACGCAGGTGCGAGATCGCCGAGGACAACGTGTCCTGCAGCGCCATGCGGCAATCGCCGTGTTCCACCAACTTCTGCGCGGCCACCGTTTGCCGGCTCTGCCAAGGCTGTGTGGTTCACTGCGAGCTGGGCACCTGCCGCGGCGATGACGGTGGTTCGCTCGCGTATTGCGACTAGGACCGGTGTCACCGGCGCCCGTCACGTTGACGGGAGGTCGTCTTCGTCAGGCAGTCGTCTGCCGACGAGCAGCCCCGCCTGCTCACGAAGCTGCCGAGGCAGCGTGTGGTCTCCGAGCAGCTCGACGAGGTCGGCGCGGGCGAGCATGGGCACGATGCGCGCGGCGATCTCCGGCGGCAAGTACGGGTTGAGCGCCAGCGCCCGCCGCACCGCCGGCCGCACCGACCACCGCGGGTTGCGCCAGATCTCGATGAGCGGCTCGGGCCGGGCCGGCCTGCGGGCCGCGATGCGCACCACCAGGTCCTCGGTGAGCCGGGGGTTCTGCAGCACGTTGCGCATCACCGACGGCTCGCTGGCGGTGGCCAGGCGCGCGAGCTGGTCGGGGTTGCGGGTGAGCCGGGCCTGCGTCTTCAGGTGACCCAGCGACTGGGTGAAGAGCTTGGCGTCGAGCCGCTTGGCCACCTCGAGCTCGAGTTCCTTGGCAGGCTTGCCCCAGGCGAAGAGCCCCGCGGCGTGGCGCTGCTCGGCGAGCAAGGCCACCCGCCGCAGCGCCACCAAGTGGGGAATCTGCTCGCCCTCGAGCTCCAGCGCCTGGGTGAAGGCCGGCAGCACGCAGCCTGCTTCCTCGTCGCCTTCCCGGGCGAGCCTGATGACCTCTTCCAGGAGCGTCACCGCTTCCTGGGCGTCGAGCCGGCCGAGCAGCCGCGCCGCCGCCCGGCGCACCACCAGGGCCCCTCCGCCGAGTCGGTGCAGCCGGCGAACGGCTTCCTGCGCCGTGTCCGCCGACAGCGGCATCAGCGCGCCGCGGTGGCCGCCTCGGCGGGCGTCACCGTGACGCGCACCCGGAAGCCACGCAGGTCCGAAGGGTACTCGTAGAACGCGATGACGAACGGCGCGCGTCCACCGGGGTCCACCGCCTTCGCGGTGTCCACGCGCTGGTTGAGGCGCTCCACGTCTTCCGCCACGCGAATCTGGCTGAGCTCCGCGGGGGTCGGCGCCGCCCAGGCCCAGGCGTCGCCGGTGCGCACCAGCGTTTCTCCGTCGAGGATCTCCGCGCGCACCTTCGCCCGCATCGGCCCCGCGCCGCGGTTCTTCACCTCGCCGCGCACGTAGAAGACCGGCCGGCCGCCCGCGGTCTCGTAGAGCCCGTTGGACAGGTCGATGGCCACCAGGTCGGGCCGGGAGAAGAAGAGCGCCCCGAGCCGCGACGGCGTGAAGGACGCCGCCTCGAGCTTGCCTTCGTTGAGGAAGACCATGCCGGTCACCGTCACCACCAGCAGCAGCACCGCCGCGATGGCCACGTTCACCACCATCGACAGCGTGCGGTAGCGGCTGCCGAAGCTCCGCTCCTGCGGCGGCGGTTCCACCGGCGCGGCAGGAGCGGCGATCGCCTCGGGGGGCGGCGCGGGGGTGGTCTCCACCTCGGGGCTGGTGGGCGCCGACGACGCCTCGCCGTCGCTCACCTCGGGCACCGGCGACGGCGCCGGCATGTCGAAGAGCGCCGCACGGGCCGACCCCTGCGAGAGCTCGCCGAGGCCCGCGTCGGCCGCGGGGGCGCCGAAGTCGCCCGGGCCGTCGAACCCCGGGTCCTCGGGGATCTCGACCGCCGGCTGCGTGGGCAGCGTCTGCCGGGTGATGGTCTGCTGCTCGAGCGACGTCTCCCCGAGCGAAGGCGCGGGGGCCGGCGGCGCCTTGGGCCGGGGAGCGCTCGGCGGCGCGGGCACCGGCGCATGGGAGCCGCTGCGCGAGGTGGATACCGGCGGCAGGGTGCTCGCGCTTCGCGAGGTCGCCACCGGCGCAAGCCCGCTCCCGCTCCGGCTGGTGGCCGCGGGCTTCGGCGCGGGAGGAGGCGCAGGCGGCGGCGCCGCCGCAGCGGGCGCGGCCGTGGGGAGCGCGTCGTCGAGCGCCCCCTGCAGATCCGCGAAGGGGTCACCGCCGCCATCGAAGCTGGGCTGCTCCGCGGGGTACAGCGCGGGCCGGGCCGCGGGCGGCGCAGGCGGCGGAGCCTCTTCCTGGGCCGGGGCCGCGAAGCCGACGCCTCGGTCGGGCAGCTCGAGGGCGGCTGCGAAGTCGAAGGGGTTCGCGCCCGGAGGGGCCTTCACCACCACGCTCGAGGCCGCGGGACCGGGGGCCGCGAGGAGCCCCAGGTCGAAGCCCGCGGTCATTCCAGGACTGGTGGCATCGCCGCTCGACGGCTCCTCGGCGGCAGGCGGAGGCGCCGACCAGGTCTGCGCGAGAGCGCGCGCGCTGGCGGTCACCGCCGCCGGCAAGGCAGCGACCTTGGTGGGGGCGTCGAACTCCTCGGCAGGCACGTGGCGCTGGGCATCGAACGACGGCGCCAGCGGGCCCGGGTCGCGGCTCTGGGCCAGGCCCGGGAGATACACGCCCGGCCGGGTCGGCGGCGCAGGCCCGTCACCCAGCGCGGCGAACTGCGCGAAGGGGTTCGCTTCCGGCGCTGGCGGTGCGGGAGCGATGGCCGGGGCCACCGGCACCGTGCGCTCGCCGGCAGGGGCGGCATCGACCGGGCCTGCCCGGTTGACGCGGAAGGTGTGCTGGCACTTGGTGCAGCGAACCTTGACGCCTTTGTCCGTGACCTTGTCGTCAGGGATCTTGAACTTGGTCTGGCACCGCTCGCACTTGACGATCATGGGTCGGCCGGACAGCGGCAGGAGTATAGCGCTTGCCGCTCTGGAGACCGGATGCTACGCGCCTTCTTCGCACCGCGTCATTTTTCGACGGACGCGCGGGGATCAGGGCAAACCATGAGCGACGCAGCCACCGCCGCCGAGCCGAAGGTCATCAAGCGGTACACCAACCGCAAGCTCTACGACACCGTCGAGAGCCGGTACGTCACGCTCGACGAGATCGCCGAGATGGTGAAGCAGGGCGTCGAAGTGAAGATCGTCGACAACCGCACCAAGGAAGACCTGACCTCGGTCACCCTGGCGCAGATCGTCTTCGAGGAAGAGAAGAAGAAGAGCCAGATGCCGCTGTCGGTGCTGCGCGAGATCATCCGCCGCCCGGGCGAGTCGCTCACCGACTTCCTCAAGACCGAGGTCGGCCCCCGCGTGGAGTCGTTCCGCGAGGAAGCCCAGTCCCGCATCGACAAGCTCCTGCGCCGCGACGAGAAGGAAGGCGGCGAGAAGCCGGCCGAGGCCCAGGCCCCGGGCAGCGGCGCGTCGCTGTCGCCCGCCGAGCTGCTCAAGTCGAGCCAGCGCGCGGTGGAAGAGTTCCAGAAGCGCATGGACGAGCGCGTGCGCACGGTGGTCGAGAACGTGGTCGGCAACCTGCCCGCACTCGGCCGCGACCTGACCGTGCTGCTGCAGCGCCTCGACGCGCTGGAGAAGAAGGTCGGCGAGCTCGAAGGAAAGAAGCGCTAGTCAGTAGCGCTTCGAGCGGCGGCCGGCGACGTCCACGTCCTCGGCGATCTGCTGCATCAAGGTCGCGCCCCGGCTCCAGGGCGCGTATTCCCAGATGGTCTTGCCGTGGCTCTGCGCCTCGTCGATGGCCACGTTGAGCGCCAGCGGCTGGCGGGCGAGCTTGCCCGGGAAGTAGCTCGCGAGCTTGGCGAGCACCTCGTCGGCGAGCTGGGTCTTCCGGTACAGCGTGGGCACCACCAGGGAGATGCGCAGGTCCTGGTTCCCCTGCTCCTCGCAGGCGCGGCGCACCGACTCCGTCATCTCCGCGCAGCCGTCGAGCGACAGGTAGGTGGTGGCGACGGGAATCACCACTTCCTCGCTGGCCATGAGGATGTTGGTGGTGGTGAGCCCCAGCGACGGCGGCGAGTCGATGACCACCACCCCGTAGCCCGCGGCGTCGGCCTGCTTGAGCTTCTCCTTGAGCAGGTGGTCGCGGCCCGGGCGGCCGGAGCTCACCAGGGGGAAGTCGGCCATCGACTTGTACGCGGGCACCAGCGACAGGTTGGGCACCGCGGTCGGCACCACCACCCGGTCGAGGGGCACGTCGTCCCTGGTGAGCCAGTCGAAGGCGGTGAGCTCGAGCTCGCGCACGTCGACCCCGAGCGACTTGCCGGCGTGCCCTTGCGTGTCGAGGTCGACCAGCAGCACGCGCACCTGCTTGGTCTGGGCGAACCAGGCGGCGACGTTGACCGCGAGCGTGGTCTTGCAGGTGCCGCCCTTCTCGTTGATGAAGGCGATGCGGCGGGCGGTCACTTCGATTTCGCCTCGAGCATCTCGTCGACCTTCGATTCCACGCTCGAGAGCAGCTTCTCGAGCTCGTCGACCTTCTCCTTGAGCACGTCGAGGTCGCCGGTCGACGGCAGGTTCATCGCGGCGAGCGCGGTGCGCAGGCTCTTGTCCAGGGTGCCCTTGGCGGCCAGGGTCCGGGCGACCAGCGACTGGAGCGCGGTGACGAAGCGCTCGTTGGCCAGGAGCTGCTGGGCGAGCTTGCCGATGCGCTCCTCGCCGGTCTCGACGAGCTTCTTCATCACGGGGTTGTCGCGGATCATGGGCGCGGCGGATGGTGATCTCCGCCTCCCGGCGTGTCAAGGTGAACGAAGGGTGTCCGCGGTTCTCTTCGACAAGCAGCTCATCATCGTCACCGGGAAGGGCGGAGTGGGAAAGAGCTCCGTCGCGGCGGCGCTCGCGCTCCTGGCGTCGGGCTCGGGCAAGCGCACGCTCCTGGTCGAGGTCAACGCGCCCGACCGCGCCAGCGCCCTGCTCGAGCTGCCCCCGTTCGGCGACGACGTCGGGCTGGTGGGGCCCAACCTGTGGGCGGTCAACCTGCGGCCCGAGCAGGCCATGCGCGAGTACGGCCTGATGATTCTGAAGTTCGAGCGCCTCTACCAGGCGGTGTTCGAGAACCGGGTGGCGCGGCACTTCATGCGCTTCGTGCCGTCGCTCGCCGAGCTCACCCTGCTCGGCAAGCTGCTCTTCCACATGAAGGAGACGCTGCCGTCGGGCGAGCGCCGCTTCGAGAAGATCGTGGTCGACGCGCCGGCCACCGGCCACGCGCTCACCTTCCTCTCGGTGCCCGAGGTCATCTTGAACACGGTGCCCCCCGGGGCCCTCGCCGACAGCGCGTCGTGGATGCGCGCGCTCCTGGTCGACGCCACGCGCACCGCGCCGGTGCTGGTGTCGCTGCCCGAGGACATGCCGATCAACGAGACGCTCGAGCTCGCCACTGCGCTCAAGTCGCGGGTGTCGATGCGCCCGCAGGCGGTGGTGCTCAACGCCGCGGTGCCGGCGCGCTTCGACGCCGCCGAGCTGCAGAGCCTGGCGCACGCGCCGGCGCTCCAGGACTCGGCGCGGGTGCACCAGGTGTGGGCCGCGCAGTCGGCCGACGCCGCCAAGCGCCTCGCCGCGCTCGAGCTGCCGCTGATCACGGTGCCGCGGCTGCACTTGCCCAACTACGGCCGGGCGGCCATCGAGTCGCTGGCGGGCCACCTGCGCCCCCTGGTGGAGCGCCCGCGATGAACGCGCTCGGCGAGGCGGCCCGCAAGGCCAACGTGCTGGTGTGCGTCGGCCCGGGCGGCGTGGGGAAGACCACCGTCGCCGCCGCGCTGGCGCTGCGCTCGGCGCTCGAAGGCCAGGGCGCGCTGGTGTGCACCATCGACCCGGCGAAGCGGCTCGCCAACGCGCTGGGGCTCGAGGCGCTCGGCAACGCGGAGACGCTCATCGACGCCGGGCACCTGGCGAAGGCGGGCCTGAGCCCCAAGGCGCCGATGCGGGCGATGATGCTCGACATGAAGCGCACCTGGGACGAGCTCATCGAGAAGCGCGCCCAGGGCGAGGCGCGGCAGGCGATCCTCGGCAACCGCTTCTACCAGTCGCTGTCCACCGCGCTGGCGGGCTCGCAGGAGTACATCGCGATGGAGAAGCTCTGCGAGCTGCGGCTCCAGCGCGACTACCCGCTCATCGTGCTCGACACCCCGCCCACGGCGCACGCGCTCGACTTCCTCGACGCGCCCAACCGCATCCTGGACTTCCTCGATCAGGACGCCATGAAGTGGGTGCTCACTCCGGCGCTCAAGGCGGGCAAGGCGGGCCTCAAGCTCTTCAACCTGGGCGGCGGCTTCCTCACCAAGCAGATCAGCAAGTTCATCGGCACCCAGACGATGGAAGAGCTCGCCGGCTTCATGGTGCACATGAGCGGGCTGTACGAGAGCTTCCGCGAGCGCGCGCGGCAGACCCGCACGCTGCTGGAAGCGCCCACCACCCGCTTCGTGCTGGTGACCGGGCCGATGCCCGAGCGCACCAGCGAGGCCGCGCGCTTCCTCGAGCTGCTGAAAGAGCACCGCCTCCACGTCGCAGCGGTGGTGGTGAACCGGGTGCACCAGGCCCCGGACGACAAGCTGCTGGCCCAGGCCGAGGCGCTGGGCGAGCCGCTCAAGACCAAGGTGCTCACCACGTTGAGGGAGCAGACCCAGCTCGCCGCGCAGGACGCGAAGGGCGTCGCCTGGCTCAAGGCGCACTGCGGCGCGGTCCCCATCGTGGAAGTGCCCCGCTTCGACCTCGACGTGCACGACCTCCAGAGCCTGGCCACCACCGGCCGCTGGCTGTGGGGGGACCCCTCGCGCTCCGGGCCGGCGCCGCACTAGCCTTGGGCTCAGGGAACCCGGGCGGGGAGCCTGGTGTCCTGGCAGTCCCAAGGAGCGACGCCACGATGCGACGAGGGAGCCCGGCGCTGTGCGGCCTGTTGGTGGTGGTGGCAGCGGGGTGCTCCCACGTCCGGGCGCGGCCCGAACCTCAAGGCCACGAGGTGCACTTCTCGGAAGTGGTCATCACCGGGGACCTGGAGCTCGAGAAGCTCAACGACGAGGAGCTCTTCGCGGCGGCGACGTCGTTCTACGCGGCGGAAGACTGGGCCCAGGCCGCGCGCTACTTCGGGCGCATCGCCGACTTCCACGCCAAGAGCCGCCACCGGCGCGCGGCGCTCTACAACGCGGGCCTCGCGCTGGAGAAGCTCAAGTTCTGGGAAGAGGCCCACCAGCGCTTCGTGGAGCTGTCGGATCCGCAGAAGGGCGTGGGCGACGCGCTCGACGCCACCTTCCGCGTCGCGGAGACGCTGTACCACCTCGAGCGCTACGACGAGGCGGTCGAGGTGCTCAAGGTGGTGGCCGAGCGGCAGGACCTGGGCATCGACAAGCGCTTCGAGGCGCAGGTGCAGCAGGGCGTGTGCGAGCTGGAGTCGGGCCACGCCGACGCGGCGGAAGCCACGCTGCGCAAGGTGCTCAACGCCTGGCAGGCGCTGAGCGACCGCGACGTGGTCGACGACTACTACCCGGCGCAGGCCCAGTTCTTCCTGGGGGAGATCTTCCGCCTCAGCTACGAGTCGGTGACGCTCGACGCCAACAAGACGGCCGACGAGCTGTCCAAGGACCTGGAGCTCAAGGCCGAGCTGTTGCTGTCGGCGCAGGGCCACTTCCTGCGCACCATCCGCATCGGCAACGGGTACTGGGCGACCGCGGCCGGCTCGCAGATCGGCGGGCTGTACCAGAACCTCTACGAGCACATGACGAACGCGCCGTCGCCGAAGGACCTCAACGCCGAGGAGACGGCGCTCTACCAGGCCGAGCTGCGCAAGAAGATCCGCGTGCTCATCACCAAGGCCATCACCATCTACGAGCGCACGCTGGAGGCTGCGGAGCGCATCGGCGCCCAGAACCAGTTCGTGGAGAAGACCCGCGAGAGCCTGCAGAAGATGAAGGACCTGCTGCTGGCCGAGGCGAAGGAAGAAGAAGAGCAGCCGCCCGCGCCGAGCCCCCAGCCGGCGGGCCGCAAGACTCCGCGCGGGGGGATTCCTCGCACCCAGGTCCCGCGCGGGTAAGACTCACCGCGTGGCGGACGCCTTCCTGACCGCGGCCGAGCTGGCCGACATCAAGGCGTACCACGCGCCCCAGTACACCTTCGGGCTCCTCAAGCTCGTGCTCTCGGGCGCGCTCGCCTGGGGCCTGGTGGCGGCGGTGCGCCCGCTCTTCGCGCTCGGGACCCGGGTGGGCGAGGCGGTGGCGCGGAGGGTTCCCCTGCCGGGGCTCACCGCGGCGGCTCGGCGGCTGTGGGGCGGTCCGGGGCTCGCGGCGGCGCTGGGCTTCGTGGCGGTGCTCTCGGCCATCGACTTCGCGGCGTACCTGCCGGGCGACGTGTACTTCGGCTTCGTGCGCGAGCAGGCGTTCGGCCTCTCGACGCAGGCCTTCTCCGGGTTCGCGGCCGACTACCTGAAGGCCACCCTGCTCACCAACCTCGCCCTGGCGGCGGTGGCGGTGGGGCTCTTCGGCCTGGCGCGGCGGCTCCGGGCCTGGTGGGTGGTGCTGGCGGTGGTCTGCTCCGGGCTGCTGCTGGTGTCGGCGGCCATCGACCCGTATCGGGCGCGCCTGTACTTCAAGCAGCACCCGCTCGAGGCGGGGCCGCTGCGTGAGCGCATCACCGCGCTGATGGCGGAAGCCCACATCGACTTCGCCGACGTGCTGGTGGAAGAGACGCAGACGCAGTCGGTTCGGGTGCAGGCCTACTTCGCGGGCCAGGGCCCGACGCGGACCATCGTGCTCAACGATGCGCTGCTCGAGAAGCTGTCGCCCGACGAGGTGCTGGCGGCGGTTGCCCACGAGGCCGGCCACGTCGGGGAGCCGCGCTGGCCGAGGTACGTGGGCTCGGTGCTGGCGTTGACGCTCTTCCTGGCGCTCATCGAGTTGCTGCTGCGCACGGCGGCGGCGCGCGGCTGGTGGGGCATCACCGCGCGAGGAGACGTCCGGGTGCTCCCGCTCATCCTGGCGCTGTTCTGGCTGGGCTCGATGCTGGTGGCGCCGGTGGCGGGGGCGCTGCAGCGCGGGCGCGAGCTGGAGGCAGACCGCTTCGGCGTCGCGCTGACGAAGGACCCGGCCGCCTTCCGGGGACTGTTCGAGAAGGTGACGCGCATCAACAAGCTCGACCCTGACCCGCCGCGCTGGGTGGTGCTCAAGGGGTGGAGCCACCCTCCGGTGTCGCAGCGCCTCGCGCAGCTCGACGCGCTCGCGCGCTGAAAAGACCGAAGGCGGGCCACCCTCGAAGTCGGGTGCCCGCCCTCGGGACTCGCGCACGGCTCCCCCGAGTCGCGCGAGTCTTCAGCGCTCCAGCGCGCCGACCAGCACCCGTGCCCGCCGGGCCGCGGGGGAGCGGCCTTCGGGGTCTGCCTTGGCCGCGGCCTCGAGGTCCGCCCTGCCCTGGGCGTCGCCGGCCATCAGCCGCAGCTCACCGCGGTTGGCGAGCGCCACGGGGTGCCGCGGGTCGACCGCGAGCGCCGCCCGGTAGCACGCGGCGGCGTCGTCGAGGCGGCCCAGCTTCTGGTGCACGGTGCCGAGCGCGGCGTGGGCGCTGGCGTCCTTCGGGTTGGCGAGCGTCAGCCCCTCGAAGATGGTGCGCGCCTCCTCGAGGCGGCCCATGTCGGCGAGATCGCAGCCCAGCCGTGCGATGGCGTGGATGGTCTGCGGGGTGAGCCCCAGGAGGTCCGCCCAGGTCTTCTCTCCGCGGGCGAGCTGGGTGAGGTCCTTCAGCGCCTGTGCCTTGGTGATGGAGGTCATGGCGTTCACCGCATGTTGTTGATGGCGGACATCGACATCTCGTGGAGCATCTTGAGCGCGTTGGTCAGCGTGTCCGACATGCGCTGGAACTCCTGCAGCATGCGGGTGATGTTGTTGCTCTCGGTGGGCGTGAGTTCGCCGTCGCTCATCGCGTCCTTGAAGTACTTGTCGTAGTCCTTCCAGGCCTTGTCCATGCGGGCCTCGAGGTTCTCCATCGCCGACTTCTTGGAGTTGGGGCGCCAGTTGTGGGTGTCGGGCATCTGGGCGCTCTCGGGCTCCTTCTTCTCGTCGGCACTCTTGGTGGTCGACGCGCTCGAGGTGGTGCGCGAGTTCTGCGCGGCCTCGACGTCGGCGCGGTTGGTGGTCGAGTCGACCGCGACCGGCTCATCCTTCTTCACGGGGCCGCCGTAGGCCTCGATGGCGGAGTTGGTCGCCTTGAGCTGGTACTCCATGGCGTCCTTGGAGACGAGCGGCCCCTTCACCAGGTCGGGGTTCACGTCCATCGCGTTGAAGGCCTCGGGGTGGTCGAGGAAGTACTTGGCGGCCAGGCGAACCTCGGTCGGCAGCCGGGCGTCGTGCGACGCCGCGTAGAGGTCGCCCAGGTTGGCGACGCCATCGCGGCTGCCGTCGATGGTGCCGGCGCCGTCGATCGAATCGAAGTGGTCGATGAGCACCTGGAGCTTGTCGGCGCGCTCCTGGAGCTGCCCCACGAAGGTCGTGGGGTCGAGGGCCACGCCGCCGAGAACGCTGATGGGGTCGGTGGGCGACGGGTCCTTGCGCGGCTGCGGCTTGGGCTTGGGCAGGCCCGGTTCCTCGTACGAGGTCGTCGCCGGCTCGGGCATCGGAGTGGGCCCCTGGCACTGCGGCTGGGTCGGCACGATGCCGCCCGAGAAGGCCTCGACCAGGTCCTTCACGATGGCGCCGAGGAGGCCGATGGGCCCTCCGGTGGCGAAGGCCAGGGCGCCTTCGACGATGTCCTGGCCGACCTTGAGGCCAATCTGCAGTCCGTTGTTTCCGATGGCATTCGACACGAGTCGCTCCGCGGTTGGCGCCGGGCTGGAGTGCCGGTTCGCCGCACAGGGCCTCATTGCGTGCCCGGTGCCAGGGGGACCCCCAACGGTTTCAGCACCTTGGAAGCCCGGCCGGCGCCCAGGAATCCTCCCGGTTGGACCGGGCGTCCCACCCGGTAGATTGCGCGGCGCATGCGGCTGATGGGGCTCGACGTGGGCACGAAGACCGTCGGCGTGGCGCTGTCCGACGAGCTCGGCATCACCGCGCAGGCGCTGATGACGTACCGGCGCACCGGCGCGAAGGCCGATCTCCAGGGCCTCCTCGGGCTCATCGCCGAGCACGGGGTCACGGCCCTGGTGGTGGGCCTGCCGCTGCACATGAACGGCGAGGAAGGCGAGCGCGCGGTGGCGGCGCGCAAGCTGGGCGACGCGCTCGGCGAGCAGGCGAACGTCCCGGTGCACTACTGGGACGAGCGGCTCACGACCGTCGCGGCGCAGCGCGCGCTCCTGGAAGGCGACGTCTCGCGGGCCAAGCGCAAGGAAGTCATCGATCAGGTGGCAGCGGTGCTCATCCTGCAGGGGTACCTGCAGAGCCAGGCGAAGGAAGACGACGAATGAAGAAGGTGATCATCGGCCTCGCGGTGCTGCTGGTGGTGGCGGCGCTCGGCGCAGCGGCGTTCTGGTACCTGATGGAGAAGCGCCTGACGGAGTACGTCGCGGCGCCCTTCGGCTCCGACGCGGCGAAGACGGTGGAGATCCCCCCCGGCACCAACCCCAAGGGCGTGGCGACGCTGCTCGCGCAGGGCCAGGTGGTGCGCGACGCCGACCTCTTCTACGCGTACCTCAAGCGAGACAAGCTGGGCCCCAAGCTCAAGGCGGGCGAGTACGAGTTCAAGGGCGCGCTCACGCCGACCGAGGTGGCGGAGCTGATCATGAGCGGCAAGGTGAAGCAGTACCGCTTCACGGTGCCGGAAGGGCTGCGGGTCGACGAGATCCTCCCCATCGTCGCGGAGAGCGACCTCAAGCTCGACCTCAAGAAGCTGCAGGCACTGGCGGCGAGCCCCAAGTTCGTGCGCTCGACCGGGGTGCCGGCCGACGTCTTCGAAGGCTTCCTCTTCCCCGACACGTATTCCTTCCCCCGGGGCGCCACGGCGGCGGCGGTGCTGCAGAAGATGGCGGCGCGCACGCTGGAGGAAGTGAAGCGGGCGCCGCGCAAGGCAGGCGTGGAGCTCGACACGCTGCAGGCCGTCACGCTGGCGTCGATCGTGGAGAAGGAGACCGGCGCGGTGGAAGAGCGGCCGCGCATCTCGTGCGTCTTCCACAACCGGCTGCGGCTCAAGATGAAGCTGCAGACCGACCCCACGGTCATCTACGCGATGATGCTGCTCAAGGGCGTGTACTCGAAGAACATCACCAAGGCCGACCTCACCACCGAGCACCCCTACAACACGTACACGATGAAGGGCCTGCCGCCCGGCCCCATCGCGAGCCCCGGGGAAGCGGCGATCCGCGCGGCGCTCTCGCCCATCGACTGCAACGACCTCTTCTTCGTGTCCCAGAACAACGGGACCCACATCTTCTGCCCCGACCTCAAGTGCCACGAGGCGGCGGTGGAGAAGTGGCAGGTGAAGTACTTCAAGAAGAAGAAGGCGGACGAAGGCGGCTCTGCCGAGCCGTGAGTTTCTTGCGCCCGCGGACGGGCCCGGGGGTCTCACGCCCATGAGCCTCGCCAATCGCCTGACCGTGGGAGTCGTGCTGGCGCTCACGCTCGCCGGCTGCAACTGCGGAGGCAAGCTTCGCGCGCTCGAGGCGGCGCTCACCGTCGAGCCGGCCAACGTCGACTTCGGCGAGGTCCCTGAGGGACAGACGGCGACCGCGATGGTTCAGCTCTCCAACAACGGGAGCCTCGATCTCACCCTCGCGACGCCGCTCATCCAGAACAGCCGCCAGGCCTTCGCGGTGGAGAGCTTCCCGAAGTCGTTGCCGGTGGGCGCCAAGGGAACCCTGGTGCTTCGCTACACAGCGCCGCTCGCAGGCGGCCCCGACGTCGGCGCGCTCCTCATCTCGTCGGAGACCGTCGACGGCACCGTGGCCGTCGGCCTGCGCGGCACCTCGGTCCTGGGACCGCGACCCGACGGAGGGACGGATGGGGGCCTGGATGGAGGCCTCGATGGCGGCGCCGACGGCGGGCCCCCGGACTCCGGGAGCGCGGACGCTGGCCAAGACGCAGGGCCCGGCGACGCGGGCGCTCTCGATGGAGGCGTGGACGGGGGCCCCCTCGACGCGGGCGCCGGCGATGCGGGCCTCGACGCCGGCCAGGGCTGGCCGCTCGACGGAGGCAACTCCACCTGTCCCGGAGCATCCGACGTGTACGAGCTCGACCTCGCGCTCACCGACGCGGGAATCTCGCAGCAGCCGCGCTTGACGCTCCTCCCTGGCGGATACGCGATGGTGTGGACCGACGGAGATCTCGCCGGAACGACGAGCACCGTGGAGGTCGCCCTGCTCGACCCGTACGGCAAGCCGCTCGGCCCCCGCCAGCAGCTCATGGGAGCCACCGGCTTCATGCCGCCGCGGCAGGACGCACCGGTCCTGGCCTTCAACGGCACGGCCTTCGGCGCGGTGCACGACGACGTGTGGGGGTCGACGCGCAACACGTACTTCGCGACGCTGGACTTGCAGTTCAAGGTCACCGGCTCCTCGGCGCCGCACGGGCAGCCGCTGGGCAACCAGAGCTACGTCCCGCGGTGGCCCGAGCTGGTGTGGAACCCGCTGGACAAGCAGTGGGCGGCGTTCTGGCACGAGATCGGCACCGGCAGTCCCTTCGGGCTCTACCTCGAGCGCCTCACGGCGGCGGGCGACTTCAGCTTCGCCACGCGCGGCCCGGTGTGCCAGGCGAACACCGCCACCTTCAACGGCCCCAGCTACGGGAACCTGGCCGGCGGCGAGCGCGCGGCGTGGAACGGCAATGGCTACACCTTCGTGTACGTCGAGAACCGCAGCGACGGCGTGGCGCTCACCCGGCTCGATCGCGACGGCGGCTTCGTCTCTCACAGCACCACCGGCACCGTCGCCGAGGTGTTCCCGTCGGCATCGCTCGCGCAGTCGCCGGCCGGGTACGGCGTCGCCTGGAGCGAGTGGCCGAACGACGGCGGCCCGGGCAGCAACGGCATGGACGTGCGCTTCTCGCTCGCCGACCCCAACGGCACCTTCCAGGGCAGCCCGCTCACGCTCACCCAGAGCGGTGGCTACTGCACGTACCTGGCGTCGGGGTTCTCCACGGCCTGCCCGTACGTCGGCGTGGTGTGGACCGGGACCAACTACCTGCTCACCTGGGTGCAGCTCGACGGCGCCATCACCCAGCTGTGGACCACGCGCGTCGACGTGCAGGGCAACGAAGTGGCCGGGGCGCGGCGGAAGCTGACCTGCGGCACCACCAAGAGCCTCGACCCGTCGCCGCTGTGGAACGGTTCCTTCGCCGCGGTGCCCTTCGTCCGCGAAGGGCCGGGCGGCAAGCAGGCGCTCAAGCTGCTGCTCTTCCGCTAAGGCAGCGCTCACCGCGCGCGGTAGAGGTGCAGCGGCGGGTGGGTGCCGGGCAGCTCCTCGTACTCCTGCCCGCGGACCCGGACGCCGCCGCGCGCGCCATCCGCGCCGAGCGCCACGCGGTCGAAGCGCACCAGCCAGCGGGGCTTCACCTCGCCGAGCTTGCGGTCGAAGTCCTTCCAGCGCGCGCGGGCGAGCCGTGACTCCGGGAGGCCGCTCAGGAATGCCACGCTCAGGTCGCGGTAACCCTGCTCGTCGGCATCGAGCACCACGCCGTCATCCGGCAGGACCTGCGCCTTGAGCTGCTGCGCCACCTCGGTCACCGCCACCGGCTGGGTGGAGACGGGGCTCACCGGCCGCAGCATGTCGGCCCAGCCTCCGTCGCGGCGGAAGGTGATGGCGCCGAGGGCGAGTGGGAAGGCGACCGCCAGCGCCCAGGCGGCCACGAGCGCGGCGCGCGGCGGCCGGAGCACCTGCGCACCGAGCGCGATGAAGGGCAGGAGCAGCGCGAGTTCCTTCGAGGTGAAGCGCGCCAGCGGCGCGAAGTTGCCGAGCAGCGTGCTGCGCACCGTGAAGTACAGCGTCGGGAGCGCGATGGCCGCCACCAGCCAGCGCAGGTCGCGGCGCGTCCTCCACGCGGACCAGAGCCCCACGAAGCCCGCCACCGCGAGGAGCGGCGAGAGCGTCAGCGCGGCGGTGCCCGGCCAGAACACCAGGTTCATCAGCCGGTACCGCCCGGGCGGCCACGCCGCCTCGTCCTTGGGGAACCAGGCGCGGTGAAAGTCGTCGATGTAGTGCGCCGGGTAGAGCGGGTCGCCCAGGTCCACCCAGTTCCCCACCATCCACGCCACCGGGAAGAGCGACGCCAGCGCGCCGAAGGCCACCGCCCACGTCCAGCGGCGGGAATCCGGGAGGCTCGCCGCGATGCCCACGACGAAGAGCGGCACCAGGAGCCACGCGTCGTACCGGGTGGCACACGCCAGGGTGAGCAGCACCGCGGCGCCCACCAGCGCGCGAACGTCGGGCTCGCCCAGCGCGCGGGCCAGCGCGGCCACGGCCGCCACCACGCAGAGCACCCCCAGCGCCTCGCTCGCCGCGGTGGTGGAGAACTGGATGTGCATGCCCCACAGCGCGAACGCCAGGCACGCGGCGCGCGGCGCGTTCGGCAGCGAGGGGAACAGCCTCCGGGTGAGCGCGTGGAGCGGCCACACGGTCGCCACCCCGCAGACGAGGCTCACCAGCCGGCCCACGTGCTCGGGCGATGGCCACAGCCACGACGCGGCACCCACCAGCATCAGGTGCAGGGGCCCGAACTGCAGCGGGCCCTTGGCGAACGACGTCATCAGGTACGGGGCGGCGGCCCAGTGCGCGGCGAGCTCCGAGCGCACCACCGCGTCGCCGAAGAGGCTCTGCGCGAAGGGGAAGACGAGCAGCCGCGGCAACGCGACGGCGAGCGCCAGCCACCAGCGCTCGCGGTTCACGCGGTGGCCAGCGGGCGCCCTGCCCGGCGCATCGCCGCTCTCAGAGCGCGCAGCGCGGCGCGCACGTACTCGCTGCGCGCGGCCGGCGAGGGCACGCCGTCGGGGTGGGTGGTGTCTCTCGGCTTGGGCCGCTCGGCGCGGCGCACGCGGGCCTTCACCGACGACTCCAGCGCGTCGGTGGTGCGCGGGTCGCTGCCGTGGAGCAGGTGCGCGAGCTCGATGTGCGCGCGGTACACCTCGAGCGCGTCGAGGAACGAGTTGTCGCCCGCGTCGCGCAGCAGCTGCGCCGCCGCCTCGATGCCCTGGTCCGCGGAGTCGAGCTGACCCAGGCCGCCTTCGGCGGCGGCGAGCTGGGCGCGCGCCAGGCCTTCGTGGCGCTTGTCGCCCACCTCGGCGAGCACCTTGAGCGCCTCGCGCAGCCGGGCCACCGCGTCTTCCAGGTTCCCCTGCTCCTGCGCCAGCGAGCCCAGCGCGGCGACGATGATGCCTTCGATGCGGCGGCTGCCCACCTCGCGGGCGATGGCCAGCGCCTGCTGGTAGTGCAGCACCGCGGCGGCGTGGTGCCCCAGGTCGCGGCAGAGGTCGCCCAGCGTCAGCCGCGCGATGCCTTCGGAGCGGCGGTTGCCGAGCTCGCGCTGGATGGCGAGCGCCTCTTCCACCAGGGTGCGCGCTTCCTCGTGCTGGCCCTGCGCCTGGAGCAGGCCGCCCAGGTTGAGCAGCGTGACGCCTTCGTAGCGGCGATCGGCCACCTCGCGGTGAATGAGCAGCGCCTGCTCGTACGTCTCCAGCGCGGCCTCGCCTTCGTCGCTCTGTTCCTGGAGCTGGCCCAGGCTCGAGCGGGTGCGGCCTTCCATGCGGCGGTCGCCCACCTCGAGGTGGCGGGCGAGCGCGCTCTCGAGCAGCTGCCAGGCGCGCGACGGGTTGCCGCGCAAGCGCTCGATGGTGCCCAGGTGGCTCAGGGCGCGGCCCTCGAGTTCTCGGTTGCGGGTCTTCTGGGTGAGCTCGAGCATCGCCTCGGCGTCGCGCGCGGCCTCGTGCAGGCGACCGCGGGCCGAGCGGCTGCGCGCGCGCGCCTCGAGCCCCAGCGCCTTGCGGCCGGGGTCGCCGTCGCCGAGCGCGGTGAGCGCCTGGTCGAGCATCGCCAGGTGCTGGTTGAAGGGCCCGCGCACCACCAGCAGGGGGTCGAGCGCCAGCACCGCGGCGAGCGCCTGCGGCCCGGTCTTGCCCGAGGCGAGCGCGCGCTGGAAGACGGCAGTGAGGTTCTCGCGCTCGAGTTCCAGCGCGTCGAGCAGCGCGCCGTTGCTCTCGGCGCCGGCGGAGAGCCGCGCCCCCAGCGCGACGAAGAACTTGCCGTGCCGCTCGAGCGCCGCCTTCTCGAGCTTCTTCCCCGCGAGCTTCTCGTGCGCGTACTCGCGGATGGAGTCGAAGAGGCCGTAGCGCAGCTCGCCGCGGGAGGTGGGCGGGTAGTAGGCGCGCACCAGCGAGCGGGCCCGCAGCCCGAGGATGGTGGACAGCACGTCGGGCGGGTTGGGCAGCTCGGAGAGGTCGACCACCGCCTCCGCCGCCTCGGCGCTGAACCCGCCGCGGAAGATGGACAGCTGCGCGAGCGCGGAGGCTTCCGCCTTGCTCAGCATGCGCCAGGACCAGTCGATGGCGCCGCGCAGCGTGGCCTGGCGCGCGGAGACGCCGGGCGACTTGGACTGCAGGAGGTCGAAGCGGTCGGGCAGCTTCTGCACCAGCTGCGCGGGCGTCATGGTGGCGAGCTGCGCCGAGGCGAGCTCGATGGCGAGCGGCAGCCCGTCGAGCTGGCGGCAGATGTCGGCGATGGCCGCTTCGTCGGCGGCGCTGGGCTCCCAGCCCGGCTTCACCACCTTGGCGCGCTCGATGAAGAGCTCGACCGCTTCCACCGCGCGCGCGCCGTCGCCCTGGGCGGGCACGCGCATCGGCGGCACCTCGAAGAGCGCCTCGTGGGGAATCTTGAGCGCCTCGCGCGAGGCGACGACGTAGCGGGTCTCCGGGGCGAGCTCCATCCACCGGCCCAGGGTGCGCTCGGCGTGCTCGACGACCTGCTCGAAGTTGTCGAGCACCACCAGCATCTCGCCGCGCGCGGCGAGCGCGTGGCCGAGCTGGGCGGTGACGTCGCCGTGGCCCAGCGGCACCTCGAGCGAGCGCGCCACCACGTGGCACACCTCGTCGAAGGTGGTGGCCTCGGTGAGGTCGCAGAACCACACGCCGCCCTGGGGGCCTTCGGGGTCCCTGGAAGTGAAGTGGCTCACCAGCTGCTGGGCAAACTGCGACGCCAGGCGCGTCTTGCCGGTGCCGCCGGGGCCCAGGAGCGTGATGAGCCGCACGCCGGTGCGGAAGAGCTGGTGGAGGTCGGCGAGCTCGGCGACGCGGCCGACGAAGCTCGAGGCCTGGGGCGCCAGGTTGTTGGTCTTCTCGCTGGCGGTGGCGAGCAGCTCCTGGGCGCGCGAGAAGGCGCGCGACTTCACCTCGCGCAGCACCGGCGGCTTCACCAAGAGCGGGCTCTTGCGCACCTGCACGGTGGAGGTGGACTGCTCGGCGACGCCGCCGTGGGTGGGCGTGGCCGCGCCGATGGGCTCGGTGTCGGGCTCGCTGCCGTCGCCGACGGGCCCGTCTTCGGCGCTGTCCAGCGCGTGGAAGAAGCGCTGCAGGTCGGGGGGCGGGCGGCCGGCGAGCGCTTCCTGCAGCGCCTCGCGGAAGGTGCGCGCGTCGCGGTAGCGCTTGCGCGGCTCGCGCTGCAGGGCGCGCAGCACCACGTCGTCGAAGGCCTTGGGCAGATCGGCGCGGATGCTGGAGGGCGCCGCCACCTCGCAGGCCCGCACCAGCTTCACCGTCACCGCGTCGCTCTTGCCGCGGAAGAGGTGACGGTTGGTGAGCGCTTCCCACAGCACGATGCCCAGCGCGAAGACGTCGGTGCGCGCGTCGACCTTCTTGGCGGACGCCTGCTCGGGCGCCATGTAGGGGAACTTCCCCTTCAGGATGCCGGAGGCGGTGTGCATCGCCTTGTTCGCGGCCTTGGCGACGCCGAAGTCGCACAGCTTCACGTCGCCGAAGCGGGAGATGAGGACGTTGTGGGGGCTGACGTCGCGGTGGACGATGCGCAGCGCCTTGCCGGTGCCGTCGGTCGCCTTGTGCGCGTACTCGAGCGCCTGGCAGACGTCGACGCCGATGCGCAGCACCACCTCGGGGGAGATGAAGGACTCGGCGACGCGCGCGCGCCGCAGCAGGTCGCGCAGGTCGCGGCCGGGCACGTACTCCATGGCCACGTACCAGGTGCCCTTGACCTCCCCGAGCTCGTAGATGCGGGCGATGTTCTTGTGCACCAGGCGCGCGGCGATGCGCGTCTCGTCGAGGAACAGCCGCAGGAAGCGGGGGTTGGTGGTGAGGTGGGGGAGGATGCGCTTCACCACCACCAGGTCCGGCTGGGCGCCGTCGATGGACAGGGTGTGGGGGTCGGGGCGGGCGAGGTAGACCTCGCCCATGCCACCGGCGCCCAAGCGCTTCATCAGCTTGAACTTGCCGAACTGCTCCACGGGCGGCGCACGTTAGCCAATGAGGGGGCGGCGCCACGCCCAAAGTGACGGCTACTCCCAGTCGACCGAGCCGTCGTCCTTGGCGGTCCCCACGGCGCCCGGGGGAAGGGGCTGCTTCTCCTTCCAGCCTTCGGGGTACTTCACGATGTTGCCGTAGCGGTCGCTGGTGGGCGCCTCGGGCTGCTTGGGCGGGTCGAGCTTCACCGGGACCGCGGTGCGGGAGACGACGTTGCCGTAGCGGTCGGAGGTGACGGTGCCCGGCGGGTCGCGCTTGGGCATCGGGGGCATGTTCGGGTTGACGGTCGTCTTGGCCATGCCTGGAACTCTGGCAGGGCCCGGGGCCGCTGCCAAACCCACCCCCTCGGGGGACGCACGGGCGCTTCAGGCGGAGGGCCGCGCTACGGTGCACCGTGACATGGCCGCGGGACTCAGAGCGCTGGAGAACGTGGACTTCCGCCGCTTCCAGCTCGCGCGCGTCTTCTCCATCCTCGCCTCGCAGATCCAGACCGTCGCCGTCGGCTGGCAGGTCTACGGCCTCACCGGCACCGCCTGGTCGCTGGGCCTCACCGGCCTGGTGCAGTTCCTCCCCCTGGTGGCCTTCGCCATTCCCGGCGGCAACCTCGCGGACCGCTACGACCGCAGGCGGGTCCTCAGCCTGTGCCACCTCGCCTCCGCGCTCCTCTCGGGCGGACTGGCCTGGGTGAGCGTCAGCGAGGCCCCTGCCCCCGGACTCATCTACCTGCTGCTCGGCCTGGGCGCGGTGGTGCGGGCCGTCAGCGCGCCGACCGCCTCCGCGCTCTCCGCCAACCTGGTGCCCAAGGAAGACCTCGCCAACGCGGTCGCCTGGTCCTCGTCCATCCGCCAGCTGTCGGTGCTGGTGGGCCCGGCGCTGGGCGGCTTCCTCTACGCGCTCGCCGAGAGCCTGAGCGCGCCCGGGGCATCGACCGCGTACGGCGCGGCGGCGCTCTCGAGCCTCATCGCGCTGGGGGCGGTGGCCGCCATCCGCTCCACCACGCAGGTGAAGGAGGTGCGCGAGCTCAGCTGGAAAGCGGTCATCGCGGGTTTTCGCTTCGTGCGCGAGAACCGGCTCCTGCTGGGCACCATCTCGCTCGACCTCTTCGCGGTGCTCCTGGGCGGCGCCACCGCGCTCCTGCCCATCTACGCCAAGGACATCCTCCACGTCGGGCCGTGGGGCCTCGGGCTCCTGCGCAGCGCGCCCGCCATCGGCGCGGGGCTGGTGGCGGTCACGCTGGCCTTCCGGCCCATGCAGCGGGGGGCGGGGACCGCGATGCTCTGGTGCGTGGCGCTCTTCGGCGTGGCCACCATCGTCTTCGGCGTCTCGGAGTCCTTCCCGCTGTCGCTGCTCGCGCTGGCGGTGCTCGGCGGCGCGGACATGGTGAGCGTGGTGGTGCGCCTGACGCTGGAGCAGCTCGCCACGCCCGAGGAGATGCGCGGCCGGGTGAGCGCGGTGAACATCATCTTCATCAGCGCCTCCAACGAGCTGGGCGACTTCGAGTCGGGCATCGCCGCGGGCTTCCTGGGCCCGGTGGGCGCGGTGGTCTCCGGCGGCATCGGCACGCTGCTGGTGGTGGCGCTCTGGGCGAAGCTCTTCCCGGAGATCCGCGACGTGAAGAACCTGCAGCCGCGCTCGTGAACGGCGCGCGCCGTGCGAGACTCGGCGATGGGCGACTCCAGCGAGCGGGGGCACATGAGGCGAGCGTGGCTGTGCAGCGTTGTTCTGGCAGTGGGACTGGGCTGCGCCCGCCACGTGTGGATCGGCCGCGACCCCAAGCAGTTCATCGGCCCCGCGGGGACCACCCTGCGCTGCCCTGCCGGCGGCGGCGCGTGCACCACCGATCCGGTGGTCGACGCCGCGCGCTGGAACCAGAGCCGGACCGCGCGCTACCAGCTGCCGCAGTGCCCCGCGGGCATCGAAGGCATCCTCATCGAGAACGCCGACTGCCCCGAGCCCAACGTCGTCGTGCAGTGCGTGGAGCCGGGTCCAGACGGGCTGGGCACGATGCTCGCCGACGGCGGAGTGCGCTGATGCCGTTCCGCTTCACGCAGGAAGACGCGCTCACCGCGTGGTCCAACTTCCACCACACGATTCACCAGCGCCCCATCGCGCACTACCTCACGCCGGACGGGCTGTCGGACACCGCCTCGCTCGCCACGCCGGCGCCGAGGCGGCAGGCCGCCGCGCTCGACGACATCCTCACCTTCTGCCTGCGCGCGCTGCCGCCCAAGCGCCTGGTGACGGTGGGCGGCACCTGGTCGATGTCCGACGTGCTCGACCCGCTCGAGGTGGTGCTCGACCCGCGCGCCTTCCACCAGGTGGCGACGGTGGAGCCGTCGATGCTCACGCCCGCCTACCGCGCGAGCGCGGCGCCCCGCGGCGGCGTGCCGGTGCTGGTGCAGGGCGGCACCAAGATGCGCGACTTGAACGAGGTGCTGGGCAAGGCCGGCCTCGCGCTGCAGACCTCGGGCGCCAACGACGGCCACCGCCTCGCAGGGTGCATCGCCACCGGCACCCACGGCTCCGCGCTGGGCATCGGCGCGGTGCACGACACCGTGCTGGCGGTGGTGCTGGTGACCGCGCCCGGTCAGGCGGTGCTGCTGCAGCCGTCGCAGGCGAGCTTCACCCCCGCGCTGGCGGCGTGGGTGCAGGCGAGCACGGGGCTTGCGGTGAAGGACGACCCCGACGACGTGCGCTTCGCTGCGGCGCAGGTGGCGCTGGGCGCCCTGGGCTTCGTGCACTCGGTGGTGGTGGAAGCGGTGCCGCTCTACGAGCTCGTGGGCACCGTGGTGCCGCTGGCGCAGACCGACCCGCGGCTGTGGGCGGTGGCGGGCCGGCTCGACACCTCGGGCCTCGACGCGCGACCCACGCCGTACCACGTGGGCGTGCTGGTGAACCCGTACGCCACGCCGTCGCGGCCGACCGGCGCCTTCGTCACCCTGCTGTGGAAGCAGGCGCCCACCCGGCCCTTCGCCGGGCCCAGCGCCGCGAGCGCGATGGTGGCCACCGACACCTCGAAGCTCCTGAGCGCGCTGGTGCCGGTCGCGGGCACGCTGCTGCCACCGCCGGTGATGGAGCTCATCCTCTCCAGCATCATCGACGGCCAGTACGCGACGTCGGCCGTGGGGCCGCTCTTCCCCGGGCAGGCCTTCGGGCCCACCACGCTCGCGCCGGGGAACGGACGCAGCACCGAGGTGGTGTTCGACCTCGCCCACGGCGTGCGCGGGCTCACCGCCATCGTGGAAGCGCTGCGCGCGCAGGCCCGCCAGGGGCGCTATCTCCTGGGAATCCTCGGGGTGCGCTTCGGGCCGAAGTCGAAGGCGCTGCTCGGCATGGCCCGCGCGCCGATGAACATGTACGTCGAAGTTCCCTCGCTGGGCACGGTGCACACCTCGGCCATCCAGCAGGCGTGCTGGCAGGCGCTGCGCGACGCGGGCATTCCCTTCACCTGCCACTGGGGGCAGGAGCACGCGCTCACCGCGGCCGGGGTGACGGCGGCCTACGGCGCCGACGCGGCGAGGTGGGTGGCGGCGCGCCGCGCGCTGTTGCCGACCGCCGCGCAGCAGCAGGTGTTCGGCTCACCGATGCTGACCCGGCTGGGGCTCGACTGAGCCTTCAGCGCCCCGCGTCGGCCGGGAGCGGCGGCAGGGCGCGCACGAAGTCGACCAGCGCGTCGAGCTCCTCGGGCCGCAGGAGCGCGCCGAAGAACGGCATCAGCGGCAGGTAGCCCGCGACCACCTTGGCGCCCGGCTTGCGGATCGACTCGCGCAGGTACGCCTCGTCGGCGACGACGGTGGCGCCCGACTGCAGCGTCACCGTGGTGCCGAAGAGGCCGCGCAGCGCGGGCCCGGTGCCCTTGGCGCCGTCGAGCGGGTGACAGCCCACGCACCCGTGCTTGAGGAAGAGCGCGGCGCCATCGGGCGTGCCCGCATCAGGCGTGCCGCCGTCGGGGGACTGCGCGAGCGCGAGGAGCAGCGCGGAGGCGGCCAGGGTCATTCGCCGAGGAGCTTGGCGAAGGCGGGGTCGAGCTCGCGCGGCGGAGCCTGCTGCTTGACCGGCGGCAGGGTGCGCAGCCAGGCGACGAGATCGCTCGCGTCCTGCTCGGTCATGGTCGCGAAGTGCGGCACCATGAGCGACATCGGCGGCGCGAGCAGCTTCCCGTCGAGGCGCTTGCCGGTGCGCAGCACGGCCTTGAGCTGGTCGTCGCTGTACCTGGCGATGCCGGTCTCCGGGTCCGAGGTCAGGTTGGGCGCCCACACCTTGCCCACGCCCTTCACCTCGAAGGCCCCGTCGGAGCCGGCCATGTAGCGGTCGGACTCGTCGCGCGCGCCCTTGCCGCCGAAGTTGTGGCACTCGGTGCAGTGGCCGAGGTGGGCGACGTACTTGCCGCGCGCCACCGCGTCGCCCGCCGCGGGCGCCGCCACGTTCACCGCGGGCGCGTGCAGCGTGGCCCCCGCGTTCACCACGCGCTTGAGGAAGAAGGGCAGCTCGTTCTCGCGACGCGGCAGCACCGGCTTCTGCGGGGGCAGGCTGCGGAGATAGGCGACCACCGCCTTCACGTCTTCGTCGGACATCAACTGGTACGACGTGTACGGCATGACCGGGAAGAGGACCTTCTCGTCCTTGGTGATGCCGTCGCGAATGGCGCGCGCCACCTGGTCGTCGGTCCAGCCGCCGAGACCGGTCTCCGCGTCGTTGGTGAGGTTGGGGATGTAGACGGTGATGGGGCCGTCCTGGAGCAGGTTGCCGCCGCCCAGCGCGCGCTCGCCGTCTTCCGCGGCGGTGAGGTTCCCGTCGGGGCGCGGCGTGTGGCAGGCACCGCAGCCGGCGAGCGACTCGACCACGTACCGGCCGCGCTCGAGGCGCTCCGGGGTGGCCTCGAACTTCTCTTCGGACGTCGGCCGGATGTACTTGCCGATGCAGCCGGTGGCGGCGACGGCCGAGACCACGACGAGCAACGAGCGCATGTGTTCCCCCCTGGGTGGTTCGTGGGGAGAGATACCAAATCTGAACGGAACCGGGACCGCCGGGAACACTCACCCCGGGAGGCGGCGGCGGGGCCTGCGCCTCGCCCGGCGCACTGGTGGCGGCACCACGCGCTGCGCGCGCACCCGCTTGCGACGCCGCGGCTGCAACCGCCAAGGCCGCCGTGCCGACACGGCGAAGCCGACCTGTCGTGCGCTCCCCATCGACGGGTGAAACCCCGAGCAAGCGCCGGCGGGTGCAAACTTTCGACGTGGGCCGAGGTGGGATGGCCGGCCGCGCCCAGCGCGCTATGCTTCTTCCAAGTTCGCTTCGCCCTGCGGCCTCACCGGCGCACCCGCGGTCCCATTCCGCGGCGGGGGGAAGGCCCAACGCCGCCCGACGAGGACACACGCACCCATGACGACCGGACCTCATACCTGGACTTCGAAGATCGCCGCGCTCCAGGACAAGAAGGAATACGCGGAGCTGAACTGGGAAGGCAGCTTCGAGGAGTACCTGGCCATCGTCCGGCAGAACCCGCGGGTGACGCGCACCGCGTACCAGCGGCTGTACGACATGGTCCTCTCGCACGGGAAGACCGAGTACATCGACAACAAGAAGAAGCTGGTGCGCTACCACTTCTTCTCCGACGACCGGAACGGCGGGCGCGACGCGGTCTTCGGCCTCGACGTGCCGCTGATGAAGCTGGTGAACGTCTTCAAGTCGGCGGCGCTGGGCTACGGCACCGAGAAGCGCGTCATCCTGCTCCACGGGCCGGTGGGCTCGTCGAAGTCGACCATCGCCCGGCTGCTCAAGCGCGGCATGGAGGACTACGTGAAGACGCCGGAAGGCGCCTGCTACACGTACAGCTGGAACCTGGAGAAGAACGGCACCCAGGAGCGCATCGTCTCGCCGCTCCACGAGGAGCCGCTCAAGCTCATTCCGCGCGACTGGCGGGCGAAGGTGTTCCCCGAGCTGACCGCGGGGGACAAGGGCTTCACCATTCCGGAGCTGGGCGAGCTCAACCCGGCGTGCCGCTACATCTTCAAGGACCTGATGAACCGGTACCACGGCGACTTCACCAAGGTGATGTCGCACATCCGGGTGCACCGGCTGGTGTTCTCGGAGAAGGACCGCGTGGGCATCGGCACCTTCCAGCCGAAGGACGAGAAGAACCAGGACTCGACCGAGCTCACCGGCGACATCAACTACCGGAAGATCGCCGAGTACGGCTCGGACTCGGACCCGCGCGCCTTCAACTTCGACGGCGAGTTCTGCGTGGCGAACCGCGGCATCATCGAGTTCGTCGAGATGCTGAAGCTCGACGTGGCGTTCCTCTACGACCTGCTGGGCGCCACCCAGGAACACAAGATCAAGCCGAAGAAGTTCCCGCAGACGGACATCGACGAGGTGATCCTCGGGCACACCAACGAGCCGGAGTTCAAGAAGCTCGAGTCGAACGAGTTCATGGAAGCGCTCCGCGACCGCACGGTGAAGATCGACATCCCGTACATCACCAAGCTGTCCGAGGAGCAGAAGATCTACGAGAAGGAGTTCAACGGCCGCCGCATCAAGGGCAAGCACATCGCGCCGCACACGCTGGAGATGGCGGCGATGTGGGCGGTGCTGACGCGGCTCGAGGAGCCGAAGAAGCACAACCTCTCGGTGCTGCAGAAGCTGAAGCTCTACAACGGCAAGACGCTCCCCAACTTCACCGAGGACAACATCAAGGAGCTGCGCAAGGAGGCGGCGCGCGAAGGCCTGGAAGGCATCAGCCCGCGCTACGTGCAGGACAAGGTCTCCAACGCGCTGGTCTCGGACAAGTCGGAGACGAGCATCAACCCGTTCATGGTGCTCAACGAGCTCGAGGCGGGCCTCAAGAACCACTCGCTCATTCCCAGCGAGGACACGCGCAAGCGCTACCGCGAGCTCCTGAACACGGTGAAGCAGGAATACGAGGACATCGTGAAGAACGAGGTCCAGCGGGCCATCTCCGCCGATGAAGACGCCATCGCCAAGCTGTGCGGCAACTACATCGACAACGTGAAGGCCTACACGCAGAAGGAGAAGATCCGGAACAAGTACACCGGGCTGTACGAGGAGCCGGACGAGCGCCTGATGCGGTCGATCGAAGAGAAGATCGACGTGCCGGAGTCGAGGAAGGACGACTTCCGCCGCGAGATCATGAACTACATCGGCGCGCTGGCGATCGACGGCAAGACCTTCAACTGGCGCACCAACGAGCGGCTGCAGAAGGCGCTCGAGCTGAAGCTCTTCGAGGACCAGAAGGACTCCATCAAGCTGAAGACGCTGGTGAGCTCGGTCGTCGATCGCGAGACGCAGGAGAAGATCGACGTGGTGAAGAGCCGGCTCATCAAGAACTTCGGGTACGACGAGGAGAGCGCGACCGACGTCTTGAACTTCGTCGCGAGCATCTTCGCCCGCGGGGACGCCAAGGAGTGATCGCGGTGCGCCCCGCCCTGCTCTGCGTGGCGCTCGTGGCGCCCACGGCGGCGCTCGCCGGGCCGGACGCGCTCGACCCGGCGGCGGTGGCCGGCGAGGTGGGGAAGCACTCGCGCGAGATCAACGCCTGCGTCGACGGGGCGATGAAGAAGACGCCCAAGCTGGTGGGCGAGCTCGAGGTGGAGTTCGTGGTGCTGCCTTCCGGGGCGGTCGAAGGCGCGCACGCGACCCGCGACTCCCTGGGCAGCCCAGAGTTCACCGCCTGCCTCACCGCGCTCATCAACCGCTGGAAGACGGGGCTGCGGCCCGGGGCGCCCGCCAGGGTCGCCTTCCCGTTCGTCTTCTCCGCCGCGGACAGCGCCGCCGCCCAGGCGCAGGGCGAGCAGCGGGGCCTCAGCCCCGAGCAGGTGAAGCAGCACGTGCAGGCCCACGGCAACGAGATCCGCGCGTGCTTCGAGGCCGCCCGGCGCAGCCAGTCGAAGCTCGCCGGCAAGGTGACGGTGTCCTTCACCGTGGGGACCGACGGCCGGGTGTCCAACGCGCGCACCCGCGAGGCGCTGGGCATGCCGGACCTCGAAGGCTGCCTGGTGCGCGCGGTGTCGGCGTGGAAGCTCGACGCGCACCCCTCGTCGCCCATCGACGTCAGCTACCCCTTCACCTTCCAGGCCGACTGAGCCCCATGGCCCCGCGCTTCCACGAGCCTGCGCCGCGCCTCAAGCCGCTGGCGGCGGGCGTGCTCCTCGCGGTGGCGCCGTGGAGCGCGCACGCTCAGGACGCGGGAACGGTGACCCTGTTCGGTGGCGGGAACGGCAAGCCGCTCCCGAAGTGCTCGGAGCTGCGGAAGCGGCCGCCCCCGCACAACACCGGTCTCTGCGCGGGTCCCGCGGAGCCGGTGCCTCCCGGCCACAAGGCGTTCGGGATGATCGGCCTCACCGGCTCGAGCCCGCCGGTGGACCTCTTCGGGAGCGAGCCTGCGGCCCCCGCGCCGAGCCTCGACCGTCAGGCGCTCAAGGACGAGGTGCGCGCGCGTGTGCCGCAGATCGTCGCCTGTTACCGCACGGCGCTGAAGACGCAGCCCACGCTCCAGGGCACGGTGTCGGTGCGCTTCACCATCGGCACCGACGGCGCCGTCAGCGGGGCGTCGGCCGGCGACGCGCTGGGCGCGCCCTCGCTCGGGGCCTGCATCGAGAAGGCGGTCTCCTCCTGGACGCTGGCGCTGCACCCGGGCGCCCCCGCCACCATCACCTACCCGTTCACCTTGAAGCCGGACTGAGAGGCTCACATGTCCCTGCGCATCGACCAGGACCACTCGCGCTTCAAGCAGATCGTCCGCGGGAAGATCAAAGCGAACCTGCGAAAGTACGTGCAGCAGGGCGAGATGATCGGCAAGAAGGGCAAGGACCTGATCTCGATTCCGGTGCCCTTCATCGACGTGCCCCACTTCAAGTACGGGCAGCGCGAGCAAGGCGGCGTCGGTCAGGGTGACGGGCAGCCGGGCGACCAGCTGCAGCCGGGCGAGCCGCAGGAAGGCGACGGCAAGGGCAAGGCGGGCGAAGGCGAAGGCGAGCACGCGCTGGAAGTCGACGTCTCGCTCGACGAGCTCGCGCAGATCCTGGGCGAAGAGCTGCAGTTGCCGAACATCCAGAACCGCGGCACCGAGAAGATCGTCACCACCAAGATCAAGTACACCGGCGTGCACAACATCGGGCCGGAGTCGCTCAAGCACTTCAAGCGCACGTACAAGCAGGCGCTCAAGCGGCAGATCGCGATGGGCACGTACGACCCGGGCAACCCGATCATCGTGCCGGTGCGCGAAGACCGCCGCTACCGCACCTGGCGGCTGGAGAACCTGCCCGAGACCAACGCGGTCATCCTCTACATGATGGACGTGTCGGGCTCGATGGGCGACGAGCAGAAGGAGATCGTGCGCATCGAGAGCTTCTGGCTCGATACGTGGCTGCGCCATCAATACAAGGGCCTGGAGACCCGCTACATCATCCACGACGCGGTGGCGCGCGAGGTCGACCGTGAGACCTTCTTCCACACCCGCGAGTCGGGCGGGACGATGATCTCCAGCGCGTACAAGCTCTGCCGCGACATCATCAAGACCGACTACCCGCCGAGCAGCTGGAACATCTACCCGTTCCACTTCAGCGACGGCGACAACTGGTCGGCCGACGACACCCGGCTCTGCGTCGACATGCTGAAGAGCGACATCCTGCCGAGCGTGAACCAGTTCGCGTACGGCCAGGTCGAGAGTCCGTACGGCTCGGGGCAGTTCATCAAGGACCTGCGCGAGCACGTGGGGGCGCAAGAGAACGTGGCGCTCAGCGAGATCGCCGACAAGGACGGCATCTACGGCAGCATCAAGGACTTCCTCGGGAAGGGCCGCTGAATGCCTCGCTCACTGACCCCACGCCTCGCCGACCTGCGCGACGAGATCCTCGGGCACGCCAAGGCCTTCGGCCTCGACGGCTTCGAGACCATCTTCGAGATCCTCTCCTACGAGGAGCTCAACATGGTCGCCAGCTACGGCGGCTTCCCCACGCGCTACCCGCACTGGCGCTGGGGCATGGAATACGAGCAGCTGTCCAAGAGCTACGAGTACGGGCTGTCGAAGATCTACGAGCTCGTGATCAACAACGACCCTTGTTACGCCTACCTGCTCGAGGCGAACTCCGAGGTCGACCAGAAGATGGTGATGGCCCACGTCTACGGCCACTGCGACTTCTTCAAGAACAACTTCAGCTTCCGCCACACCAACCGGAAGATGATGGACGAGATGGCGAACCACGCGACGCGGGTGCGCCGGTGGATCGACAAGATCGGCATCGAGAAGGTCGAGGACTTCATCGACCGCGCGCTCTCGCTCGAGAACCTGATCGACCAGCACGCGCCGCACATTCGCCGCAACCCCGACCCCAAGGTCGCCGAGGAGCAGTCCAAGGCCAACGAGACGGGCGGCGGCATCCGCGTGGAGAAGGAATACATGCGGGGCTACATGAACCCGCAGTCCTTCGTGGACTCGCAGCGCAAGAAGGTCGAGGACGAGAAGAAGCAGGCCAAGAAGTTCCCCGAGCGGCCGCAGCGCGACGTGCTGCAGTTCCTGCTCGACCACGCCCCGCTGGAAGCGTGGGAAGCCGACATCCTCTCCATCATCCGCGACGAGGCGTACTACTTCGCGCCGCAGGGCCAGACGAAGATCATGAACGAAGGCTGGGCCAGCTACTGGCACAGCACGATCATGACCACCAAGGCGCTGAAGGATCACGAGATCCTCGACTACGCCAACAACCACGCCGGCACGATGGCCACCCAGAAGGGCAAGCTCAACCCGTACAAGCTGGGCATCGAGCTGTTCCGCGACATCGAGGACCGCTGGAACAAGGGCCGCTACGGCCGCGAGTGGGACCAGTGCGACGACCTGCGCACCCGCCGCAACTGGGACAAGAAGCTCGGTGAAGGCCGCGCCAAGATCTTCGAGGTGCGCAAGCACTACAACGACATCACCTTCATCGACGAGTTCCTCACTGCCGAGTTCGCCATCGAGCAGAAGCTGTTCACCTTCGGCTTCAACGAGAAGCGCAACTCCTGGGAGATCCTCGACCGCGAGTTCCGCAAGGTGAAGGCGAAGATGCTGCAGATGCTGACCAACTTCGGTCAGCCGGTGATCGAGGTCATCGACGCCAACTACGACAACCGCGGCGAGCTCACCCTGGCCCACAAGCACGAAGGCATGGACCTCAAGGGCGACTACGCGCGGGAGACCTTGAAGAACCTGCAGAGCCTCTGGCGCCGGCCGGTGAACCTCATCACCCGGTGGGACAACAAGGGGCAGCTCTTGCGCTTCGACGGCACCACGCACAGCGAGAAGAAGGTCGACCTCTAGGCCGGCGCCTGCGCCTCTGGCTTCGGCGGCACTTGCGCTGCCAGGCCTCCGGGCCCAAGCGGCTGCACAGGCGTCCGTCGCATCACCAGCGTGGCGAGCACCAGGTGCACCTCGCCGGAAGGGACCGGCAGCTCGAGCGCCGGAGCCCCATTCACCTGCACCACCACGGCGCCCTGCCCCGCCGACACCCTGGACACGTCGGCCCAGCGCACCTCGACCGGCTTCCCGCGCAGCCAGCCACGCAGGCCCTGGTGGTCGACCTGCACCGCCGTGCGGCGCTCGAAGGCGAACGCGCTGGCGGCGCCGAAGACCAGCGAGAGGCCCAGGAACGCGAACGCGGCCTGCGGGACGTGCAGGAAGAACGACCCGACGCCCAGGAGCGCGCAGCAGCAGGCGACGCCGATCGCCGGGTACAGCGGCCGCGCGCCCTGACCGATGGTGAACGGCCGGGGTGTGCCTGGGGTTCGTGGCCAGGGCACCGCGGCCTCCGGGCCCTTGGCGGCGAGCTCCTTCCGGAAGTGCTCGTTCGCCTGCGCATCCGACCAGTGCTGGGGCCGTTGGTCGCTCATGACGGAGCGCGAGGCCTACCTGCTTCGAAGACGGAAGGCCACGGCAGCGTCCGGCGGTCGACCCCGAGCGCCACGAAGGCCATAGTGTCGCCCTCTCCCGGGGGACACCTGCATGGCTCACCACCACACGCTCGCGCGCTTCGCGCTCTTCACCGCCGCCTTCGCGCTGAGCGGCTGCAAGTGCAGCGGCAGTGGCCCCTCGCCCGAGCTCGCCGGGGTGCTGAACTCGTACTGCAAGTTCATGGACCGCTGCCCGGACTCGGTGGAGATCCCCATCGCGTACCGGAGCACCGGCGAGTGCGTCGACATCCTCAACTTCGTCACCACCTGCCGGGTGGACCAGGTGAAGGGTGCCGACGGCGACCGGACGCCGGTCCTCGTGAAGAGCAACCCGATGGTCGACGCGGCACAGGCCGACGCCTGCAAGGCGTACCTCGACTCCGCGAGCTGCTCGACGAAGGTGCTCGGCTGCGACAGCGCCACCGACGCCGGCTGCAACCCGTGCTCCTCGCTCTTCTCGCCCACCACCTCGAGCACCGGCACCACGCCCAAGGTGGGGCTCGACCAGAAGTGCGACGACTCCTCCAACCAGTGCGCCGCCGGGCTGTACTGCCTCGGGCCCCGCTCCACCCCCGACGGTGGTCAGACCTGCCGCGTCTGCAAGCCGCTGCGCACGCTGGGCGGTGATTGCGTCGACCCGCCGCACGTGCCCTGTGGCCCGGGGCTGTTCTGCAACACCACCACCGGCGCCTGCGCGGGCCTGCTGGCGAGCGGCGCCACCTGTCAGCAGTGGGGCGACTGCCAGTCGGGCTTCTGCAACTTCGGCACGATGGCCTGCGACCCGGGCGGCAAGGCGGGCGACGCGTGCACCAAGCCCGGCGACTGCCGCAACGGGTACTGTGATTCGACGAACCACTGCGCCGACCGGCAGCCGAACGGGGGCCCCTGTCTCTCGTCGGCCGACTGTCAGCAGAGCAACTGCGACCCGGGCACCAAGACCTGCGGCCTGCCCGAAGGGGCCACCTGCAGCTCGAGCGGGCAGTGCCAGGGCTACTGCGACTCCAGCGGCAGCCGCACGTGCAAGTCGGCCGCTGCGCTCGGCGCGTCGTGCACCGACAGCGACCGGTGCCAGTCGAAGTACTGCCACCCGAGCAACAAGGTCTGCGTGAAGCAGTGCGGCCAGGGCTGCGCCGCGGGCGAGTACTGCGACTCGTACGGCACGTGCGCCGCGCCGAAGTCCGACGGTTCCTCGTGCCGCGACCCCGAGGAGTGCCAGTCGGGCTTCTGCAACGACAACGACCAGTGCGCGAAGCGGCCGGGCATCGGCGACGCCTGCGCCGGCTACAGCGACTGCTCCCCCAAGGGGCTGTGCTCGGGCGGCAAGTGCGTGGCGTTCGCCAAGCCGGGCGAAGCGTGCACCGGGCTCGATTCCTGTGCGCCGCCCTTCCTGTGCACCAAGGGCACCTGCCAGCTGATCAGCCTCACCTGCGAGCCGGCGAAGCTGGGCGACCAGTGCACCTGGCTGCAGGTGTGTGACGCGCAGGGGTACTGCAACGTGCTCAACTCGTTCACCTGCGAGGCGAAGAAGGCGTCGGGGGCGAGCTGCCTGCGCTCGGTGGAGTGCACCAGCGGGCTGTACTGCGGCAACCGCACCTGCACGACCTACGCGACCGAAGGCGCGACCTGCAATCGAGAGACGGTGTGCGCGGCCGGCCTCTTCTGCGACTCGTCCTCGAGCCCTTCGAAGTGCGCCAAGCCCAAGGCGGTGGGCGAGAAGTGCAGCAACCCCACCGACTGTCAGAGCGGCGACTGTCAGTACCTGAGCACCCTGGGGCAGGTCTGCGTCGCGCAGTGCATCGCGGTGCCTCCGGGCGACCAGCCGGCCTGTCACCCCGCGAAGTGCACCGACCAGAACGCCACCTGCGGCACCATCGACGGCGGCTGCGGAGAGCCCGTGTACTGCGGGCAGTGCACCAAGGCGTACGAGACGTGCGGTGGCGGAGGCCAGCCGCTGCAGTGCGGCTGCACGCCGACGCGCAGCTGCGGCCCGCGCGAGTGTGGCTTCTCGATGGACGACGGCTGCGGTCACCAGGTGATGTGCAACGCCACCTGCGGCGACGGTGGCACCTGCGGCGGCGCCGCGGGCGGCGGCCAGTCGACCAACTTCTGTGGCTGTCCTTCGGACCGCGTGGCGGGCCCGAGCCTGGGCGCGCTGGCCGCGACCAGCCGGGTGGGCCTGCGCGACGGTGGCACCTACGCCGCCTGGACGTCGCTGGCCGCCGTGGCGCAGCGCGACGACGCGGGCACCTCTGTCAGCCTGCCTGGCGCCACCGGGCTGCGCACGGAATCGGAGTGGCTGGTCGTCTCCGGGTTCGGCTTCAACCTCCCGCCGACGGCGTCGGTGAACGGCATCACCGCCAAGGTCCGCTCGCGCGGCGAAGGCAATGGCTCGGCAGACCTCATGGAGGTGGTGCCCTTCCTCGACGGCAAGCCCATCGGCAAGGCGACGTCGGGCTACACGCTGCAGCCGGATTGGGCCAGCCCGACCTTCGGCGGCTCCTCGTTCCTCTTCGGCCATGGCTTCAGCCCGACGGAGATCAATGCCCCGGGCTTCGGCCTCGGGGTGCGGGCGAGCAACACCGGCTCGCAGAGCGCGGTGGGCTTCGTCGACTCCATCGAGGTGACGGTCGAGTACGCGTACCGCTGCGACTGCCACTACCAGTGCAAGAGCAACTCCGAGTGTGGGGATGACGGGTGTGGCGGTCTGTGCGGCGCCCTCGGGACCGCCGACGGAGGCTGCGCCGGTGACGCCGGCGTCTGCTCCAACGGGTACTGCCACCCGGGGGTCTTCGTCGACTCGGCGCGAGGGCTGATGTGGCTCAACGAGCAGTTCGACCGTGGCTCGTGCTCCGGCCTGTCGATCGCCGGCTACAGCGACTGGCGCGTGCCCACCATCGACGAGCTGAGGACCCGCATCGTCGGCTGCCCGGCCACCGGGCCTGGCGGCGCCTGCGCGGTGAGCACGACCTGCACCGACGCCGGGACCTGCCTGACGCCGGCCTGCAATGGCTGCGGCTACCGCACCGGCCCGGACCCGTACGGCTGCTATCTCGACAACCACACCGAGTGGATCGCCTGCACCGGCTCGAGCCCGTTCTTCTCCAGCACCAAGGACGGCACCGTTCCGTACGCGGTGGACTTCGGGACCGGCCGGGTGTCGCTGGCGGCGGGCATGACGCGGTACCGATGCGTGCGGCCCTAGGCGCCGTCACCGTCGGGTGCCCGGGTTGGGCACTCGGGTCGCCGCCGTCTAGCATCCGGTGGTAGCTCCCCTTCGATGGCGCCCCGGGTCCCCACAGGACTGCCTCGCCCGCTCCCTCCCCCGGGAGCCGGCGCCACGCGTGGGGCCACGCCGGTGGCGACCTCGACCGCGGCGACTCCGGCCCCGGCCCCCGACGCCGCGCGAGCCGCGTCGGTCCTCGCCTCGCCCGGGCCCGCCCCCCTGGTGTCCATCGAGGACGCAGCGCCGGTGCGCTCGATGCGGGACATCGTGCAGGGCAGCAGCCTCGGCAGGCTGAAGCACCTCGCCAAGCCGTTCCTCGACGGCGCCCAGCTCGACCCGCCAGCCGCCGGGGAGCTGCGCACGCGCCTGGAAGCGCTCGGCCCCGGGGCAAGCCGGTTGACGGCCGTCGAGGCGGCCACCGCGCTGGGCCACACCTCCTGGGCGCCGGGGCTCGAGGCGCTCGGGTTCCCACGCGGACAAGGCCGCTCCTATCTCCTGGCTGCTAAGCTCACGCTCTTCATGGAGCGTTCCTTCCGGGGGGCGACCGTGGACGAGCTGGGGGCGCTGTTCGCGCGCGCCACCCCGGGCGCGGAAGCGACCTTCGGCGCGATCGACGGCGACTACGTCCGCGCGCTCCAGAAGGCGTACCCGTTCATGCCCCAGTGGCAGACGTCTCCTGGCCCGAAGGTGGGCGACGACGACTGGCTGTCCGGGGAAGCGGTGGGCGACACCCAGGCCGAGCGTCTCCAGAACGCGCTCGAGGAACTCAACGAGATCTCCTTCGACATGCCGATCACCCGGTCGGTGGGTGAGCGGTACGCGGAGGAGAAGCCCCTCGCCAAGGCGAACGTGGTGATGGTGCAGCACGTGCTCGGACAGGCGAGCGGGCTGGTGCGGGCGATGACCGCCGCCGGGCTCGACCCCGCCAAGGCGGAGTTCGTCGGCATCCCCTACCAGCAGGGGCACGCGGTCGAGGCGACGGTGGAAGCCGAGTCGGGCATGCCGATGGAGGTGCCGCCGCTCGGCGACATCGACGCCATGTGGAAGTGCATCGGCGAGGCGATCGACCGCGCGGTGGAACGGCACCGCGAGAACGGCGAGCCCATCGTGGTGCTGGACGACGGCGGCTACGCGTCCAAGTACATCGTCGAGAAGTACCCCGAGCTGCAGAGCGCCTTCCGCGTGGTGGAGCAGACGACGCGCGGCCTCACCGAGATCTCGGCGCTCACCCCGGGGTTCCCGGTGGTCAACGTCGCCGGCTCGTACGGCAAGCGGCTCGAGTCGGCACAGATCGGCGAGGCGATCATCTCGTCGGTCTCCACCGTGCTCTCGGCGCTGGCGACGGGGCTCAACAACCGCGCGGTGCTGGTGGTGGGCGCGGGCAAGGTGGGGACCGAGACCGCGCGCGCGGCCAGGGCTCACGGCGCCAAGAGCGTCGCGGTGTACGACCCCTACCTCACGCCGCAGCAGCGCAAGGCACTGGAGGCCGAAGGTTTCCGCGTCATCACCGACAAGGCCGAGGCGCTGAAGGACAAGTTCCTGGTGGTGGGCACCAGCGGTCACCGGTCCATCGACCTCGAGGACTTCACCCGGCTGGCCTCCGGCGACCCCGACCGCCCGGTGTTCATCGCCCAGGGCTCGAGCAAGCGCGTGGAGATCGACCACGTGGGGCTGCTCTCGCAGTCCACCGACGCGCAGGGCCGCCTGCGCCGCGTGCTCGCCGCCAAGGTGAACGACCAGGAGACGTACCATTACTGGCTCAACGACGGCCGCCTCATCACCGCGCTGGCGAACGACCTCCCGGTGAACTTCCAGAGCATCAACTCGGTGGCCCCGGCCGACATCGACCACGTGATGGCGCTGATGCTCACCGGGGCGGTGCAGGCGCTCCGCTCGACGGGCAGCGGCCTGGAGCCGCTCGACGAGGCGGCGCAGTTCCGCATCCAGGCGCAGGGGGCGGGCCTGTCCGAGGCGCCGCCACTCGAAGGCCAGGTGGCGGTCACCGTCGGCGGCCGGAGCTACGCGGGCAGCCTCGAGCAGTGGGCCGAGCTCGCGCGCTCGGTCGGGACGCCGCCCCTGGCCCTGGCCGCGATTCACGGAGCCTTCGCCGACGCTCCGGCGAAGTCGGTGGAAAACCGCATCTCGCTCGACTGCCTGGGCGCGCCGCACGAGCTGTCCAACGCGATGCTCGACCAGGTACTGCAGCAGGTCATCGACGACATCGAGCTGCGCGACCAGGCGGCGGCTGCCAAGAGCATCACGCACCCGGGGAGGCGGACCGAGTTTCTCCCGGCGCTCGAGCGCCTGGTGGCGAACGACGCGCTCACCGAGGAGCAGCGTGCGCAGGTCTCGGACCTGGTCCAGGAGCGGCTGCGGTTCGTGCAGGACCGCAGCTTCCGCACCCAGCTCCGCGGGCCCCAGCGCCCTGCCGATGCTCCCGAGCCGCGGGGCAACGCCTCGGTCTACGAAGGGGTGCGCGTGGGCTCGGGCGGCCGAGGCCCCCACACCTCGCTGCTGATGAAGCTCGCGCTCACCGACCCGCGCTTGCCGCAGGCGGAGCTCACGCCGTTCCTGAAGGACCCTTCGGTCCTGCAGCACCCGACCCCGGTCAACGTCTTCCTGGTGAAGAACCCGCGGCTGTCCTCGGCGGAGCTGGACACGCTGGCGAGCCGGGCCTTCGACCGGCTGGACCTGGCGCGCACCTTCGCCAGCTACTCGCGCTACCTCTTCGACCTCACGGAGTCGTTCGCCGCCCACCCCAACGCCTCCAGCGCGTTGCGCGAGCGCATGGCGAAGTACCAGGCGCTCATCGAGAGCCTGGCGCAGGGCACGCCGCTGGGCTCCGACCTCTGGCCGCACCAGCTGGGCACGCAGCTGCCCCAGTACCAGGACCTCAAGGGGACCCCCGCGAGGATGGACGCCGAGATTTCCGGCTTGAGCAAGGGCCTGCGCATCTCCCGCGAGGACCTGAACCAGCACCTCGCGAGGCTCGGGCTCCCGCCCGTTCCACTCGCCTGAGCGCCTGCCCTCGGGCCGCCTTCGTGCTAGGCGAGCCGCCGTGGGGAACGAAGGCACAGCGAAGGACGCGGCGCCCGCGAAGACGGTGGTCTCGCTGACCGTGCTGGTGGCGGCGCTCGGCTACTTCGTCGACATCTTCGACCTCCAGCTCTTCAACCTGGTGAGCAAGAAGAGCCTGGTCGGCATCGGCATCACCGACGAAGCGCTGGTGAAGCAGTACGACTACCTGCTCTTCCTCTGGCAGATGGGCGGCATGCTCATCGGCGGGCTCGTCTGGGGAATCCTGGGCGACCGGCTGGGCCGCAAGTCGACGCTCTTCGGGTCGATCCTCCTGTACTCGGTGGCCAACATCGCCAACGGCCTGGTGACCTCGCTCGAGCAGTACGAGGCGGTGCGGCTGCTCGCGGGCCTGGGCCTCGCGGGCGAGCTCGGCGCGGCCATCACGCTCGTCTCGGAGACGATGGACAAGGAACGCCGCGGCTGGGGCACCATGGTGGTGGTGACGGTGGGGGCCTTCGGCGCGGTGGCGGCCAACCTCATCTCGCGCAACTTCTCGTGGCAGGTGTCCTACTTCGTGGGCGGCGGGCTGGGCCTCGCGCTGCTGGCGCTGCGCGTGGGCACCTTCGAGTCCACGATGTTCAACAAGGTGAAGAGCTCGACCGCGACCCGGGGCGACTTCTTCTCGCTCTTCCGCTCGGGGAAGAACGCGGTGAAGTACGTGGCCTGCATCCTGGTGGGCTTACCGGTGTGGTTCGTCATCGGCATCCTCATCAAGTTCTCGGATGCCTTCGGGCTGGCGACGGGGGTCGACGGCAAGGTCTCGCCGGGCGACGCCATCATGTACGCGTACCTGGGCCTGTCGGTGGGCGACCTCATCTCCGGCGCGCTGAGCCAGTGGCTGCGCAGCCGGCGCAAGGTGGTGTTCCTGTACCTGGTCACCACCGTGCTGCTCACCCTGGCCTACGTCTTCATCCCCGGCCTGAGCCTCGCGGCCTTCGGCTTCCTGTGCTTCCTGCTCGGGGCGGCGACCGGCTACTGGGCGCTGTTCGTCACCATCGCCGCGGAACAGTTCGGCACCAACATCCGCGCCACCGTCACCACCACCGTGCCCAACTTCGTGCGGGGCGGCGTCATCCCCCTGGTGCTGTCGTACAAGGCGCTCGAAGGTGCGCACGGCCCGGTGCAGGCCGCGCTGGTGGTGGGCGCGGTGAGCCTGGCGCTGGCCTTCGCGGCCACCTGGGTGCTGGGCGAGACGTTCGGGAAAGACCTCGACTACACCGAGGGCTGAAGGGCCCTCGACTTCGACGAGGCCTTTGAGCATCCTTCCAACGTGGCCGCGACGCGCATCATGTCCTTCAGCTCGACCAAGCTCCGGCTGGAGATCCCCATGGCGCACTTCGAGCGCCTGCCGGCCGCGCTGGGCGCGGTGGTCACCGACGCGCCCGACGGCACCCGGCTCCTCGCGCTGCCCGACATGCCCGGCTGCGCGATGCGCTTCCTGATGCGCGAGGGCGCAGCGCACCTCATCGCGGTGCAGCTCGAAGGCGACGTGCGCGGGCGCTTCTTCCAGCAGGTGCTGGGGGCGCTGATGATCGAGTACCGCGGCGACATGGACTGCGAGATCAAGTGGGCCCCGCGCGGCGGCACCTCGAACGTGGTGGTGGTCAACGGCGAGACCGAGGACCCGCTCCTGATGTCGCTGGTGGCGGCGAAGGATCGCGCCGACGGCGACAGCCGCGTCGAGGAGCTCCTCTCGGAAGCACGCGACGCCTGGGCCGAGTACCAGAAGACCAAGGCCGGCCGCGGCGTGCGCGACGTCTGAGCGCCGGCGCTCGGCAGGGCGCGTCTGTGCGCGCTCGCCACACCTGCAACGCCAGCTGAAGGTGCACCGACCTGAAGGGCCGTGCAGGTCCGTGACCTGGGCCGAGCGCGCCGACCCTGCACCCCGGCGCCCAAGTGGCCGAGCCCACGACCCCACTGGCCTGGCGCGGACCTTGCCTGGTGCTCGGAGCCCACGAGCGCCGTGCGCACCGGTCCCACCTCGCCCCCGAGCCCGCCACGATGATGCCCTTCTCACCTCTGCTCGCCGTCGTGCTGTGTGCTGCCCCCCAGGAACGTGCCGTGGCGCTGGAGACGCCGGAGGACACTCCGGTCCAGGGAGCCCTGGAGGCGCTCGCCGACGGCGGGGTGGCGGGCGCGGTGCGTGTGAGCGGAGCGCCGGCCCACGGTACCGTGAAGCTCGACCCGCTCGAGGGCAGCAGGTTCACCTACACGCCGGGCAAGGACTTCCACGGCGCCGACGCCTTCAGCGTGCGCTCGAGCGCCGGCCGCGTCGCGATGAGCACTCGAGTCACGGTGCAGGTCGCCTCGGTGAACGACGCGCCTCAGGTGACGCCGCTCGTGCTGCGGACGGTGGAGGACGTGGCCGCGCGCGGAGTGCTCCAGGCGTCCGACGTCGACGGCGATCGCCTGAGCTACGCCATCGCCACGGCGCCCGCACACGGGGACGCGACGGTCGACCCCACCGGCGCCGTCACCTACCGCCCGGCCCTGGACGCGCACGGCGACGACCGCTTCACGGTGTCGGTGAACGACGGCGCGGCCAGCGCGACGGCCGACGTCACCGTGACGGTGAGCTCCGTCAACGATGCGCCCACGCTCGCGACGCTCCGGCTCACCCTGCCGGAAGACGGCGTGGCGACCGGCCAGCTGTCGGCGAGCGACGTCGATGGCGACGCGCTCACCTACCGGGTGGTGCGGCCGCCGAAGCACGGCGCGGTGGAACTCGACGCCAGGAGCGGCGCGCTGCGGTACGTGCCCGCCGCCAACTTCCACGGGAATGACGTCGTGGGCGTGGCGGTCAGCGATGGCGCGCTGCAAGCGCAGACCACGGTCGAGCTCGAGGTGACCGCGGTGAACGACGCGCCCGCGCTCTCGAGCCTCACCCTGTCGACGAGCGAAGACGCTCCGACCCAGGGGGCGCTCGCGGGCACCGACCTCGACGGCGACACCCTGACCTACTCGCTGGTCCGTCCGCCCTCCCGCGGCCAGGCGACGGTGAACGCAAGCTCCGGCGCCGTCACCTACGTCCCGTCGCGCGACGCCAACGGCGAGGACACCTTCACGGTGTCGGTGACCGACGGCGTCGCGAGCACGGAAGCCCTGGTGAAGGTGGCCATCGCCGCGGTGAACGACGCGCCGGCGGTGAGCGCCGCGTCGTTCTCGCCGAAGGAGGACGAGCCGTTCGAGGAGGCGGTGGTCGCCAGCGACGTCGACGGCGACGCGTTGACCTACTCCGTCGCGCGTGGTCCGAAACATGGCGAGGTGGTGCTCGACGCGAGGACGGGCCACTTCACGTACCGCCCGGTGCGCGACTTCCACGGTCCCGACGGGTTCGGCGTCGAGGTGAGCGACGGCCGGCTCAAGAGCGCCGCCGCGGTGACGCTGCAGGTCTCCGCCGTCAACGACGCCCCGGTCGCCAGGCCACTCGGCCTGACCACCCGGGAAGACGTCGCCGTGCGTGGCACGGCGGTGGCCTCCGACGTCGATGGTGACGTGCTGACCTTCGTGATGGGCCGCTCGCCGGAGCACGGTCAGGCGACCGTCGATCCGGCCACCGGCGCCCTCACCTACTCGCCCGCCGCCGACTTCCACGGCAACGACGCTTTCACCCTCACGGTGCGCGACGGGCTGGCGAGCGCGGTGGTGGAGGTCTCGGTCGCGGTGAGCGCGGTCAACGACGCGCCCATCGCCGCAGCCGCGACGTTGCGGGTCGACGAGGACCAGGCGCTGGCTGCGGCGCTGCAGGGCACCGACGTCGATGGTGACCGGCTCACCTTCGCGCTGGGCCAGAAGCCCAAGCACGGCACCGCCACGGTGGAGGCGAACACCGGCGCGTTCACCTACGTGCCGGCCCACGACTTTCACGGCCCCGACGAGCTCACCTTCCAGGTCTCCGACGGCGCGCTCACCTCCACCGCGGTCGTCACCCTGGACGTCACGTCGGTCAACGACGCCCCGGTCGCGCGGCCGCTGGCGCTGCGCACGGCGGAGGACACGGCGGTGCGCGGCACGGTGACGGCGACCGACGTCGACGCTCAGGCGCTGCGCTTCACCGTCAGTCAGCCAGCGGCCCACGGTCAGGCGTCGGTCGCCCCCGAGTCCGGCGCCGTGACCTACCTGCCCGCAGCCGACATCAACGGCACCGACACCTTCACCGTGACCGCCAGCGACGGTGAGCTCGAGGCATCGTCGGTGGTCTCGGTCACCATCACCCCCGTCTACGACCCGCCCCTGGTCCGCGCGGAGACCTTCGAGTGCCCCGAGGACACTGCCACCGAAGGACAGCTGCCGGCGTCGCACCCCGACGGCGCGCCGCTCACCTTCCGGCTCACCTCGTCGCCCAGGCTCGGGGTGGCCGAGCTCCTCGACGCCAGCACCGGCCGGTGGCGCTTCACGCCGGGCCCGGATCTCAACGGCAGCGACGTGGTGGCCTTCGAGGTGCGCGACCGCAGCACCACCGTGAAGGGCACCCTCTCGATTCACGTGAAGCCGGTGAACGACGCGCCGGTGCTGACCGCACTCAGGCTCGAGACGGTGGAAGGCGGAAGCGTCGAAGGCGTGGTCCAGGGGCGCGACGTGGACGGCGACCCGCTCACCCTGCGTCTCGCCACGCCGCCCAGGAGCGGGCGGGCCACGGTGGTGGACGCCGCGCAGGGCCGCGTGCGCTACGAGCCGGCGCCCCACGAGAACGGCGAGTTCACCTTCACCGTGACGGCGAGTGACGCCCAGGCCAGCTCGGCCCCGGTGCAGGTGACGGTGGTGGTGGAGGCGAGGAACGACGCGCCGGTGGCGAGCGATCAGACGCTGACCATCGACGAGGACGAGCAGGTGACCGGCACGCTCAAGGCCCTGGACGTCGACGGCGACGCGCTCACCTTCCGCCTCGGCTCCGCGCCGCAACACGGCACCGCGCAGGTGCTCGGGGCGACCACGGGCGGCTTCTCCTACGTGCCCGCCGACAACTTCTCGGGCATCGACAGCTTCACCTTCGTGGCGACGGACCCGTCGGGCGCCACGTCCACCGGCACCGTGCGACTCACCGTGAAGCCGGTGAACGACCCACCGGTGGCGTTCGGCCAGGACCTCGACGCGCCCACGCGAGGCCGGGTCTCCGGGCAGCTCAAGGGCTTCGACCGCGACTCGAGCGCGCTCCGGTTCGAGGTGCTCGAGCAGCCCTCGGTGGGCCACGTGCGCGACTTCGACCCCAGGACCGGCGCCTTCGTCTACGAGACCGACGGCTCCGAGGGAGACCAGACCTGGTTCGAGTACGTGGTCAGCGACGGCTCGCTCACCTCGGTGCCAGCCCGGGTCCGGCTCCACGTCCGTCAGCGGTAGCCGGGTCCTGAGGCCGCGGACGTCCGAGCGCCGTCCCCTCAGTACAGCGCGCGCAGCCCGCGGACGTCGCCCAGGCCCAGCGTGGCCGGCGCGTTGGTGCACGGACCGGTGGCGGTGCTCATGGTCAGCGTCGGGTGGCTCGACTCCGAGACGTGACCGAGGCCGAAGGCGTGGCCGAACTCGTGCGCCCCCACGCCCTCGATGGCGTAGCGGCTGGTGCACCCCGACGGCGGCGCGTTGCCCGCGAACCAGTGGTACAGGCCCTTGTTGTACTTCACGTCGGCGCCCACGATGGCGCCCGCGCTGTACCAGTAGCAGGTGACCGCCAGCACGCCCTTGGGCAGCGTGCCGAAGCCCACCACGTTGGCGCCGTCGGGCGTGCCGCAGACGATGCTGGTGGTGCTGTTGGCGATGTTGGTGCCCCGGGTGGTCTGCCCCAGGTAGCGGTTGGTGGCGCTGATGGCGTCGGTGAGCCCGCAGTCGTTGGCGCCATTCACCACGTCGTTGGCCGCCTCGCGCAGCGACTGCTCGACGGCGGCGATGGAGTTCTCGGTCGGCGTGGACGCCGCCTGGAAGGACCAGGCGTAGGTGGTGGTCCACTTGGGGCCTTCGAGCGTGTACGCGCCGTCGGAGCACGCCGCGCTCAGGCCCTGGCTCAGGTTGGCGGTGTCGGCGACGAGCGGCGCGCCGAGGACCTGCTCGTCGACCGTGCCGGTCACCTTGCCGTCGTCGCCGGTGGCGATGCGCAGCTGGCGCCCGCCTCCGCCTTCGAGCTCCACGAAGGCCACCACCGTCTGGCCGCGAGGCGGGGCGACCGCGCCCAGGCCGTTCTTCGCCAGGGTGCGGCCGGGCGCCGCGTCCGGCGAGTCGAGCGCGAGCGCGTTGTCGAGCGAGGTCGCCTCGTCGCCCGGGTCGGTGTCGAACTCTGCGACACCGCACGATGCGGAGAGCGACACCAGCGCACCGAGGAAGAGCGGCGAGGACCGGCGGCGAACGGACTGCGCGAGCGAGGCGGGCATGAACGGCTCCGGGCAGAGGGCAGCGCCGACAGTGCAGCTGCCGGGCCTGAGGCCAGGGCGTTGATGTTGCTCGCCTTCCGGGGCGTGAGGGGTGTCGACGCGAATGCCCCTTCGACACTCCACTGGAGCATCTCCGCCCCCCGAGCCGGCACCCGATTTGGCTCGCCGCCCGAGCGGCGCCGCGCCACAGTCCGCCCCCTATGAACGCCCTGCTCGCCGCCGCCCTCCTCGCGGCCGCGCCCGCCGCCCCGAACGACGACGACCCGCTGCTCGCCGCGCTGGTCGACTCCATCGACACCCACGTCAAGCAGCTGCCCCAGTCGGCCGACGCGCCGATGTACTACCTGCAGTACCGGGTGGCCGACGGGCAGCTCTTCAGCATCTCCGCCTCGCTGGGGGCGCTGGCCGAGTCCGACGGCCGTGGCGACCGCTTCACCGGCAAGGGCCGCACGCTCGACGTCAGTGTCCGCGTGGGCAGCAAGGCGCTCGACAACACCCACCAGCTGCGCGGCAAGGGCCGCTACGACTTCGAAGGCCAGGGCAGCTCCGGGCAGCTCCCCATCGAAGACGACCCGCGGGCGCTGCGCATCGCGCTGTGGCGGGCGACCGACCGCGCGTGGAAGGCGGCCAACAAGCAGCTCATCAAGGTGCGCACCGAGAAGACGCTGAAGACGAGCGAGGAAGACCAGTCGGACGACTTCTCGGTGGACCCGGCGAACACCTACGTGGGGCCGCGCGCCTCGCTGGAGCTCGACCGCGACGCGTGGACCGAGCGGGTGAAGCGGCTGTCGGCGAAGTTCCGCGGGGCGACCGAGATTCTCGATTCCTCGGTGACGCTGGTGGCGGCGAGCATGACCACCTACGTGGTGGACAGCGAAGGCACCCGCCTGCGGCAGCCGCGCATCTTCCTGCGCCTGTTCATGAGCGGCTCGGTGCGCGCGGAAGACGGCATGGACCTCGACCTCTACGACTCGGTGGAGGTCACCGCGCCCGACCAGTTCCCCGACGAGGCGGCGCTCGAGAAGCGGGTGCAGACGCTCATCGACACCCTGCTCAAGATGAAGAAGGCGCCCCCGGCCGACCCGTACTCGGGACCGGCGATCATCACCAGCAAGGCGGCGGCGGTCTTCTTCCACGAGATCTTCGGTCACCGCATCGAAGGCCACCGCCAGAAGGACGCCGACGAAGGCCAGACCTTCACCAAGAAGCTCAACCAGCGCGTGCTCCCCGAGTTCCTCTCGGTGGAAGACGACCCCGGCCGCGAGAAGTGGGACGCGACCCCGCTCAACGGCTTCTACAAGTACGACGAGGAAGGTCAGAAGGGGCAGAAGGCGGTGCTGGTCGAGAAGGGAATCTTGAAGGGGTTCCTCATGGGCCGCTCGCCGGTGAAGGGCTTCGCGCACTCCAACGGCCACGGCCGCGCGCAGCCCGGCCTGCCCACGGTGTCGCGCCAGGGCAACCTGCTCGTCACCTCCACCACCAGCGTGCCCTTCGAGCAGCTCAAGCAGCAGCTCATCGCGCAGGTGAAGGCGCGCAAGAAGCCGTACGGGCTCATCTTCCACGAGGTGTCGGGCGGCTTCACCAACACCCGCACCGGCGGGCTGCCGCAGGCCTTCAAGGTGCTCCCGCTGGTGGTGACGCGGCTGTACCCCGACGGGCGCGAGGAGCTGGTGCGCGGGGTGGACATCGTGGGCACGCCGCTGGCGTCCTTCGAGCGCATCGCCGCCACCGGCAGCGACGTGGCGGTCTTCAACGGCTTCTGCGGCGCGGAGTCGGGCTGGGTGCCGGTGTCGGCGGTGGCCCCGTCGATGCTGGTGAGCGACATCGAGGTGGAGCGCCGCTCCAAGCGCCACGAGCGAGGGCCCCTGTTGCCGTCGCCCTTCGCGGTGGACGGAGGTGCGCCATGAGCGCCCTGCTCGCCGTGGTGCTGGCGGCGGCCTCGGCCGACGCGGGCATCGACCCGGTGTTCTCCGCGCTCGATGCGGAGATCGCCCGCGCCAAGACGCTGTCGCTCTACGAGTCGCAGCAGGCCAAGTCGCCGACCTCGCCGTACCACCTGCTCGCCTTCGTGGGCGAGACGTCGACCTTCTACGCCAACGCGTCCTTCGGGGCGCTCACCGCGCGCGGGCAGGACACCTCGCTCTCGGTGAACTCGCACGTGCGGGTCGGCTCGCCGGCGCTCGACAACACCAACTTCCTCGACTCGGGCGGCTTCGGCGGCCGGCGCTCCACCCCGGCGGAGCTCGACCCCCAGGTGCTGCGCCAGGCGCTCTGGCTGTCCTTCGACTTCAACTTCAAGGACGCGCTGGAGACGCTCGCCCGCAAGAAGGCCTTCCTGCAGACCAACGCGGTGAGCGACCGGCCCATCGACTTCTCCGACGCGCCGATGGCGTCGGTGCTCGAGCCGCGCGCCACGCTCGACGTGGACCGCGACGCGATGACGTCCTTGGTCAAGAAGGCTTCGGCGGTCTTCCTCGACTACCCGCAGGTGTTCGACGGCAGCGCGCGCGCCAACTCCACCGCGTGGACGCAGTGGATGGTCTCGAGCGACCCCGGCCGCCACCGCTTCGCGGAGAACCGCACCGAGCTCGCGCTGGCGGTGAGCACCCAGGCGTCCGACGGCATGAACCTGCGGCTGTGGAAGCGCTGGGGCGGCACCTCGGCCAAGGACCTGCCGAGCGAGGCCGAGGCCATCGCCACCGCCAAGCAGCTCGGCGAGCGGCTCACCGAGCTCGCCAAGCAGCCGGTCGCCGAGGAGGACTACACCGGCCCGGTGCTCTTCACCGGCCAGGCGGCGAGCATGTTCTTCCTGCAGACCATCGGCGAGCCGCTGAGCGAGCCGCGCGAGCCGCTGGGCTCCCGGCAGGAAGGGCGCCTGGTCGACCGGCTGGGCAAGCGGGTGGCGGTGAAGTTCCTCACCGTGAAGGACGACCCGACCCGCCGCAGCTTCGGGCCCAAGGGCAAGGAGACCGCGCTCTGGGGCTACTACCCCGTCGACGACGACGGCGTGGCGCCGCAGCCCATCACCCTGGTCGACCAGGGCGTGCTCAAGACGTACTTCATGAACCGCGCCCCCACCCGCAAGGTGGAGAAGAGCAACGGCCACGCGCGCGGCTCGCGCCCGGCGACCGGCTCGATGTTCGTGGAAGGCACCAGCGGCACGCTGAGCGACAAGGACCTCGAGAAGAAGCTGCTCGCGATGCTCAAGGACGAGGACCTGGAATACGGAATCATCGTGGAGCAGACCGAGGAGTTCCCCGGCCGCGCCTCCGGCAACGAAGGCACGCCGCTGTCGGCGCCGCTGCTCATCTGGAAGGTGTTCCCCAACGGCAAGCGGGTGCCGGTGCGCGGCCTGTCGTTCAAGCCGGTGTCGAACCGCATCCTCAAGGAGCTGGTGGCGCTGGGGAATCAGCCGCAGGTGCTGAACCTCGAGGTCCGCCGGCAGCGCACCTCGGTGGTCTCGCCCAGCGTGCTGGTGCGGGTGATGGAGCTGACCCGCTCGCGGCGCGACTTCGAGAAGCCGCCCGTGCTCGCGCGGCCCTGAAGGGCCGAGGCGCGTCAGGGCGGGACACCCAGCGCAGGCGCCTGAAGGCCCGGGCCGCTCGCTGAGAGCTCCGCCTGCAGCGCGTCGCGCTCCGACTCCAGCCGCCCGAGCTCGAGCTTCTTGAGCACCCAGCCGGTCACCCCGCTGATGATGCCCACGGTGAGGAGCGCGATGGAGCCGCCGAGCAACCACCACCCGGTGGTGTGCACGGTCTGCAGCTCGGTGGTGGCGAGCGCCGCGGTCCGGTAGGTCGACGGCACCACCATCGACACCGGGCTGTTGCCGCCGCTCAGGTACGGCGCCATCAACAGGCCGAAGGGGAGCAGCACGTACCCGGCCCCGCGCACGTACGACGACCACGCCGGGCCCGAGGTGTCGAAGGTGGCGATGCGCCCTTCCACCCGCAGCAGCTGCACCTGGCGCTGGAAGCGCTCGTCCTGGCTCAGGCCCACCTTGGTCGAAGGCAGGAGCGCCACCAGCGAGGCCCCGGTCTCTTCCCGGGTGAAGGGCGCGTCTTCCGCGGCCCCGAGCAACACCACCACCAGCGACAGTTCGGTCAGCACACCCTTCTGTGCCCGCAGGGGCCGGAAACGATCACGCCCGGGTAAGGCCTTGTAGGTCCACGGTGCTCGACTGGCGGAGCCGTCTGTGACGAATATGCTCGCAAGTCCCCGTGCTCGCCCCTCTCGCGCTCTCCCTGGCCCTCGCCGTCACCGGCGACTCGACGCTGATCAAGAACCGCCACCTGGAGCGGAACCAGACCGTCGCCAGCGCGCTCTACGCCGCCGGCCTCGACGAGGCGACGGTGGACAGCGTGCAGGGCGCCCTGCGCGCCGCGGAGTTCGACTTCAAGCGCGCCCGCCCCGACGACCAGCTGCGCTTCGTCTTCCGCCACGGCCAGCTCGACCTCTTCGAGTACCGCCGCTCGCTGCTCAAGGAATGGCAGGTGCGCCGCGACGCCGACCGCTGGACGGGGCGGCTCAAGGAAGTCGAGCGCGAGACGCGCGTCGAGGTGGTGCAGCTCCAGGTCGACAGCTCGGTGTGGGACGCCGCCAAGGCCGCGGGCGAGAAGCCGGAGATCGCCGTCACCCTGTCCGACGTCTTCGCCTGGGACATCGACTTCTACCGCGACGTGCAGAAGGGCGACGTGATGCGCGCGGTGGTGGAGAAGGTCCTCGCCCACGGCAAGGTCATCGACTACGGCCGCGTGCTCGCCGCGAGCTACAAGGGCTCCACCGTCGGCAACAAGAAGAGCTTCCGCTACCAGCTCCCCGACGGCACCGAGTCGTACTTCCTCGAAGACGGCAGCTCGGCGCGCAAGACGTTCCTCAAGAGCCCGCTCAAGTTCGCCCACGTGACGTCCGGCTTCGGCGGCCGCTTCCACCCCATCCTCAACTACTTCGGCGCCCACAACGGCGTGGACTACGGCACCCCGCTGGGCACCCCGGTGTGGGCGGTGGCCGACGGCTCGGTGACCAAGGCCGGCTGGGACAACGGCGGCGGCAACATGGTCTGCGTGAAGCACGTGATGAGCTTCGAGACCTGCTACCTGCACCTGTCGAAGATCGACGTGAAGCCCGGCCAGCGCGTCGCCCAGAAGGACGTCATCGGCGAGTCGGGCTCCACCGGCCTGTCCACCGGGCCGCACCTGCACTTCGGGCTCAAGCGCGGCGGGGTGTACGTGAACCCGCTGGGCCAGAACTTCCCCCGGGCCGACCCGCTCCCCAAGGAGCTGCTCGCCGACTTCCGCTCGCGCACCGAGGACGTGAAGTCCCAGCTCGACGCGATGCCCGTCGCCGCCCACTGAAGTAGGGTCCGCCCGCCATGCGCGGGCCCCTCGCACTCCTCTGTCTCGCGCTGACGCTCGTCGGCTGCCGCGGCACCAAGGTGGGCCAGGCCGGCTGCACCCAGGACGGCGACTGCGGCCCCGCCTCCGACTACCGCTGCGACACCCGCAACAACGTCTGCTACTGCCGCACCGACGCCGCCTGCGCACCGAGCGAGTTCTGCAACCCCATCGGCTTCTGCCAGGGCCGCGCCGGCTGCCTCGCCAACCTCGACTGCGCCAAGGGCTCCTTCTGCGACACCGCGAGCGGCAAATGTCTGTCGGAAGGGCGCTGCACGAGCGATCTCCACTGCGCGCTGGGCACGGTGTGCGACGTGTCCAAGGGCTCCTGCGTCACCGGGTGCCACTCGAGCGGCGACTGCAGCCAGGGCGCCTGCCGCTGCGGCGACGTGGCCTGCCGCTGCACCGGCACCACCCCCGCGGAGGTGGCGGCCTGCGCCATCGGCGAGTGCGACCCGTACTTCTGCGGCTCGGCGAACGACTGCCGCTTCGGCGAGCGCTGCGGCACGCCCGACGGAGGCATGACCGACGCGGGCGCCGGCCGGGCGTCGTGCTTCAACGACTTCGACAGCGAGCTGCGCCCGTACTGCAGCCGCTGCACCTCGGGCGCCGGCATCTCCACCTGTGGCACCGGCGCCAACTTCTGCATCATCGACACCCGCACCTCTTCCACCTACTGCGGCGCGGACTGCAGCGAAGGCCAGGAATGCCCGCGCGGCTACGGGTGCCGCGACATCCGCATCGTCTTTTCCCGCCTCCAGTGCAGCGACACCCAGCCGTGCCAGCCGGACATGAGCCACCCCTGCTCCGGCGACGCCGACTGCAAGCGCGGCTCGACCTGCGCCAAGCCGACCGGCGCGGCCACCGGGTACTGCAAGAGCCAGTGCTGGCGCCGCGAAGGCAGCGCCTTCGGCTACTGCACTTGCCAGGAAAATCAGGACTGCCCGCAGCAGACCTGCAGCCAGGGCGAGTGCTCCATCACTCGGAAGAAGTGCGTGGTGGACGAGGACTGCAAGCAGATCTCCTGCGTGGACTTCGACGGCATCGGCGCCTGCCTCATCGGCCAGAACTGCACCCCTTCCAACGGTTTGACCTGCATCGAGGTGAAAGCCCAATGACCAGACAACTCACGTGTGCCCTCGCGCTGTGCCTCGCTGCCTGCAGCGGCGGTGGTGGTGGAGGCGACGGCGGCGGAAGCGGTGGCACCGGGAAGCTCTCCGGCACGCTGAAGATCTTCCAGGGCGCGGGCGCGGCCCCGATGAGCCCGACCCTCTCGGGCTTCTTCGCCCGCCACCGGATGAACCGGGGCCCGATTCCGGTGGTCGACATGCCGGTGCCGCCGACCACCACCGAGGTCATCGCCGGCCGGGTCATCGTGCGCACCTCCGAGGCGATGAGCGCCGCCGCGCTCCTCAAGCTCCTGCGCGGCGAGCCGTACAAGCTGCGCCACCACCGCTTCGTCACCCCCGAGCTGCAGGTGCTCGACGTGCACCACCCGAGCGGCGCCGCGCTCAGCCCCGGGGAGACGCGCGAGCTCGCCCAGCGCTGGGCCCGTCGCCCGGGCATCCGCTACGCGGAGGCCGACCAGTGGCAGCGCGCCTTCGCGGTGCCCAACGACAAGCTCTACCCGGCGCAGTGGCACTACGCGGCCATGAACCTGCCCGCCGCGTGGGACCTCGGCCAGGGCTCGAACTCCGTGGTGGTGGCGGTCATCGACACCGGCATCACCCCGCACCCGGACCTCGACCCTCGGGTCGTCGCCGGCATCGACATGATCTCCGACGCTGCCAATGGCGGTGACGGCGACGGCGTGGACACCAACCCTCACGACGAGGGTGGCGACCAGCCGCAGGGCGGCTCGTCCTTCCACGGCACCCACGTCGCCGGCACCATCGGCGCGGCCACCAACAACGACAGCTCGGTGGCAGGCGTGGACTGGAACGCGCGCGTGCTGCCGGTGCGCGTGCTGGGCAAGCAGGGCGGCGCGCTGAGCGACATCGCCGCCGGCATCACCTGGGCCACCGGAGGCACGGTGCCGGGCACCGCCGCCAACGCCACCCCTGCGGTGGTGGTGAACATGAGCCTGGGCGGGGTGAGCGACCCGGTGCAGGCCTACCAGGAAGTCATCGACGCGGCGCTGGCGCGCGGCGCGGTCATCGTGGTCGCCGCGGGCAACTCCAACCAGGACACCGCGCGCACCATTCCCTGCAACCAGACGGGCGTCATCTGCATCGGCGCCACCCGCTTCTCCGGCGCGCGCGCGAGCTACTCCAACTTCGGCACCCAGGTGGCGGTGATGGCGCCCGGCGGCGAGACCGCGGAAGACCAGAACGGCGACGGCTACCCCGACGGAGTGCTGTCCACCCACCGCGACGCGATGAACCAGCCGTCGGCCGGCTTCCTCCAGGGCACCAGCATGGCGACGCCGCACATCGCCGGCCTGGTGGCGCTGATGAAGGCCGCCAACCCCAACCTCACCGCCGACCAGGCGAAGATGATCCTCACCACCACCGCCAACCCGGCCAGCAAGTGCAACGAAGGCTGCGGCGCGGGCCTGGTGAACGCGCAGGCCGCGCTGCTCGCCGCCAAGGGCCAGACCGCGTCCGGCCCGCCGAAGCTCGCGGTGGCGACGAGCGACCTCTTCTTCAACCGCACGGTGACGCGCACCTCGCTCGCCATCTCCAACACCGGCGGGCAGCCGCTGGAGGTCACCGCGGCCATCGCCGGTGACGCCGCGGGCGTGCTGAACCTCCCCGCGGGCAACCAGGTCACCGTGCCCCCGGGCCAGACGTCGAACCTGGCCATCGACGGCAACGCGGACGCGCTGCAAGCCGCCACGCTGCCCGCCACCGCCACCGCGCAGCTCACGCTCACCTCCAACGGCGGCACCGCCTCGGTGGACATCAAGGTGCGCAAGGACGCGGCGCTCACCCAGAACGCCGAGGTCGGCCTGCTCGCGCAGAACGAGATGGGCGAGTACGTGGTGAAGGCCAGCGCAGTGGCCTCCGCGGCGAACAACTTCTCCTTCACCATCGAGGCGCCCCCGGGCAGCTACGTGCTCGCCGGCGCCATCGACTCCAACGGCAACGGCACGCTCGACCCCGGCGAGCCCGCGGGCGTCTTCCCCACCACCGACAGCCCCGAGCTCATCACCTTGAAGGCGGGCGACAACCTGACCGGCGGCGACTTCACCCTGGTCCCCTTCAAGGCCGTCTCGCAGGACCCGGGCACCGTCATCGGCACTCCGTGCAACGGCACCTGCGCGATGAACGCCCAGTGCGTGCAGGCCTGGCCGATGGGCTACTGCACCCAGAGCTGCACCACCTCGCCCTGCCCGCTGGGCTCGCAGTGCGCCAAGTCGGGCAACGACGCCTTCTGCCTCGCCACCTGCACCGCGCCGCTCATGGGGCAGAGCAACTGCCGCGCGGGCTACGTCTGCTACGACGACGGCACCGGCGTCGGCGTGTGTCTGCCGAGCTGCGGCAACGACAACGACTGCGGCGGCACCGCGGGCAGCTGCGACACCGCCACCGGCTACTGCAAGTAGCCTCGGCTACCCGCGCACCGTCGGGTCGATGGCCGCTTCGATGCGCTGGAGCACCTCGGCGGTGAGCTTCGGCACCACCGCGAGCGCCTTCACGTTCTCCTGCACCTGCTCGGGGCGGGTGGCGCCGGTGATGACCGAGGAGACGTGGGGGTTCTTGAGGCACCAGGCGAGCGCGAGCTGCGCGAGGGAGCAGTCGAGCTCCTTGGCGATGGGCGTGAGCCGTTCCACCGAGGCGAGGTGGGCGGGCGTGGCGACGCGCTTCTGCAGCCACTGGTAGTCGGGCATCGACAGCCGGGAGCCCTGGGGAATCGCCTTCTGGTACTTGCCCGAGAGCACGCCCGAGGCGAGCGGACTCCAGGTGGTCGTGCCGTAGCCGTGCTTGGCGTACAGCGGCGCGTACTCTTCTTCGACGCGCTTGCGCATGAAGAGGCTGTACTGCGGCTGCTCCATCGACGGCGGCGTGAGCCCCAGCGCCTTGGCGACGGCGAACGCCTCTTCCACCTGCGCGGCGCTCCACTCGCTGGTGCCCCAGTAGAAGACCTTGCCCTGCTTGACGAGGATGTCGAAGGCCCGGACCGTCTCCTCGATGGGCGTGTTGGGGTCGGGGCGGTGGCAGTAGGCGAGGTCGACGTAGTCCACCCGCAGGCGCTTGAGGGCGGCGTGCACCGCTTCCATCACGTGCTTGTGCGAGAGGCCCGTGTCGTTGGGGCCGTCACCGCCGTAAAAGACCTTGGTGGACAGCACCAGCGACTCGCGGCGCCACTTCGCGTCGCGGATCACCTGACCCATCACGTCTTCGGCCTGACCACGCGCGTAGCCTTCGGCGCCGTCGAAGAAGTTGATGCCCAGGTCGTACGCGGCGCGCAGGCACTTCGCGGCCGGCTCCACGCCCACCTGACCGCCGAACGTCACCCACGAACCGAGCGACAGCTCGCTCACCTTGAGCCCGGCCTTCCCCAGCCTGCGGTACCCCATCGCGATGTCGGCCATGTCGATTCCCTCTAGCGGTTGAGCTGCGTCCACACCGTCTTCACCTGCGTGTACTGCTCGAGTGCGTGCGGCCCGAGGTCCCGGCCCCAGCCCGACGTCTTCACGCCCCCGAAGGGCGCCGCGTCGTCGAACTCGCCGAAGCAGTTGAGCCACACCACGCCCGCCTTCACCTTGCGCGCCAGCGCGTGCGCGTGCGCCACGTCCCGGGTCCACAGGCCGGCGGCGAGGCCGTAGCTGGTGTCGTTGGCGAGCGCGATGGCCTCGGCCTCGTCCTGCACCCGCATGCAGCAGAGCACCGGGCCGAAGATCTCCTGCTGGGCGATGGTCATCGAGGACTTCACCTCGCCGAAGACGGTGGGCTGCATGAAGGCGCCCTTCGCCTTGGCGCCCGCGGTGTCGCGCGCACCGCCGGTGAGCAGCTTCGCGCCCTGCGCCTTGCCCGACTCCACCAGCGCGAGAATGGAGGTGAGCTGCTTCTCGCTCACCTGCGCGCCCATCTCGGTCGACGGGTCGAGCGGGTCACCCACCTTGAGCGCCCTGGCCTTCGCCACCAGCCGCTCCACCAGCGCGTCGTACACCTGCGCGTGGGCGATGACGCGGGAGCCGGCGTTACACACCTCGCCCTTGTTGCCGAAGATGCCCCAGAAGCAGCCTTCGACCGCGGCGTCGAGGTCGGCGTCCGGCAGCACCACCTGCGGGCTCTTGCCCCCGAGCTCCAGCGAGAGCCGCTTGAGGTTGGTGTCGGCGGAGGCGTGCAGCAGCGCGCGCGCGGTGCGGGGCGAGCCGGTGAAGCTCACCTTGTCCACGTCGCCGTGCCGCGCCAGCGCCTCACCCGCCTGGTGCCCCAGGCCCGGCACCACGTTGAGCACGCCGTCGGGCAGGCCGGCCTCGAGCGCCAGCTGCCCGAGCGCCATCGCGGTGTGCGGCGTCAGCTCGCTCGGCTTGAGCACCACCGTGCAGCCCACCGCGAGCGACGGGCCCAGCTTCCAGGTGGCGAGCGAGAGCGGGTAGTTCCAGGGGACGATGGCCCCCACCACGCCCACCGGCTCGCGCAGCGTGTAGGTGTGGAAGGGCCCGGGGACCGGCAGCACCTCGCCTTCGAGCTTGGTGGCGACGTCGGCGTAGTAGTCGAGCGTGGCGGCCGCGGGCCCCACGTCGCCCAGCACCGCGTCCTTGTACGTCTTGCCGTTGTTGAGCGACTCGACGAGCCCCAGCGCCTCGCGCTTCTGCCAGAGCAGGTCGGCGAACCTCCGCAGCACCCGGCGCCGCGCCACCGGCGTCATCGACGGCCAGGGGCCCGATTCGAAGGCGGCCCGCGCGGCCTTCACCGCCAGGTCGACGTCCGCGGCGGTCGCCGCAGCGGCGTCGGGGAGCCGCTCGCCGGTCGCCGGGTTCACCACCTGGAGCCGCCCGCCTTCGACCGGGTCGCGCAGGGTTCCGCCGATCAGCAGCTGCGGCGGAGGAAACGACGGCGTGAGGGAGCGAGGGTCGGAGAGCTTGGGCATGGTCGGGCCGGAGGCGGACCTTAAAGAGCCGCCCACCAGCGCGCCACGTCGCGAATGACGGCTGCCGCTTACGGCAGCAGCACGCCCGAGCCGAGGCGGCCGGAGCTCGCCGGCACCGCCGCGCCGCCGGTGCCCGCGCCGCCGCCGAAGTCGCGCTCGTCGGGCACGCCGTCGTCGTCGTGGTCGTCGTCGCCGCCGAGAATGGGCGAGCCGCCGCACGCCTTGTAGGAGCGCACCTCGTCGTCGTCGGAGTCGTGCTTGCCCGGACCGCTCAGCGCGTCGTGGCTCGCGCAGTGGTGGCGCGAATCGCGCTCGCCGTTGGCGCAGACGAAGGTGTCCACCCGGCCGTCGCCGTCGACGTCGCGGTTGACGCCGTCGAGCGTGTTGGTGGTGACGCAGCGGACGCCGCCGCCCGCGCTGCCCTGGTAGCAGCTGCGCACGGCCCCCTGGCCGCAGGACGCGAACGACACGGCGATGCACGACACGATGATGATTGAGCGCATGAAAATACCCCTCCAGGGGGTGCAAGCAGCAAGACAGGTGCCGTCCTGAACGGCTTCGGGCCCGCCGTCAATCCGAGTGGTTGGGCCCGTCACCTGGGAAGCCGAGGCACCACCGTTGAACTTCACGTTCAACGCACTTCGACCAGCAGCGCCTGCGCGCTCGCCGCGCAGCTCCCCTTCGCGTCGTAGACGGTGCTGCGCGCCACGCCCGCGCCGGTCGCCCCTGCCTCGGAGAAGGCGTCCACGCCGACCCACTCGCCTTCGAGGTCCCGCCACAGGTGGACCACGAGCTCGGGGTTCAGGAAGGTGAACTTCGAGATGTCCACCGGAGGGGCCACGCCGCTCGAGGCGTCGCACGCCAGCACCACGCGCTGGAGCGGCGACGGCGTCTCGCCCGGCACCACCGGCACCTTGGCGCGCATCCACGCGGCGCAGGTGCGGCCGCCCCACGCCTCCCGCGGCAGCCGCAGGTCCATCGCCGTGTGGTACCCGACCTCGGCCTGGAAGAAGGGGAAGGTGTACGGCGGCAGCGCGTCGGGGAGCGGCGCGAGCCGCTGCGGCGAGCGGGCGCTGTCCGGCGTCGGCACCTGGGCGCGGACCTGGAAGACGCACTCCGCCTGGCAGACGTCGACGCCCGACGACGAGAGCACGCCCCGCAGCGTGCGCACCCGCCGCGTGGAGCGCACCACCGAGGTGCGCAGCTCGAGCTGGGCCACCGGCACCGGCTTGAGGAACTCCATCAGGAAGCGCACCGGCTGCCAGTCGGTGCGCGGGCCCGCCTCGAGCTCCAGCGCCCGCGCGAGGAGCGCCGCCGGCGGCCCGCCGTGCTGGTGCGCGTTGCTCCACGGGCCGCGGGTGTGGACCTGCGCCGCGAAGCCCTGGCCGTGCGGAATGAAGAACGCGTCCATGGCGAATGGTCCTACCGTTCCGCCGCGACGATGGCCACGGCGCTGGCACCAGCGGCGAGGAACGAGCGGCTCGCCTGGGCGGCGGTGCTGGCGCTCGCGCTCGCCGGCTGGCACGGCGTGCCGCGCGGCACCTTCCACTTCGACGACTTTCACCACGTGGTGCGGGACGAGGCGACGCATGCGCTGCCCGCGCTGCTGGAGCGGCTGCCCGACGGGCTGCGCCCGCTCACTCGCCTGACCTACTTCGCCGACGCCGCGCTCTTCGGGGAGCAGGCGGCCGCCTTCCTGCGCACCAACCTCGTCCTCTTCCTCGCCTGCGCCTTCCTGACGGGGCTCGCGGTACGGCGCCGCTTCGGGCCCACCGCCGGGCTGCTCACCACCGCGCTCGTCGTGGCCCAGCCGGCCTGCGCCGAGGCGGTGGCGTACGTGAGCGGCCGCTCGAGCCTCCTGATGGCCACGCTGCTCGCGGGTGCGCTGCTCGCCGTGGAGCACCGGAGGCTCGCGCTCGCCGGGGTCCTGGCCGCGCTCGCGGTGGCCGCGAAGGAAACCGCGCTCTGCTTCCCGCTGCTACTCCTGGCCTGGGAGACGGGGCGTCCGAAGGACCAGGCGCTCCCGCGCGCCACCTGGCTCCGGGTGGTTGCGCTCGCGCTGGCGCTGACCGCGGCGCTGTTCGCCTTTCACCGCTACCGTGAGCTGGCGCGGGTGAGCCCGCTGGTGCGCCCCTTCGGAGAGACGGTGCTGGGGAATCTCCAGGCGCTGCCGCAGACCCTGTCCTTGCTGGTGCGGCCCTGGGCGCTGTCCATCGACCACGGCGTGGTGGCCACTCCATCGGGCGAGGTCCTCGGTGCGGTCGCGCTCGCGGTGGCGGTGACCGCTGCCTTCGCCCTGCGCCGGAAGGCGCCGCTCGTCAGCCTGGCCGTCGGCTGGGCCCTCGCCGCGCTGCTGCCGACGAGCTCGGTGCTCCCCAAGGCCGACCTGGTCGCGGAGAAGGTGCTCCTGCTCGCGTGGCTCGGGCCAGCGGCGGCGCTGGGGGCCTTCCTCGGGCCGCGGCTGCGGCTGGCCGGTGCCGTGGCGCTCGGGCTGGTGCTCGGCGCCTCGAGCGCCGCGGCGGCCTTCCGGGTCGAAGACTTCGCCGACGACGTGCAGCTGTGGACGCGGGCGGTGCGGGTGAACCCGGCGCACGCGAGAGCGTGGCGGAACCTCGGCACCGCGCTCATCGGCGCCCACCGCCCGTGCGACGGAATCGTTGCCCTCGATCGAGCGATCGCCTTGAGTCCGGACCGCGCGCCCGACCTGGCGCCCTACGACGTCTACCGAGAGGAGTGCACGCCCCGCCCATGAAGACGCTCACCCTGTCCGCAGCGCTGCTGGCCACCGCCGCCGCCGCGAAGCCGCCGACCTGCAACGACTGCAACTCGGTCGGAGACATCGCGTACCAGATCGTCCAGAAACAGACGGCCCGGAACTTCTTCGACATCAACAACAAGAAGGGCCGCGCGATCATCGACGTCTCCGACACCGCGAAGGACCTCGAGGAGCGCGTGCAGGCCCGGATGAACGAGTGGGCGAACTCGCCCGCCGGCCAGCCGCCGCTCGACGCCCTCATCCAGACCGGGAAGGCCGCGGCCGCCGCCGGGCGCACCGCGGTGGCCGGGATGACCACCGACGGCGACACCTGCGAGATCAACCAGGGCACCATCCGGAACTACATCTGCAAGGAGTTCGCTGACGCGCTCTACGCCCACGAGCTCTCCCACAAGCGCACCTGTGAAGACGCCAAGGCCTTCGGCCTCAAACCGAAGGACGTCGCCAGCGTGCTCTTCACCGCCGCCGACGAGGTCCGCGCGTACGACCTGGAGATCGCCCTGCTCAAGCAGCACCTCGAGAAGGTCGCCAAGAACTGCCCGGAATGGTCGCTGCTGCGCAACGTGCCGCCGACCGACAAGCAGAAGAAGGCGCTCGACGATGCCGCGGCGGCCCGCAAGGACAGCGTGAAGCGCGCCACCAAGGCGCTCGGAGGTTCGCGATGAGCTTCGCCCTCACGCTGCTGCTCGCCGCCACCCACGTCTCCAACCTCTTCCCCCCCGAGCGCGACGGCTCCGCGGGCGAGCTCGCCGAGAAGTGGCAGAAGACCTGCGCCGGCAAGCCGACCCCGGCCTGCGTCGACGCGCGCAAGGCGGCGGTGAGCCAGCTGCTCGCCGAGGTCGCCGTGCTGCAGCGCCAGGGCGAGCTGCCCCCGGAGACCGGCGCCGCCCTGTTCGCCATCGACGACCCGTTCTGCAAGGCCAAGGGCCTCGAGCTGCTGTCCCTGGCCCCGAAGCCGAACGCCAAGCCGTTCCTCGACGCGCTGGAAAGTCCGTACGCCGTGGTCCGCCAGGCGGTGAAGCAGTACGCCGACCGCGTGGGCGACGGGCAGCTCAACCGTCTGCTCGAGCGCTGGCAGGACCAGGGCCCGGTGCTCGAAGGCTGGGTCGCCGACTCCGCGCCCACCGAGGCCGAGCTCGGTGCACCTGCGCCGGCGAAGGCGACCTACCGCTTCTTCGCGTCCGGTCCGCCGAACGTGTCGGTCTTCACCTCCAAGCAGAGCGCCGCCGAGCTCACCGCCGCGCTCGCCAAGGGTCACACCCTGGCGCAGGGGAAGCTCGACGAGGCCGCGATGCAGAAGCAGGCCGAGGCGGGCCAGGCCAAGATCCAGGAGCTGATCAAGAAGGGCGACATGGCCGGCGCGCAGAAGCTGGGCATGGAGCTGGCGAACGCGATGCAGGCGCAGGTCGGCGACGGCGCCGGCCTCGACCAGGGCGCGCTCGATCACGACGCCAAGGACACCAAGGTGATCATCCTCACCAAGACCGCCGCCGGCACCCCAGGCAAGGTGGTGCTGGTCTTCACCGACGGCATCCTGGGCACCGTCGCCCAGTTCATGAACCTCGACCTCAAGCCCCCGGCGATGGATCCGATGGCCACCAAGGATCCGGCCAAATACGGAAAGATGATGCAGATCATGGCCAAGCCCCCGCTGGATCCGCTGCAGGTCAAGCTTCCCGCCCAGTAGTGGCCAAACCGCCTACACCCACGCATTTCGACGCGTGGGTCACGCCCGCTATGGTCGGGGTGTGGAAGCACTCCTGACCCGCTGGCGCAAGCTCAAGCGCACCGCGGCGTACCTCAAGGGCTACTTCGACTTCGACCGCCGCGGCAACGACGTGGTGCGCCGGACCGACTTCAACAACTGCCCGAGGCCGGTGCTGCTGCTCTACGGGTTCATGTCGACCCGGCGCACCTTCGAGGTGCTCGAGCACCGGCTTCGCCGCGACAACTTCTGCGTCTGGAGCATCAACCTCGGTGGGCTCTTCGACGCCTTCAACACCAAGGGCATCGACCACTGCGCCGAGAAGGTGCGCGAGAAGGTCGACCGGCTCTACGCGCGCTACCCGCAGATGGGGCCGCTTTCCATCATCGGGCACTCGATGGGCGGGCTCATCGGCCGCTACTACGTGAAGCGCCTGGGCGGCGATCGCCGGGTGCGCAACCTCATCACCCTGGGCACGCCCCACAACGGCTCGCCCACCGCGTACTTCGGCATCCTCAGCTACGGGCTCGTCTCGCGGAGCATCTGGCAGATGACGCCGATGTCGCCGTTCATCCGCAGGCTCAAGATGGGTGCCTTCCCGCGCGACGTGCGCTTCGTGTCGGTCTACTCCAAGGCCGACCGGGTGAACCCCTTCCCCTCGTGCATCCTGGAGACGCGGGAGCACGACAACCTGCTCAACATCGAGGTGGCCGACTGCAGCCACCGCGAGTTCGTCACCCGGCGCACCGTGTACCAGGTGGTGAAGCAGCAGCTGTCGATCGGCTACGGCGACCCGGTGTCCTGGCCGGACGCCACCCGCAAGCTCGTTCCCTTGCGCTGAAGGGTAGAGTCCGCCGCCGATGGCGAAGATCCCCGGACGCTGGGAGCACCTCCTCGACACCAAGCCGGTGCCCATCGAGCGCTACGTGCTCGACGAGCTCGGCAAGCTGTTCGCCAAGGACCTCTCGCAGTGGCCGCCCCAGGTGCAGGACTGGGAAGGCGCCGCGGGCCTCGCGCTGCAGCAGGTGGTGCAGGAACGCCCGGTGTGGCCCGGGCTGCCGGCCTTTCGCGAGGCCTTCCGGCTCGCCCGCTGGGACCTGGACCACGAGCACGAGGCCTACGACGACTACGTGCGCCACGAGCGGTGGCTTGAACACGGGCTCGCGCGCACCGACAAGGCGCTGCTGCTGTTCCTCAGCCGGCTCATCACCGAGCAGCTGCTCGCGGTGAGCGAGGCCACCGAAGGTCGCATCAACCGGGCGGCCCGGCTTGAAGTTCTGGACCGAACGGAGCAAAGGCTCACCCAGCTGGTCCATTCCACCTTGGCGAACGCATGAACGTGATCACCCCGGCTCCCAAAGCGCTGCTGCGCCCTCCCCCCGTGCTGCCCCGGCCCAACGAGCCGTGCTGGTGCGGGTCGAGCGAGAAGTACAAGAAGTGCCACAAGGAAGCCGACGGCGTCTTCCTGCGCGAGGAACGGGTGCGCCTGGAGAAGAACCGGGTGATGCCGGGCGTGGTGAGCCCGATGCGCGAGGTGCCGCTGTCGATCCGCCGCCCGGACTACGCGGCCACCGGCACGCCGGCCCGCGGCGACGGCTCGAACGTGCGCACCGCCGAGGAGCTGGTGCGCATGCGCCGCGCCTGCGCCGCCGCCGCGCGCGTGATGCGCATCACCGGCGAAGCGGTGAAGCCCGGCATCACCACCGACGCGCTCGACGCCATCGCCCACGACGCCACCTGCGCCCTGGGCGGCTACCCGAGCCCGCTCAACTACCGCGGCTTCCCCAAGAGCATCTGCACCTCGGTCAACGAGGTCATCTGCCACGGCATCCCCGACAGCCGGCCGCTGCAGAACGGCGACATCGTGAACCTCGACATCACCGTCTACCTCGACGGCATGCACGGCGACTGCAACGCCACCTTCCTGGTGGGCGAGGTCGACGAGGAATCGAAGCAGCTGGTGCGGGTCACCCGCGAGTGCCTCGAGCTGGGCATCGCCGCGGTGAAGCCGGGCCGCCCCTTGAACGACATCGGCCGCGCCATCGAGCAGCACGCCGACAAGTACGGGTACGGCGTGGTGCGCAGCTACTGCGGCCACGGCATCGGCTCGGTGTTCCACACCCCGCTGCAGGTGCCCCACTATTACGACGCGCGCGCCAACGAGAAGATGGTCGAAGGCATGACCTTCACCATCGAGCCGATGATCAACGCCGGCTCCCACGAAGACGCGCTGTGGCCCGACGACTGGACCGCGGTGACCAAGGACCTGCGGCGCTCGGCGCAGTTCGAGCACACCATCCTCGTCACCAAGGACGGGGCCGAGGTGCTCACCGTCGAGCGCTGACGCCGGTCGTCAGCTGCTGCGAGCCGCGGGGGCGCCCAGCACGCGCCGCACCTTCTGCAGCAGCGCGTCCGGGAGAATCGGCTTCCCGAGGAACTCGATCGACCCTTCGAGCACGCCGTGCCGGAGCATCGCGTTCTCGGTGTACCCCGACATGTAGAGCACCTTGAGCGCCGGGCGCATCTGGACCAGGCGTTCGGCGAGCTGGCGGCCGCTCATGCGCGGCATCACCACGTCGGTGATGAGCAGGTGAACCGTGGCCTTGAAGGCCTCGCAGACCAGAAAGGCTTCACCACCGTTCTGGGCCTCGAGCACCTGGTACCCGTTCTTGCGCAAGATGGTGCTCATCACCTGGCGCACCGGAGCCTCGTCCTCGACGAGGAGAATCGTCTCCGACCCGCGCAGCGGGTCGCCCTGCTCGGAGTGCGCCAGGGCTGGCGCTTCCGGTCGATCGGTCCGCGGGAGGTAGATCGTGAAGGTCGTGCCTTGGCCGAGTTCGCTGGAGAGCCCGATGTGGCCACCGCTCTGCTGCACGATCCCGTAGACCGTGGACAGCCCGAGCCCCGTCCCCTTTCCCTGTTCCTTGGTGGTGAAGAAGGGCTCGAAGACCCGCTGCTGGGTGGCCTGATCCATGCCTTCCCCGGTGTCGGTGACCGCGAGGATGACGTACGGCCCCACCGAGCCCCCCGCGTGGGCGGCCGCGTGTTCCTCGTCGAGCACGACGCTCGAGGTCTCGATGGTGATGCTCCCGCCGCTCGGCATCGCGTCCCGGGAGTTGACCACGAGGTTCATGATCACCTGCTCGAGCTGGCCGGGGTCCACGAAGGCCCGCCCTGCGTCGGCGTCGACCAGCAGCGTGAGCTCGATGTCCTCTCCCAGCAGGCGGCGGAGCATCTTCTCCAGCGACCGCACGGCCGCGCTCACGTCGACCACTCTCGGCTGGAGGATCTGCTTGCGGCTGAAGGCCAGCAGCTGCCGGGTCATCGCCGTCGCCCTGAGCCCCGCGGCGTGCACTTCCTGGAGATCGGCGCGGAGCGGATCCGCCGCGGGCAGGTCCCGCAGCATCAGGCTCGTGTAACTGAGGATGACCGAGAGCACGTTGTTGAAGTCGTGGGCCACGCCACCGGCGAGGTTGCCGATGGCTTCCATCTTCTGCGCCTGGCGCAGCTGCTCCTCCGTCACCCGCAGCGCTTCCCGGGCCTTGCGCTGCTCGGTGGTGTCCCGCTCCAGGGCCACGAAGTGCGTGAGCTCACCCGCGTCGTTCCTGACGGGCACGACATCCACGTCGAGCCAGAGCGGGACCCCGGCCTTGGTGTGGCCGTTGAGTTCCTCGCGCACCGGCTCGGCCCGCTCCAGCCCCGACCGCATGCGCGCCAGGGCTTCCGGGTCGGCGTCGGCCGCGTGCAGCATGAGCGGCGACTTCCCGAGCGCCTCTTCCCGGGAGTACCCGGTGATTCGCTCGAAGGCCTCGTTCACGAAGACGATCTCCGGGCCCGGCTCCGAGAGCGGCGAGGCCTTGGTGATGAGCACGATGTCGTTCATGCGCGCCACCGACAGCTCGAGCAGCCGGAGTCGCTCGACGTAGCGCGCACGCTCGGCTTCCAGCCGTTTCGCCTCGGTCACGTCGACCATCACCTGGAGGATCGCTTCCCGGCCGTTGACGTGGAGGCGATGACTGGTCACCTGGACCTGGAGCCTGGTGCCCCCCTTGGTGCGGTGCTCCCACTCGGAGACGGTGTGCGGCAAGGCGCCCGGAGTCAGCTCCGCCAGGCTGTGGTTCAGGCGCTCGCGTTCCTCTTCGACCACGAGGTCGTTCAGCGTCAGCGAGAGCAGCTCGTCGCGTGAGTGGCCGTAGGCGCGCGCGCTGGCGTCGTTGGCATCGAGCACGCGCAAGGTCTGGGCGTCGACGAGCAGCTTGGGCAGCGGGCTCGCCAGAAAGAGCAGCCGGTCCCGCTCGGCCGTCGCGCGCTCGACCGTGACGTCGTGCGCGTACGCATAGACGAGGCCGTTCGACGCGGGGATGCAGGCCCACTGCAGCCAGCGGTAGGAGCCGTCCTTGCAACGGTAGCGGTTCTCGAAGTGGGCCATGCTCTGGCCCTGGGCGATCCTCGCTCCGGCACTCAGCGTGAGCGAGACGTCGTCGGGGTGCACCAGGTCGACCCAGGAACGCCCGCGGAGCTCTTCGAGCGACCAACCGAGCGTCCGCTCCCAGGCGGGGTTCAGCTCGCGGAAGTGTCCGTCCATGCCCGAGATGCAGAGCAGATCGAGCGAGAGCCGGAAGAAGCCTTCGCGTTCTTCCTGGAGCGACTTCCGCTCGGTCACGTCTCGAAAGTTGGCGACGATGGCGCCGATCGCGGGGTCGTGGAGGTGGTTGCTCGCCGTCAGATCGATCCAGCACCGGGAGCCGTCGCGCCGACGAATGCGAAACTCGAGCGAGACCGTCGCCCCTGGCCCGTCCAGGAGCTTGCCGACCGCGCCGGCCAGCTCAGGACGCTGGTCCTCGTCGACGTAGTCCCCCCACGACATGCTCAGCGAGTCGTCGAGCCGGTACCCGAGCAGACGCTCCACCGCAGGGGTCTGGTAGAAGATCCGGAAATCGGGGCCGAGCAGCGCGATGCCGTCCTGACTCTTTTCCACCATCGCCCGGAAACGCGCCTCGCTGCGCCGAAGTCCTTCCTCGGCCGCGACCGCGTCGGCGAGCTGCCGCCGCAGCTGCGTGTTTTCTTGGCGGAGCTCGTCTTCGACCGAGCTCATGGGCCGCGATGCACGGGGAATCCCGTACCGACCCGCCAAGCGGACGAGGCTTTCGACATCAGTGACACCCCCCAGGCGAACTACAGGAACCCGGCCAAGCACACCGAGCCATGGGAGTATTTCACGACACCAACCACCAGGGAAACACCGACGGACTCAGCCGCCTTCGCTGCGCACCACGAAGCGCACCTCGGCGAGCGGGATGTGCTCGCCGACCCGCTGCACCACCACCCGGTGGCTGCCCTTGGTGGCCTTGAGCCGCCCGGTGAACGGCGCCCCCAGCGTCAGCTCGCGCGCGCCGTCGACCAGCACCTCGAGCGGCCCCTGGTCGGCACCGGCGCGTACCTTCAAGGGGATGCTCTGGTCGGCGAGCGGCAGGTCGCTCAGCAGCAGGAACTCGTCGCCTTCCGCGGGGAAGACGATGCGCGTGCCGGCGGCGCCGTCGTGGGGGTGGCAGGCCGCGGCGAGCCACGGCTCGTCGGACAGCCCCTGCGCCCGCGCCCAGTCGTAGAAGTCGGGCCCCAGGTCGACCACCCGGCCCTGGGCCCGCTCCAGCGCCTCGCAGCGCGCCTCGAGCGCCGCCGGGAGCCCCGGCCCCACGCCGTCGTGCATCGCGCAGCGCGCGGTGGGCAGCGTGCCGGGCAGGAAGTACTCGTCCATCGCCGACGGGCAGTGCGGCCCCGCGAGCTCGCCCGACAGCGGACACACCTTGGCGGTCGAAAGCCCTTCGGTGCTCACGAGCGGCGCCGGGGTCAGAGCGTCCATCGCGCGGGTCATCACCCGCTTGAAGATGGGGCCCGCCCCGGTGATGCCCGAGACCTGCACCATCGGCGTGCCGTCGAAGTTGCCCGCCCACACCGCCACCGTGCGCTCGCGGGTGAAGCCGACGGTCCAGTTGTCCGAATAGCCCTTCGAGGTGCCGGTCTTCGCCGCCACCGGGAACGGGAAGCGCAGCGCGTTCTCCAGGCCGAAGGCCCGCGCCCGCGCCGAGTTGTCGGACAGGATGTGCGTCACCAGCGCCGCGGCCTTGGCGTCGACGAAGCGGCGCCACACGAGATCGGCCACCAGCGGAATCTCGCTGCCGTCGGCGCGGTAGGCGTGGCGCACGAAGCGCACCGGTTCCAGCACCCCGCCCCGCGAGAGCCCCGCGTACGCGCGGCCCAGCTCGAGGAGCGAGACCTCGCCGTTGCCCAGCGCGATGCCCAGGCCGTAGTGCTCCGCGCCCTCGGTGAGCGACTCGAAGCCGGCGCGGTGGAGCGCGGCGAGCGAGCGCTGCAGCCCGAGCGCGCTGGTCACCTTCACCGCGGGCACGTTGTAGCTGTTGCCCAGCGCTTCCCGGGCGCGCACCGGGCCGTGCGTCTTCCGGTCGTAGTTCTTGGGCGTGTAGGTGCCCTTGGCGGCGCCGAAGTGCGTCTCCACGTCGGCGATGACGCTCGCCGGCGTCACCAGGTGCTGGGCCATCGCCTCGGCGTAGATGAAGGGCTTGAGCGCCGAGCCGGGCTGCCGGTGCATGGTGACGCCGTCGTTCTGGCCTTCGATGCCGGCGGCGAAGAAGTCGGCGGAGCCCTGGTACGCGAGCACCTCGCCGCTCTCGTTGTCGAGCACCAGCGCGGCGGCGCTGCCCACGCGGCGCTCTTCGAGGCGCGACAGCTCCTCCTGGATCTTCTCTTCCACCTCGAGCTGCAGCCGCGGGTCGAGCGTGGTCTCCACCACCACCGCCTCGCCGAGGCCCCAGGCCTTGAGGCTCCTGGCGACGTGCTCCACGAAGTGAGGCGCGCGGAAGGTCTGGGTGAAGGCGGTGACGTCGAGCGGCGCCGCGAGCGCCGCGTCCACCTCGGCGGCGCTGGCCAGACCCAGCGCCTTCATGCGCAGGAGCACCCAGCGCTGCCGCGCCTCCAGCCGCTTCGAGCTGCGCAGCGGGTTGAAGGCGCTGGGCGCCTTGGGCACCGCGGCGAGCGCCGCCGCCTGGGCCAGCGAGAGGTGCTCCGCGGTGCGCGCGAAGTAGAGCTGCGAGGCCGCTTCCACCCCGAAGGTGTTGTTCCCGAAGGGGATGCGGTTCAGGTACTCGGCGAGCACCTCGCGCTTGGACAGGTGCGCGGTGAGCCGCAGCGCCCACAGCGCTTCCTGCGCCTTGCCCAGGAAGGTGCGCTCCCGCGGCACCAGGGTGCGCGCGAGCTGCATGGTGATGGTCGAGCCGCCCGTCACCAGCCGGCCGGCCCTGAGGTCCATCCACGCGGCGCGGGCCAGCGCCAGCGGCGAGACGCCGGGGTGGGAGAAGAAGCGGTGGTCCTCGGCCGCCAGGAAGGCCGCCACCACGTGCGGCGGCAGCGCCTGCGCGCCGAGCGGCTGGCTGTGCCCGGCGTTGGGCGCCGACACCTCGCGCAGCAGCACGCCTTCGCGGTCGAGGATGCGCACCGAGCGCAGCGCGCGCGCGTCGAGCACCTCGGGCGGCAGCGGCAGGGCGACGAAGACCAGGGCCGCCGCGCTCAGGACCAGCACTGCGGCCAGGGCCGCTCGGCGGAGGCGTTTGCCCACGCCCGCGCTCTAGCAGATCCGCAGGAGTGACTTCAGCGCCCCCGGGCCCTCAGCGGCGCTCGCGGGCGCTCACCGTGAAGCGCTGCTCCACGTGCTGCTGCTCCCCGTCGTACCGGGGGTAGCGCCACAGCGCGAACTGCCGGCGCACGCATTCCGCCAGCGGGGTCTCTTCCTGCTCCTTGCGGCCCAGGTGCACCTCGCCCACCTTGCCGTCGTTGAGCACCGCCCAGCGAATCTCGTACGTCTCCGAGGCCGGGGGGGTGAGCCGCTGCGCTTCCAGCCCCAGGCATTCCTGCAGCAGGCAGTTGAAGTGCTCGTTCACTTCCTTCACCAGGTTGCCCGACAGCCCGCGCTTGGCCCGCGCCTTCGAGTAGTCCTTGAAGTGGTAGTCGCCGGTCAGCTTCTTCTCGAGCTTGCGGCACGCGCCGGCGCCCGCCTTGGCGTCGTACGCGGCGCAGATGCGCTCGGCGTCGGCGGACCGGGTGAAGGTGCGCTCGGCCTCCGGCAGGGTCGCCGACGCCAGCGCCCCTTCGCGCAGCACCGCTGACGCGGCGGTCTCCAGGTCTCCCGAGGCGAAGGCGAGGCGCGACAGCGACATCAGCGCCTGCCGGCGCACGCCCGCGCAGCGCGCTTCCTTGCACTCCCCTTCCGCCTTGATGAAGAAGGTCTGCGGGTCGGGGTGCTTCTTGGCCACCGCCGCCCGGCCGCGCAGGAGCCACACGCGCGCCTTCATCAGCTCGTCGCCGTACTTGCGGTAGACGCCCAGCGCCTCGTCGACGCACGCCGAATCGCCGGCCTCCGCCGAAGCCCCGGCCGTCGCCAGGCAGGTGTCGGCCTTGCGCAGCTCCTTCACCTTGGCCTCGATGCCCGCCTTGTCCGCGCCCTTGGCCTGCGCCGAGGCGGCGAGGGAGCCGATGGCGCGCGCGCGGCAGCCTTCGACCTTGTCCGGCCCGCAGGCCTTGAGCCAGGCGAGCGACTTGGCGACCCCGCCCTGCCCCTGGCCCAGCGCGCAGCCCGCCTCGAGCTCCTTCTGCAGCTGGAACTCCGCCGGCCACTCCGGCAGCGCCTGCACCGCCTCCAGCGCGGCACACTGCTCGTACTGCCGCTTGGCCACCGCCTTCTTGATGGCCGCCAGCTGGGGGCCGACTTCCCGGCGCAGCAGCTCGTTGTCGGTGGGCAGCGGCGGACTCACCGGGGGAGGCGTGGCCACCACCGGGGCGAAGGTCCCCGCGTCGCTCGCCACCTCGACCGGCTTCTTCGCCTTGGGGTTCTCGAAGGACGCCTGGAGCTCCTGGTCGGCCTTGGGCAGGGTGTTGGCGACCTGCTCCTGGTGCGCCTCCACCTGCGCCGCGCTGGGCTTCTCGGGCGGCATCTCCAGCTCGTCCCCCGGGGGCAAGGCCTGCTTGCCGGCGCACGACGCCAGGAGCACCGCCAGGACCGGGAAAGCGCCACGCACCGGACCCGGCAGTGTAGCCACGTTCCTGCTGGCGCGGGGCAGTCGTTGTGCTACGCGAACGCTTGCATGTCTGAGCCGCTCAAGCTCGCGGTGGGTGACCGCGTCGTCTACCCGAACCAAGGCCTGTGCACGGTGACGGGCATCGACGTCAAGGAGGTCGCGGGTCAGCGGCTGTCCTTCGTCACGCTCCAGCGTGAAGAAGACGGGTCGAAGATCATGACCCCCGAGGCGAAGGTGAACTCGGTGGGCGTGCGCAAGCTCGCCGACGCCGCCACGGTGACCACGGTGTTCGCCTTCCTCAAGAGCGACTCCGACAAGGCCTCCCTCGACTGGAAGGCGCGCGCCCGCACCAACGTGGAGCGCATGGCCATCGGCGGCCTGATGGGGCTGGCCGAGGTGGTCAAGGGGCTGCAGGTGCTCTCCGAGTTGCGGCCGCTGCCCACCAAGGAGCGCGAGCTCTACAACTCTGCCCGGCACCTGCTGGTGGTGGAGATCGCCGCGGCCCTCAAGATCCCCGAGTGCGACGCGGAAGACGCGGTCGACGTCATCCTCTTCCCGCCGGGCAAGGAACGCCCCAAGCGCACCGCGGCCGAGTTCGCCACCGGTGGCGAGGACGATCTGGGCATGGAAGGCGACCTCCTCGGCCTCGACGGCGAGGAACCGGTCGACGAGGAGTCCTCCGAGGGCGACGGCGAAGCCAAGAGCGAAGACGACGAGGAAGGCGGCGACGACGAGGCCCCCGCCAAGAAGCCCGCAAAGGGCAAGGCGCCCGCCAAGGCGAAGGCCAAGGTCATCGTCGAGGACGACGACGACGACGACGACGCGGGCGACGACGACGACGAGCCCAAGCGCAGCGTGGTGAGCGACGTCGAGGTCACCACCCCCACCGGCTCTCCGCTGGTCGAGCTCACCGCGCCCAAGAAGCGCGGCCGCCCGCCCAAGCCCAAGCCCGATGGCCCGCCGCCGGAGCCCAAGAAGCGCGGCCGCCCCCCGAAGCCCAAGCCCGAAGGTCCGCCGCCGGAGCCCAAGAAGCGCGGCCGCCCGCCCAAGCTCAAGAAGTAGCCACGGAAAGCCCGCCATGATCCGCGTGGTCACGCTCGACGAGTACGATCCGAAGGTGCTGCAGCAGCTCTGCAAGATCCTCTACCAGGCCTTCGGCGTGGGCTCGGAGCACTCGGGCAGCGTCTCGCCGCCGCCGGGCATGGTCGAGCCGTGGGACGCCCAGAAGCTCATCGACGCGGTGGCCGGGGTGCGCGCCTTCCCCGACGACAAGATCCTCTACCTCACCACCCGCAAGCTCCTGCCGCGCAAGCTCGCCACCGGCGAGGCGCCCACCTTCGGCGTGTCCCGCTACAACGCGCAGCGCGCGCTGGTGACCACCGTGCACGTCAAGGCGCTCGCCGACAACGTCAAGGTCGCCGCCCGCTACGCGCTCCAGGAGCTCGGGCACGCCTGGGGGCTCCACCACTGCCTCGACCCGCGCTGCTCGATGTACCCCCACTGGACTCCGTCGTACCCGGCGGGCGACGCCATCTTCTGCGTCTTCTGCCGCGAGCAGTCCGAGCAGAAGATCCGCCTTGCCAAGTCCTGACCACAGGCTGCCGCTCGCCGAAGGAGCGGCCCTGGCGCTGGTCGCCGTCGCCTGTCTCTGGTTCCAGGCGCGGCTGCCGTCGCACCTGCCCACCGAGGCCGACGACCAGGCGCTCGCCGCCGCGCTGCAGGCGAACGTGCAGCCGGGCGACGTGGTGCTGCTCCACCCCTGGTGGGCCGAGCGCGCGCGCAGCCTCGCGGCCGATCAGCTCCCCATCACCGGCTACCAGGGCAGCGAGCGCGACGACCTCGACGCCTTCGCGCGCATCTGGGTCCTCGAGCAGCCCGAGCTGCCCGGCTTCGACGGCCGCGCCTTCGACGCCGCGTTCCTGCCCGGCCGCACCGCCGAAGGCGAGGCGAAGACCTTCGGGCACTACCGCCTCACCGCCTACCGCAACGGCCGCTACCACCCGCGCACCTTCTCGGCGCAGGCCGCGCTGTCCACCGCCCGGGTGGGGCTGGAAGGTCCCCAGGGCCGCCAGGACTGCTCCTTCGACGGGCGCGCCCACCGCTGCCCCAACGGCGAGGTGGCGGTGGAATGGCACGAGATCCGTTTCCAGCCGCGGCGCTGCATCCGCTTCTACCCGCCGGGGGGCGACACGCGCCTGGTGGCCGAGTTCTCCAACGTCCCCGCCGGAGATGCCCTGCTCCTGCGCGGCGGCCTCACCTGGGACCGCGGCTTCGAAAAGACCCGGTCCAACGTCGAGGTGCACGCGGAGGTGAACGGCGCCCCGTCGGCGCAGCTCACCGTGGTCGCCGGCGTCGAAGGGCTGATGCTCGCCAAGGGCGGCCCGGTGCCCGAAGGCGCCACCGTGCGGCTGTGGACGCAGACCGCCAACCCCGAGCTGCGCGAGCTCTGCGTCGAGCTCGACGTGGTGAAGGAGCACCCGTGAAGCGCTTCGGACCGGAAGCGCGCATCGCGCTGGGGCTCTTCGTCTTCGGCTTCTTCGCCCTGCTGCTCACCGAGAAGCCCGCGGGCTTCGTGCGCGACGAGAGCGTGTACTTCGCCGCCGCCGAGAGCCACGCCCGCTGGTTCCAGCTGCTGCTCTCGAGCCCGTCGCAGGCGGTGACCGACGCCGCCATCACCCAGGCGTTCGACTTCAACCACGAGCACCCGGCGCTGATGAAGAACCTCTTCGGGCTCTCGTTCCTGCTCTTCCACGAGAAGCTCGGCTGGCTGCGCCCGGCGGCGGCTTTCCGCGTGCCCGCGTTCCTCTTCGCGGCGCTCATCCTTCCCCTGACCTACGCCTTCGCCCGCCGGTGGACCGGGCGGGTGCCGGCGATCTTCGCGGCCGTGAGCTTCCTCCTGGTGCCGCGGCAGTTCTTCGAAGCGCACCTGTCGTGCTTCGACGTGCCGGTGGCCACCATGTGGCTGCTCACCGTGTACTGCTTCTGCCGGGCGATGGAGGCGGGCGACGTCGCCGCCCGCGCGAGCCGCTGGTGGCTGTACACGGGCCTGTCCTTCGGCGCCGCGCTCGCCACCAAGCACAACGCGCTGTTCCTGCCGGCCATTCTCGCGCCCTTCGCCCTGGGGCGCGCCTGGTGGCTCACCCGCGGCAAGGCGCACGCCCGCTGGCTCGCGGTGCAGGTCGCCGCCACCTACGTGGTGGGCGCGGCGCTCATCCTCTTCGACGCGGCGGTGCTGGGCCCCCGCTTCCAGTCGAGCTTCACCTTCTTCTCGCCGCCCATGGGCCTGTTCCTGGGCATGGCGGGCGTGGCCACCTGGCGGCTCGTCGCGCTCCACCGGGAAGACCGCGCCACCTTCCACACCCTGGCCACCCTGGTGGCGATGGCGGTGCTGGGCCCGGTCATCTTCTACGCGCACTGGCCGTACCTCTGGCACGCCCCGGTCGACCGCACCGCCTGGTACCTGGCGTTCCACGCGACCCACAACCACTACGCCTGGTTCTACCTGGGCGAAGTGCTGCGGGCGCCGCCCTTCCCGCTCGCCTACGTCTTCGTGGTCACCGCGCTCACCGTGCCCACGCCGCTCTTCGTCGGCATGGCGCTCGGCTGGTTCGGCGCCCTGGGGCGTGGCGTGCGCGCTGCCCGGGCGCTCTTGGGCACCGCGGCCGCGGCGCTGCCCGAGCACGCCTTCGCCGAGGCGGTGGTGCTGGTGAACGCGGTGGCGAGCATGATCATCATCAGCCACCCCGACGTGCCGCACTTCGGCGGGGTGAAGCACTGGTTCCCGTCGATGCCCTTCCTCGCGGTGTGCCTCGCCTGGTCGCTCGAGCGCGCGGCGAAGGGCCTCTCTGCGGCGCTCGCCGAGCGCCAGCGCGCGGTGCCGGTGTGGGGCGCGTCACTGGCCCTGGCCTCGGCGCTCAGCCTCGCCCCGCTCGTGGCCAGCGCCCGCGTCTACCCCTACGGCACCAGCCACTACTCGGAGCTCGCGGGCGGGCTGCCTGGCGCGGCCTCGCTCGGCATGCAGCGGCAGTTCTGGGCCAACAACGTCACCGGGGTGCTCCCGTGGATCAACGAGCACGCGCGCCCCGGCGAGCGCGTGTACCTGCACGAGTGCCACGGTGGGCAGATTCACGACTACCAGCGCAACGGCATGCTCCGCACCGACCTGCGCTTCGTCGGGAGCCCCTTCGAGGCGGACCTGGTCGCCTACCAGTACCACCAGGAATTCCGCGAACACGAGTTCAACACCTGGCAGTCGCTGGGCACCACGCGGCCGTCGACCGGCGTGTACGTCGACGAGACCCCGCAGATCGTCGTCTACCGCCGCCCTGCGGCCCGCTAGATTCCCGGCCTCGTCCGCTGCACCACCCCCTCTCGGGAGCCTCACGTGTCCACCACCGACTTTCGCCCGTCTGACGCGCGCCCCAACGGCCACCCCGGCACCGAGGCGCGCTCCGGCCTGTCGCCCGAGGCGATGCGCAAGGCGTTCATCGACCACGTGGAGTTCACCCGCGGGAAGAACTTCGAGTCGTCCAGCGCGTACGACCGCTACCTCGCGCTCGCGCTCTCGGTGCGCGACCGCATGGCCAAGGCGTGGGTGCGCACCCAGCGCCGCTACTACCAGCACGACGTGAAGCGCGCGTACTACCTGTCGGCCGAGTACCTGCTCGGGCGCTCGCTGGGCAACAACCTCATCAACATGGGTCTGTGGGACCCGGTGCGCACCGCGCTCAAGGAGCTCGGCGTCGACCTGGCCACCCTGCTCGAGCTCGAGCCCGACGCCGGCCTGGGCAACGGCGGCCTGGGCCGCCTCGCCGCCTGCTTCCTCGACTCCATGGCCACGCTCGACATTCCGGGCATGGGCTACGGCATCCGCTACGAGTTCGGCATCTTCAGCCAGGACATCGTCAACGGGTACCAGGTGGAGCGCGCCGACGAGTGGCTCAAGTTCGGCAACCCCTGGGAAGTGGTGCGCCCCGAGCGCATCGTGCCGGTGCGCTTCTACGGCTCGGTGGAGAACGCGGTCGGGCCCGACGGCCGCCGGGTGGCGCGCTGGGTCGGCGGCAAGACCGTGCTCGGCGTGCCCTGGGACACCCCCATCACCGGCTACGGCTGCCGCACCGTCAACACCCTGCGCCTGTGGCAGGCGCGCGCCTCGGCGGAATTCGACTTCGCGCTCTTCAACGACGGCGACTACGAGCGCAGCGTCGTCGAGAAGAACGACTCCGAGGTCATCTCCAAGGTCCTCTACCCGAACGACCAGAACCAGGCCGGCAAGGAGCTGCGCCTCAAGCAGGAATACTTCTTCGTCGCCTGCTCCATCGCCGACATCATGCGGCGCTACCTCAAGACCCACTCGGACTTCGTGCAGTTCCCGACCAAGGTCGCGATCCAGCTCAACGACACCCACCCCGCCATCGGCGTCGCCGAGCTGATGCGCGTCTTCGTCGACGAGAAGCGCTTGCCGTGGGACGAGGCGTGGGACCTCACCACCCGCACCTTCGGGTACACCAACCACACGCTCCTCGCCGAGGCGCTCGAGAAGTGGCCGGTGACGCTCTTCGAGCGGCTGCTGCCGCGCCACCTGCAGATCATCTACGAGGTGAACCAGCGCTTCCTGCGCGCGGTGGAGATCCGCTACCCGTTCGACTCCGCCCGCCTCGAGCGCCTCTCGCTCATCGAGGAAGGCAAGGAGAAGAGCGTGCGCATGGCGCACCTCGCGGTGGTCGGCAGCCACAGCGTCAACGGCGTCGCCGAGCTCCACACCTCGCTGCTCAAGCAGGACGTGCTCAAGGACTTCCACGAGCTCTACCCGCAGCGCTTCAACAACAAGACCAACGGCGTCACCCCCCGGCGCTGGCTGGTGGCCTGCAACCCGCGGCTGACCAAGGTCATCAACGCCGCCATCGGCGACGGGTGGGTGGCCGACCTCGACAAGCTCAGGGACCTCGAGAAGTTCGCCGCCGACGCGAGCTTCGTGAAGGCCTTCCGCGACGCCAAGCGCGGCAACAAGGAAGACCTGAGCGCCCACCTGCGCGACGTGATGTGGGCCTCGCTCGACCCCAGCGCGCTCTTCGACGTGCAGATCAAGCGGCTGCACGAGTACAAGCGCCAGCTCCTCAACGCGCTCCACATCGTCCGCCTGTGGATGGACGCGCGCCGCGACCCGTCGACGCTCAAGGTGCCCCGCGCCTTCCTCTTCGGCGCCAAGAGCGCGCCCGGCTACAAGCTCGCGAAGCTCATCATCCGCCTCATCACCGGCATCGCCGACGTGGTGAACTCCGACGCCCAGCGCACCGGCCTGCGGGTCGCCTTCGTGCCCAACTACCGGGTGTCGATGGCGGAGCGCATCATCCCCGCCGCGGACCTCTCGGAGCAGATCTCCACCGCCGGCATGGAAGCGTCCGGCACCGGCAACATGAAGCTGTCGATGAACGGCGCGCTCACCATCGGCACGCTCGACGGCGCCAACGTGGAGATCCGCGACCTGGTCGGGGCCGAGAACTTCTTCCTCTTCGGCCTCACCACCGAGCAGGTGGCGCAGAAGAAGAAGGAAGGCTACCGCGGCCGCCACGTCTACGAGACCAACGAGCGGCTGCGCGAGGTCATCGACCTCATCGGCGCCGGCTTCTTCAGCCCCGAGGACAAGTCGCTCTTCCGCCCCCTCATCGACACCCTGCTCGACGAGGACCGGTTCCTGGTGCTCGCCGACTTCGACGACTACGCCCGGGCCCAGGCCGAGGTGGCCAGCGCCTACCTGAACCCCGACAAGTGGTGGAAGGCGTCGATCATCAACGTCGCGCGCATGGGCTTCTTCTCCAGCGACCGCACCATCGCCGGCTACGCCAAGGACATCTGGGGCGTTCGCCGCACCCCGACCGAGTGACGCTCGGCCTGGGGTAGCATCGACGGGGTGAGCCCAAACGACCCTTCGAGCGTTCGCCGCGAGCTGGTGCGCATCGGTGCGCTGGCGGCGCAGCGCGGGTGGGTGATGGCCACCAGCGGCAACTTCAGCGCCGTCATCTCCACCGCGCCTCTGCGCGTGGTGGTGACGCCCAGCGGCGCCGACAAGGGCGCCCTCTCCCCCGAGGCGCTCCTCGAGGTCGACGAGCACGGGGCGGTCATCGGCCCCCCGGCGACTCCCTCCGACGAGGTGCCGCTCCACCTCGGCATCGTGCGGCGGCAAGGCGCCGGTGCGGTGCTCCACACCCACTCCCGCGCCGCCACCCTGCTCTCGCGCCGTCATGCCGCCGCCCACGGGCTCTGGCTCGAAGACCTGGAGATGCTCAAGGCGCTCAAGGGCGTGCGCAGCCACCAGCACCGCGAGTGGGTGCCGATCCTCGACAACCTGCAGGACCGCCCCACCCTCGCCCGCGCGCTGGACCAGGTGCTGGTCGAGCACCCGGGGGCCCACGCCGTCCTGCTGCGAGGCCACGGGCTGTACGCCTGGGGCGCCGACCTGCGCGAGGCGCTGCGTCACCTCGAAGCGCTGGAGTTCATGCTCGACGTGCTGGCCCAGGAGGCCTGAGATGGCGATTCTGAGAGTGCCGACCGAAGGGCTGGAGCTGACCGCGCCAGAGGCGATCGCCGAGCGGGTGCGGCCCTGGGGCGTGGAGTTCGCGCGGTGGGCCGCCGAGCGGCCGCTCGCCCACGACGCCGCCGCCGACGACGTGCTCGCCGCCTACGCGCCGCAGCTCGACGAGCTCAAGCGTCGCGGCGGCTACACCACCGCGGACGTGGTCGACCTCAAGCCCGACACCCCGAACCTGCAGGCCATGCTCGACCGCTTCAAGGCCGAGCACTTCCACGACGAAGACGAGGTGCGCTTCACCCTCGTCGGCCACGGCGTCTTTCACCTCCACCCCCGCGGCGGGCCGCTGGCGTCCATCGAGGTGGGCAGCGGCGACCTCATTCGCCTGCCGCGCGGCATCTGGCACTGGTTCGACCTCTGCGGCGACCGCCGCATCCGCGCCATTCGCCTCTTCCAGAACAAGGAAGGCTGGACCCCGCACTACACCGGGTCCGGCGTCGAGCAGGGCGCCCAGCCGGTATGCCTGGGCGCGCCCACGCACCTGGCGGCGCGGTGAGCTCCCGCGTCGTCCTGCTCGACGTCGAAGGCACCACCACGCCGCTGGCCTTCGTCGCCCGCACGCTCTTCCCCTTCGCGCGCGCCCACCTGGCGGGCTTCATCGGCTCGGCGACCGGCGAGGGGCTCGAGGCCCTGGCCGCGCTGGACGCCGAGCGACGCGCCGCAGGAGCCCCCGCCGCGGCCACGGCCGGAGAACGTGCCGACGCGCTGCTGCGCTTCGCGCTCGACCTGATGGACCAGGACCGCAAGTCGCCCGCGCTCAAGTGGGTCCAGGGCCTCATCTGGAAGAACGGGTACCGCGACGGCGCGCTGCGCGGCGAGGTCTTCGCCGACGTGGCCCCGGCCCTGCGGCGGATCAAGGCCGAAGGCCGCCGCGCCTGCATCTACTCCTCGGGGAGCGTGCTGGCCCAGCAGCTGCTCTTCTCCACCACGCCCGACGGCGACCTCACTCCGTGGCTCGAGCACCACTTCGACACCGCCGTGGGCCCCAAGGGCGCCGCCGACAGCTACCGGGGCATCGCCCGGACCCTGGGCATCGCGCCCGGCGAAGGGTGCTTCGCCTCGGACGTGGTCGCCGAGCTCGACGCGGCCCGCACCGCCGGCTGGCGCACCTGCCTCATGCTGCGGCCGGGCAACGCGCCGGTGGCGCCGGGCCACGGGCACCCCACCGCCAGCGATCTCGGCGCGCTGTGAGCCCTCGGGCCCGTCAGTGGTTCGGGTTCTGGGGCAGCGCGAGCGCGAGCCACTTGCCGTCGAGCTCCACCGCCAGCCCCTTCTCGGCGAAGTCCGCCAGGGCCCCGGTCACGAAGGCCGAGTCCCCGTCGAAGGCGGTGACCAGGTCGTCGAGCCGCCGCGCGTCGGCGCAGGCCTCGTAGAGCGCCGCCGCCCGACCGTCGAAGCGGTACGCCCTGGGGTGGCCGTTGCGCTGGTCGTGCACCGACACGCTGTCCCAGGTCTTGAGGTAGGTGAGCGTCGGGCGGTTCGCCGAGTGCCACCGGCGCTTCCACTCGGCGACGATGGCGTAGCATTCCTCGTAGGCCTCGGGGTCGGGCACCCCGCCGCGGTCGTCCTCGAAGAAGTAGCCGATGCGCGCGAGGTCGAACGACTGGGGGAAGATGTACGGGTAGCAGCTCGCCGGCCGCAGGTGGGTGACACCGTGCTCGCCCGGGCGCTCGAACATCGGCGAGCCGCGATCGGCGCGCGCCGGGCCGAAGCCGAACGGCGGCTGCACGTGGGGAATGAGCCGCATCACCTTGGCCTGCAGCGCGTAGTCCTCGGCAGTCTCGCCCTGGAAGCCGTGGAGCACGTTGTACTGGTTGTCGATGCCGTAATACGTCGTCCACTTGAGCAGCTCGAGGTTGCGCACCCCGGTGGTGTGCTTCTTCATCAGGGTCAGCACGTGGGTCGAGAAGCTCTCGACGCCCGGCTGCACCGAGTTGAGCCCGCCGAGCCGCATCGCGCGCAGCTGGGCGCGGTTCAGGTTGGGGCGGATCTCGTAGTGCAGCTTGAGGTCCGTCTTGCCTTCCGCCAGCGCGCCGAAGAGCTGCTGCGCGTATTCGGGCGCGAGGATGTTGTCGATGGCGTTGAAGTGGCGCACGCCGTAGCGGCGCGAGAGCACCTTGAGCATCTCCAGCACCTGCTCGGGCGACTTGGAACGGAAGTCCATGCCCGCGCGGTTGAGCCCGCAGAAGGTGCAGTGGTTCTTCATGCCGTACCAGCAGCCGCGCGCCGTCTCGATGGGCAACATGAGCTCGTTGCCTTCGTCGTGCGCCGCGAAGCCCGCCTCTTCGCTGGTGTGGAAGTACTCGTCGAAGTCCGGCACCGGGGTGCGGTCGAGTTCCTTCAGGTTGGGCGCCCGCCCGCCGTAGACCGTCTTTCCGTCGCGCCGCGACATCAGCCCCGGCACGCCGTCGAGCGGCAGGCGGTTGGCGAGCCGCTTCACCACCTCGGGCAAGGTGAGGTCGGCGTCGCCGCAGTGCACCGCGTCGATGAAGGGACACTGCGTGAGCAGCTCTTCCGCGAGGTCGTCCTCGAAGGTGGCGCCCCCGAAGACGATGGGCACGTCGGGGAACTTCGCCTTGATGCGCCGGGCGAGTGCGATCGACGCCACCAGCTGCTGGAAGACCACGGTGAAGCCGACCACCGAATAGCGGCTGAAGTCGTAGGCCTCCATCACCCAGTCGAGGAACGCCTCGGCGTGGCGCTCGTTGATCCGCGTGATGCTCGAGGGCTTCTCGCCCGCCGACGCCGCCACCGACGCCAGCTGCTCGCGGAAGCGCTTGGTGTATTCCTTCTCGTTGCCCAGCCGGCCGAACGCCGCGCGCGACCAGATCCACTCGCCGGGCAGACACGGCACCACCTGCGCCAGCGCGTCGTTCAGCTTCCAGCCGATGAAGCGCCCGAAGTAGAGGAACAGCGAGAGCGGCTCCACGCTGTAGCCGGCCCGCTCCAGCGTGGGCTTGAGCAGCGCGAGCTGGAACGAAGGAATGTGCGCGGCCAGCGTGGGCATGGACACCAGCGCGACGGGCTTGTGGGTCGTCATCGGAGCTCCAGAACGGCCGAGAGGGCGTGTTGAACGAAGTCGAGGCGCACGTCGCTGCGCAGCGGGCCCAGCCGCAGCCCCCCGCAGGCCCGCTCCGGGGCCGGCAGCACCGACGCGTCGCGCGCTTGCCAGGTCAGGGAATCGAGGAACGAGAGCCCGCGGGCGAAGGCGCGCTCCTCGCGGCGCGCCAGCTGCGGCTGACCGAGCGCACGCGCCGCGGCGATCGCCGGCGCCAGCCCTTCCAGCGTCACCGCGGTGGTGGCGCCCGTCCCCGTCCAGCGCACCTGGCCGTCGAGGAAGGCGCCGTCCACGTCCGACTGCCACGGCAGCGCCCAGGCGAAGACTTCCTCGCAGAGCGCCAGGTGCGCGCGCGACGAGAGGCGCCGGGCCCACGCGGCCGCGGCCTGCGCCACCCACGCCACCGCCCCCCAGCCCGGCTGGGCGCGCCAGCGCCGCCGCAGGTACCCCAGGCCCCGCTCCACCACCTCGGGACGGGGCCTCGCCCACCCGCGCGCCAGTGCGAGCCAGAGCTGCCCCGGGGTGAAGTCCAGCCAGGCGGCGTCGTCGAGCCGCGGCTCGCCGCTCGGGCCCAGACAGGCCAGGAGCCGCTCCGGGAGCCCCGCCTCCGTGAGCCCCAGCGCCTGCCGGGTGAGCAGCGCGAAGGCCAGCGTGGTGGGCGTCGCGTCGTCGAGCGGCGCGCGCGCCAGGTCCTCGCGCGCCTGCCGGGCGAGGCCGGCGCGCGCCTTCACCCACGCGCCGTGGAGCAGCCAGTGCGGCACCAGCTCCTCGACCTGCACGTCGTCGAAGGGCCGGTAGAGCACCACCGGCGTGCCGCGTGGGCGGTGGTGGGCCTCGAGGAAGTCGCGCCAGGCGCCCGAGAGCGCCTCGGCCGACGACGCGGGCCCCACGCCGGCGCCGTCGACGAAGGGGCGCACCCCCAGAGCGTCGGCGAGCCAGCTCGCCGCGTCGAACCGCGTCCAGCACCAGGGGGCCTTCGCCGACCGCCGGGACAGGCCAGCCTTGTCCACCGCCGCCTGGGCGAACTCCTGCGGCTCCAGGTTGTCGCGCACCATCACGTGCGGCAGCAGCAGCGCGCTGCGTTCCCCCTGGCGCACCGCCATCGCCTGCTGGCCGAGCCGGGTGGGGCCCATGATGTCTTCCACGCCGTAGTCGCCCACCACCAGGTCCTGCCGGAGGAAGCTCAGCACCACCGCCGAGCCACCGGGGCGAGCGGCGCCGAAGCGGCCGTCGCGTTCCACCGCGTGGGCCAGTCGCTCGACCGTCTCGGCCGGCGGCGCGTCGGCGCCCTGGTCCAGCATCACCCCCGCACAGCCGCGCAAGGCGCCGCCGTCGTAGCGGGACAGGAACAGGCCGCCGAGCTCGGCCGGCCAGCGCTGCGGGAACGACGCCTTCCCACCGTGCACCAGCGCCAGCGCGGCGGCCGCGCACTTCCGCGCGGCGCTCGACTCGCCCCACCACGCCTCGCGGGCCACGCCGGTGGGCTGCCAGCGGGCGGCCCCTTCCACCGACTTCTCCACCCGGTGCCGGTACAGCTCGGCGCGCTCGTGCTCGTGCAGCTGCGCGTTCCGACGGGCGGCGTGGGTGTACTGGCCGAACGCGTCGCGAATGCCCGGCATGCCCGGCAGCGCCCCGCCGATGCGCCCTGGTCGCTCCAGGCTGCGCACCACCACGCCGAAGCGCCGCTCGTCGAGCTTCCCCGGGTGACAGCGCTCGAGCGGAGGGAAGACGGTCACCGCCACCACGCTGCGCGCCAGCACCGCGCGCGGGTCGTCGCTCACCTCGCGCAGCGCGGCCGCGGTGCGCGCCGCGGCGAGCATCAGCGCTTCACCCCGGGCCAGCGGCGCCTCGTCGGGGAACGCCAGCACGCCGTCGCGCGCGTGGCGCACGTCGAGGTCGTCTCGGTCGCGCACGCTGATGAAGACGCCGCCCACGCGCGCGCGCGACGGCCGCGGCTGCAGCAGCTCGCCGCGCGAGAGCAGCGCTTCCATCGCAGCCCGGGCTTGCTCGGGCTCCGGCAGATCCGGCGCGCGCGCGCCCCGCCGCCCCCCCGGCGTCTGCCGCGTGGGGTTGTGCACCGCGGGCGCTCCACCCCGCAGGTGGGGCAGCACGTCGGGGGCGAGGTCGAGCACCGCCCGCAGCGGAACCCCGTGCGCCGCCAGCGTGTCGGTCGCCTGCGGGTCGAACCTCACCAGGCACACCGCCCCTTCCACCTCGAGCCCGGCCGCGCGGCAGTGCTGGGCCGCCGCGAGCACCGACGCCCCGGAAGCGACCGAGTCGTCGAGCACCACCACCGGCTCGTCGAGCGCGATGCGGCCTTCGATGCGCTTGAGCGAACCACGGGGCTTGACCTCCTTGCGCACCAGCAGGCCGCGGTAGCGGCCGCCGCTCTCCAGCACCACGGCCTGCAGCAGCGGCACCGCGGTCAGCCCGTAGGTGGCGAGCTGGCGTCCCTCGAAGTGGCGCAGCTGCTCGAGCAGCGCGCGCGCGGCGAGCCGCGCCCCTTCGGCCTCGAGCGAGAAGCCGAGCGAGTCGAACATCCACTCCGCCTCGGTGCCGTCGGGGCGGACGATGCGCTGGGCCTCGCTGGCGTACAAAATGCCATCGCGCACCAGCCGCTCTCGCAGCCGTGCGCGATGGGGTGAGCCTGAGCCTCTCAACGAGCGCTCAGCGGGGACGGCGCGGACCAACCTCCATCACCACCGGAGGCGGCTTGTTCGGCTTGCCGGGGCGCGCCGGGCCGACCTCCATCACCACCGGCGGCGGCTTGCCGGGCTTGCCCGGACGCACCGGGCCGACCTCCATCACCACCGGGGGCGGCTTGCCGGGCTTGCCCGGACGCACCGGGCCGACCTCCATCACCACCGGAGGCTCGGGCCGCACCGGGCCCACTTCCATGATCACCGGGGGCGGCTTGCCGGGCCGGCCAGGACGCACCGGGCCGACCTCCATCACCACCGGCGGCTCGGGCCGAACGGGGCCAACTTCCATGATCACCGGGGGCGGCTTGCCGGGCTTGCCCGGACGCACCGGACCGACCTCCATCACCACCGGCGGCGGCCGCACCGGGCCCACTTCCATGATCACCGGGGGCGGCTTGCCGGGCTTGCCCGGACGCACCGGACCGACCTCCATCACCACCGGCGGCGGCCGCACGGGGCCCACTTCCATGATCACGGGCGGAGGCCGCACCGGGCCGACCTCCATCACCACCTGAGGCTGGGGCCGCGCAGGCCCGACTTCCATGATCACCTCGGGCGGCTTGCCGGGCTTGCCGGGACGCGGCGGGGCAATCTCCATCACCACTTCGGGCGGCTTGCCGCCACGGCCGGGCCGCCTCGGGCCGACCTCCATCACCACCTCGGGCGGCTTCCCACCGCGGCCAGGCCGCCTCGGGCCGACCTCCATCACCACCTCGGGCGGTTTGCCGCCCTTGGGCCGCCTCGGGCCGATCTCCATCACCACGTCATTCTTGGGCTTTCTCGGAATTCGCACGTGAATCTCCTGGACCGGGGTCCCCTGCCCGGTCGAACACTGGGCACCGTCAAGTGTCGCCTGAAAGGTGACACCTTACAGTAAGACACGAGACCCCCGCCAAAAGCGAATCGCCTGGCGCCCCTCTCGGCACCAGGCGATTCGGGGCGGGCTCAACCCTCCGTGCTAGTTGAGCGCCGCCTCGCAGAACCCTGCAGTGCAGCTGAAGCCCATCGCGCAGTCCCCCGCGGCGCGGCAGGGCGCCCCCTGGTTGCCGACGTCGCACGCCCCGTTGACGCAGGCGTTGCTCAGACACTGGGTGCTCACGCTGCAGGCGGTCCCGGTGCCCCCCGCCCCCGAGAAGGTGCAGGTCTGTTCACCCGCGGCGCAGACGCCCGACGCGCAGTCGCTGTTGGTCGCGCACGGAGCATCGGGGCCGCTCAGCGAGCAGATGCCCGCGATGCAGCCACCCGAGAGGCACTCCGACGGGTTGGTGCACGCGCTGCCCGCGCCCTTGGGCGCCACCGGCATCGACGGGTCGAGCCCGCCCGGCCCGGGGCCTTCGGGCAGCATGCCGCCCGAGCCGCCGCCCAGCCCGGTGCCCGGCACGCCCGCGCCGCCGCCGTTGCCGGCGGTGCTGCCCGAGCCACCGCCGCTGCCGGAGTTGCTGCCCGAGCCGCCGCCGAGGCCCACGCCAGGGACGCCGGCGCCGCCAGCGCCACCCTCACCCAGGCCACCCGAGCCACCGCCGGCGCCGCTCGAGCCTTCCGGCTGCTTGGGGCCCGGGCCGCAGCCCACGCCCGTGGCGTCGATGTGGCCCACGCGAATGACCGGGCGGAGGATCCACAGGTCGTCGTGCCCCGTCGGGTGCACCCAGATCGACTTCTTGCCGTCGAACTGCAGCGGCACCGCCGTCGAGGCGCACTCGGTGACGTCGAACAGCCCCTTGATCTTGATGCCCGACTGGATGCCGCTCGGCACCTTGAGGTCGACCTTCACCCCGTCGTCGCGGGTCACGTACTGGCTGCCGCCTTCCTTCAGGTACAGGCGGACCTGGGTGATCTTCCCCTTGGGCAGGTGCGCGAAGCCCAGCGGCTCCGCGTACTGCGCGAGCTTGAGCACGTCGATGGTGAGCTCCTTCGAGCTCAGGGTCACCCAGCCCGCGCTGTTCGAGTGCGCCGTCACGCGCACCACGGTGACGATGATCTCCTTCACCTTGTTGGGCTTGCCCGGCCCCGCGGTGTTGACGGTGATGGTGCCCGAGTTGCCCGGGGCCGCGGTGAGCGAGGCCTGCACCACGCCGGTCCCCGGCGAGATCGACCCCATCGACTGATCACCTTGGCCCGGTTGGCCCGACGACCCCACCGGTCCGCAAGCAATACCCATGGAGAGACACGCGAAGATGAGTGAGTGGCGCATGGAGCGCTCCTTTCGAGTGCGCACCAAGTGCAGGACCGGAGCCAGGGTAGGCCTCCAGAGAAATCGGCCACTTGGCAGGGTCGATCTGAAACACCGGCGCTCCCCTTTGAACGCCAAGTTCAGGCCGATCAGCCGCAGCGGCGCCCGAGGCCCGGTGGGTGTAGAGGCAGCGCCATGAACGCCAAGGCCTTCGCCCTCGCCCTCGCCTGCACCGTGGTCGCCGTGGCCGCGCTCGACTGCGGCTCCGCGGTCCCCCCGTGCAGCGGCAACTGCTCGTGCACCACCACCGCCTGCGCCTGCGCCGCCGACAGCTGCACCTTCGGAGGCGCCCTCGCCGACGGCGGCGTCACCGGCGTCAGCGCGCCGAGCAACTACTCCGTCGACTGCAGCGCCGCCAAGTCGTGCGCCATCGCCTGCGCCAGCGGCTGCTCCACCGCCTGCCAGGGCCAGGCGGTGTGCACCCAGAGCATCGGCACCAACTCCACCGCCTCGTGCGCTGGCGGCGCGAGCTGCGCGGTGACCGCCGGGGCCGACTCGGGCGTCGGCTGCCTCGGCAACAGCGACTGCCGCCTGACGCTGCTCCCCGGCGCACGCGCGAGCTGCGGCGGCAACAGCAGCTGCGCGGTCACCTGCCCCGACGCCGGCTGCACCGTGGACTGTGGCGGCTCGTCGAGCTGCACCGTCGCCTGCGGCAGCGACGGCGGCGCCCCCCTGCGCTGCGGCTCGACTCAGGTCTGCGGAACCAGCTGCCCCTGACGCGAGAGCGTCAGTTGCACTTGCCCGCGGTCTTGTAGGTGTTGAGGAGCGCGTTGCACGCCTGATCGATGCCCGACGCCTGGGTCTGCGCGGTCTGGCAGTCCGTCTTCTCGGTGCCCGTCAGGCTGTTGCAGCAGGTGGTGAGCGCGGTGCAGCCGCCGCCCATCGTCAGGTTCCCGTAGCCCATGCAGGTGAGGAACGGGTTCAGGCACTTGTTGGTCACGCAGCTGGCGACGGTGTTCACGATGCAGTTCTTGCACGTGTCGTCGAGCGTGCACTGGCTGCACGTGGTGTTGGTGCAGGGGTCGCACTGGTTGGTCTTCGCGCAGGTCATGAACGTCTGGCACGCGCCGCCGAAGGTGCCCTGCTTGTAGTTGGCGCCGAGGCACGTCTGGTACGCCGAGTCGCACTGGGTGAGCGCGCAGTTGGTGTAGTCGGTGACGCACTGCTGCTCCTTGGAGCTCAGCATCACGCCCGCATCGGAGCTGCAGCTCTGCCCCGTCGTCGACACCATCGTCGACGGCGGCATCACCATCGCCATGCCTCCACCCGACGAGCCGCTGCCGCCGCCGCTGCCACCGCCGCCCGAGCCCGAACACCCGGCCCACAGCGCGGAGACGACGAGACAGGAAGACAGCAGCACGATCGAGCGGTTCATGGTGGCTCCAGCAGCAGGGGTTGAGGGCGCGCAGCATCGCCGCCCGCTCGGCGACTCGAAAACAATTTCCGCGATTGCACCGGCCGGACTCCCTCGGAGAAACCCCGAGGCAGGCCGAGCTCCTCGCCCCAACTGGGGAGTGAAAGACCGGCGCATTGGCTCCCGGCTCCCCAGTTCGCGGCGGGGTCCGGCGCCTCAGAGCCCGTCGAGCAGGCCCATGCGATCCTTCAGGCGCAGCACGCGGCGGGCGGCGGCGTCGAGCTGGGCGCGCGCGGCGGCGTCGTGCTCCACCAGGCGGGTGAGCACGCCCACGTAGTCGGTGCCCTTGTTCCAGTCGGGCGGCGCGGTGGTGAGCAAGAGGTCGTTGCCGGCGCGGAACGCCGCCACCAGCACGTCCTCCTTGGTGCCGCCGATGGCGTCGGCGAGCACCTGGATGCTGATGTCGTCGGTCACCGCGAGCCAGTCGTGCTGGTGCACCAGCGCCACCAGCGCCGGAGAGAGGATCGCCGGACGCTCGTCGAACGACGCGTACGCCACGTTGGCGAGCATCACGCCACCGAGGAACGGCTCCGCCCGCTCGAAGACCGCGGCCTCGGCGAGCACCCGTTCCTTCGGCCAGTCGCAGGTGACGAAGGCGTGGTCCGAGTCGCCGTCGATGTCGCCGTAGCCGGGGAAGTGCTTGCCGATGGGCACCACGCCTTCTTCCAGCAGGCCGCGCGCGTAGGCCGAGGCCTTGGCCTGCACCACCCCCGCGTCGCCGCTGAAGGAGCGCTGGTTGCGTTCCATGTGCCCCGACGGCGCCACGTCGAACACCGGCGCGAGGTTGAGGTTGAGCCCGATGCCCTTCATCACCGCGCCGACCTTGCGGCCCCACGACTTCACCTGGCCGTCGTCGAGGCCGGCGAGCTCGCGCGCGCCCGGCATGCCCCGGAGCGAACGCACCGAGCCGAGGCGATTCGACGCGCCGCCTTCCATGTCCACCGCGAAGAAGGGCGGCACGGCAGCGCGCACGCGGGCGGCGTCGATCTTCTCGCGCGCCTTCTCCACGTTGCGCAGCGAGTTGCCGACGAAGAGCACGCCGCCGACCCGCACCGGGCCGACGCGGTCGATCTGCGGGTACGCGAGCAGCAGCTGCGCCACCTTCGCCTGGGTGTCGAGACTCGCGAGCACCCGCTCCACGCGCGCCTCGTCGACCTTCCGGCCGAGCGGCCGCGGGTAGAGCAGCTGCGGCGGAATCGACGGGCCGGCATCGGGAACTCCGGCGTCCACCGGAGCCACCGCGGGGCCACCCGCATCGGCGGTCGCCGCGTCGGCGGACGAGAGCCACAGCACCACGGCGGCGGAGAGCAACACTGCGCGCGATGTTACCGGCAGGTGGGAGCACGCCCGACAAATCGGCCGGCGGAAATCGCCCCGGCGGCTCGAAAAAAAGCGCTGAACGAATCGTTCAACCCTGTTCACCCGCGTTGACGCTGCCCCGGGGCCACGGGTGACGGAACGCTGGCTTGGGCGCGCGGGGAGCAGCGGGTGACCTCCAGGAAAGGACACTGTGAATCGGGTCCCCATTCCAGGGCCGGACCGGAACCGCGCGCGGGCGACAACACCATGTCTCTCACGGAGGTCTCGCGCACATGGCCACCCCCATCACCCACCGAGTCGTCCCCAAGAACGCCGACCAGGTCCGCGCGGACTTCGCGGCGCTGCGGTCCGCCGTCGCCCAGGCGAGCACCCTGGCCCCGGGCGCGAGCGGCCCCGAGGTCTCCGCGCTGCAGCGGGCGCTGCGCGGGCTCAACCTCTACGCCGGGCCGGTGAACGGCCGGTTCGACGCCGCCACCGAGGCCTCGGTGCGCAAGCTCGAAGGCCAGGCCGGGCAGACCGCCGACGGCGTGGTGGACGGCGCCGAGGTCGCCGCGATGCACGACCGGCAGCTGTTCGTGAAGAACGGCTTCGAGCAGCAGGCGAAGCTCGGCCAGAAGGGGAGTGACATCCTCGCCATCGAGCACAAGCTGCAGAAGCTCGGCTTCCACCCGGGCAAGGTCGACGGCGTCTTCGACCAGAAGCTCGAGAAGGCGGTCGAGCGCTACCGCAAGTCCGACAAGTCGGTGCCCGACGCGCCCAAGGGCATCGGGCCGAACGTGGCCAAGGGCCTGGGCCACCAGGTGCACGCGCTGGAGGCGAACCTCAAGAAGCTCGGCCGCAACCCGGGCAAGGTCGACGGCCAGTACACCGGGCGCACCGAGGCCGCGGTGAAGGCGTTCCAGCGCAAGCACCACCTCGACCCCACCGGCATCGCCAACGCGCGCACGCGCGCGCTCATCGCCAAGGCCGCGAGCCCCGACCGCACCCAGAAGTTCATCGACGTCGCCAAGGCGCAGGTAGGCAAGCCGTACGTCTTCGGCGCCGACGGGCCCAACGCCTTCGACTGCTCGGGCCTCATCCACTACGCGCTCAACAAGGCGGGGGTGAACGCGCCGCGGCTCACCGCCGACGGCTACAAGAACCTGTACCGCGGCTCCTCGGTCAACCGCGCCAACCTGAAGCCCGGCGACCTCGTCTTCTATTACTACCCCAACGACCGCGGCATCCCGCCCGGGCACGCCTCGCACATCGAGATCTACCTGGGCCACGGGAAGACGATGGGCACCGACAACCCGAGCGAAGGCGCGCGCGTCGAGCCCATCGACTGGAACGCGTTCATCGGCGGGGCCCGGGTGCCCGGGCTCCACAAGCGCTGAGGCCCCGTCAGTCGAAGATCAGCTTCCCGAACCGCGGCAGGTGGTGGAAGTCGCCCACGAACAGCGGCGAGAACGAGGTGCCTTCGATCTGCTCGCGGTGCACGTGGTGCTCGAGCCGGTAGAGGTTGAAGCGCCACACGTCGCCCTTCTTGGGCGGCAGGGGCGGCACCTCCATCAGGTTGGCCAGGGGAATCTTCATCTCCGCCGACCACCCCTGGTCCGGCTGGTCGTCGTCGAGCGTGCCGCGCACGTCGACCGCGGTGGTCATGCCCGACTCCCACTTCTTCGCGGTCTCCAGGTCGCTGCGGCGCGCGACGAACGCGGCGTCGAACTGCACGTTGTGAGGGCTGACCTGCAGCTCGTTGTACGTCTTGCCGTCGCCGTTGGCGTCGAGGAACACCTCCACCGCTTCCTCGTTGTAGATGGCGTCGTCCTTGTTCTTGAGCGAACCCCAGACGTCGGGGTCGTCGCAGTCGAAGGCCACGTAGAGGAACTTGTCGTCGTACAGCACGCGCGCGGTCGTCTTCCGGTTGGCCGGGCTGCCGTCCATGCTGGAGTTGAGCTGCACCGCGGGCGCGGCCTTCCACGCGGCGTCGTCGAGCTTGCCGTCGATGGTGGGCGCCTTGGCGGCCTTGGGCACCCGGTACTCCGGGAGCGCCTGCTGCGGGCTCTCGAGGGTGGGGCCGCGCATGCGCTGCTGCCCGTCCTGCACCGGGAGCTGGTCGATGGGCAGGCGCTGGTCGCCCTTCCAGAAGCCGATGAGGAACTGCAGCGGGCCCGGGTAGCTCGGCATGCGGAAGCTCTGCGCGTCCTCGATGATCTTGCCCACCGGCCACGACGCCAGCGGCGCGGCGCCGTTCTGGATCTCGTGGTCCACGTTCTGGAGCATCTGCCCCGAGTTGCCGTCGACGATGTGCACGAAGAAGGCCCAGCCCTGCGGCGGCGGCTTCACCGCAGTGAAGTAGTGCGAGAGGTGCACCACGTCGCCCGCCTTGGGCGACTTGGGCTCCACCTTGGCGCCCAGGTACTTCACGCTCCCCTCGGCCCAGGTGCCGCCGCTGGTGAAGGTGAGCTCGCCCGGCACCGCGTCGAGCACCTGCATCGCCTGTGGAGGCGGCGCCGCCTGCGGCATGCCTTGCGGCGCGCCCTGCTGGGGCGCCTGCTGCGCGGCCTGGGGCCCCTTCTTCGGACCCGCCTGCTCGTCGCGGCAGGAGGTCAGCAGCAACACCGCGAAACCAATGGCCAGTTCTCGCATGGGGCGGCGGACACTACACCGTCCACCCCGCGTGACGGCGAGGGGAAGTCTCGAGCGAAATCGACCACTTCAGGGGGCCCGCGGCCTGAAGACGGCCCTGTCCATGCACGTGGAATTCGCGCTGGGGCACGAGGTCGAGGTGGCGGAGCTCGCCGATGGCACCTTCACGGCCGGCGGCGGCGAGGGCGACGCCCTGCACTTCCCCGGGCTGCCCAAGGCGCTGGCCACGCTCGAGGTCCGCGGCGAGCGGCTCTTCGTCACCGCGAGTGACTCGCTCGCGGTGGGCAAGTCGGTGCTGCCCCGCCAGGTGCGGCGGCTGGTGGGCCCGGGCGAGGTCATTCGCCTCGGGCGCGGGGCGATGGTGCGCCAGGTGCCGGCGCGCCAGGGCGACGCGCAGAGCACCGCGTGCGTGCTGCAGGCGCTCTGCAGTCAGGAGCCCAAGGTGCTGACTGGCCGCGCGGCCTCGCTCACCTGCCTCACCGGCGAGGACCAGGGGCTCACCTGGGTGCTCGCCACGCAGGAGACGGTCATCGGCCGCGGCGACGGCTGCGCGGTGCGGGTGCGCGACCGCTCGGTGTCGAGGCGGCACCTGCGCCTCATCCAGCTCAAGGGGCGCTTCTTCGCCGCGCCCGTGGTGGGCACCAACGGGCTCTTCATCAACGGGAAGATGGTGACGCGCTCCACCCCGCTGCGCGGTGGCGACGTGCTGGAGCTGGGACTCACCCTGCTGCGCTTCGACGCGCCGGGCAGCGCGCCGTCGAAGGCGGAGGACGCCACCATCATCGTCGCGCCCGAGGTCAGCGAGGCGAAGCGCGCGCCGCTGCGCCGGCCGCGGGTCCCTGCGAGTTCCCGACGGGCGCCGCGCTTCGAGCTGGTCGCGGTCGCGGTGGGCGTGACCTGCGCGGCGTTCGGCTTCGCGGTGACGCTCGCGCTGCTGGGCTAGACCGCCGCCCGCCGGCGCCGCAGCACCGCGGCGAGCAGCATGCCGAGCGCGATGCCACCCGGCGCAGCCGCGCACCCGCCGCTCGCAGGCTGCCCCGTGGTCAGGATCTGCCGCGGATCCGTCGGAGGCTGGCCCGCCATCGGCACCCCGCCACCGCCCATGGTGAGACCGCCGCCGTCGGCCGGGCCAGGGTCGATCTCCCCCGGGCCGCTGCCGCCGTCGGCCACCTCGCCGGCATCCACCGCGCCGAAGCCCCCGTCGGGCATCGTGGGCAGGCCGCCGTCCTCGGGCGCCGGCATCGGCTTCCCACCGTCGACCACCACCGTGGTGCCCGCGTCGGTGATGCACGCGCCGCGCGCGCAGGTCGCGCCCGCCTTCTGGCAGTCGTTGGTCTGCTTCACCGTGCAGCCGGTGCCCATGCAGGCGCCGCCACCGCACACCTCGTCGGCGCAGCCGCAGCCCTTGGCGTTGCAGTCCGCGGTCTGCTTCGCCGTGCAGCCGGTGCCCGGGCAGTAGCCGCCGCTGCACTGGCCGTCGACCGAGTGGCAGCCGAAGTTCCCGCAGTCGAGCGCGTTGCGCGCGGTGCTCCCGCTGCCGGTGCACGCCGAGCCGCCGCTGCACGCGTGGTCCACGCAGCTGCAGCCCTTGGCGGTGCAGTCGGTGGTCTCCTTGCCGGTGCAGCCGTTGCCAGGCCCGAAGCCACCCGAGCACTTGTGGTCCGCGCAGTTGACCCCGAAGGCCGCGCAGTCGTGCGTCTCGCGCCAGGTGCAGCCGGTGCCGGTGCACGCTGCGCCGCCGTTGCACTTGTGGTCGACGCAGCCGCAACCGAACTTGGAGCAGTCGAGCGTCTCCTTCGCGGTGCAGCCCGAGCCGGGCGCAGTGCCGCCGCTGCACTGGCCGTCGGCGCAGCCCGCACCGAACGCTCCGCAGTTCGCGGTGTGCTGCGCGCTGCAGCCCGAGCCCGCGCAGAACACGCCGTTGCACGCGTGGTCCACGCAGCCACAGCCGAAGTTGCCGCAGCCCTGCACCTCGTTGCCGAGGCAGTTGTCGTCGCTCAACCCGTTGGCCAGCGTCTGCAGCTGCGCCAGGGTGCCGTTGAAGAGGTTCTTGTCGACGTTGGTGCCGATGCCCGGAATCGTGCCCACCGAGGTGTACTGCCAGAACGCCCAGGTGCTCCAGCCGTTGGGGGTGTTGGGGCACTGGGTCGGCACGCCGCCGGTGTTGGCGCCGTACGCGGCGATCCACAGCGGGTAGCTGCCGTACGCGGTCGACTGCACCGACGGGTCCCACGCGTACTTGCCGGTGTAGATGAGCGGCTTCTTGCCGGTGCCCGCCTCCACCCGCGCCAGCCAGATGTTCATCTGCGACTGGATGGTGCCCGGCGACTGGCCCTGCATGCTGGCGCCTTCGATGTCGAGCATCACCGGCAGGTCGCCCGGCCCCAGCCGGCCCACCGCGCTCACCACGATGTCCGCCATGCGGACCTGGTCGTTCGCCGCGCGCCAGAACTGGTACGCGCCGCGGATCATCCCCGCCGCCTTGATGCCCTGCCAGTTGGTCTGGAAGGTGGAGTCGCCGCCGTAGCCGTCGCCGATGCGGGTGACCGCGAAGTCCCAGCCCGCCGCGTGCACCGCGCCCCAGTTGACGCTCCCCTGGTAGACCGACACGTCGACGCCGCGCACCGTGGGCCCCGCCGCGCAGGCCACCACCGCCTGGTCGACCCAGTCCTGCTCGTCCTGGGTGCTGGTGCCGGTGCACCCCGAGAGCACCGCGAGGCAACACCCCGGGAGCACGCCCCACCGCATGGTCCGTGAACTCATGACCCTGAGCATCGGCCCGGAAACCGTGAGGTTCCGGTCACGAAACGAAAGCCGGATTTGCGGTGGAGTGTCCGCGCTCCCACCCCTCCTCGGGGTTTCGCTGACTTGGACGAGGCGAGGGAGCCGCAGCGAGGCGCGCGGGTGACGCGCACCGCGTCAACTAGAACGAGTTGCCGATGGTGAACTCGAACAGGATCGGCTGGTCGGGCGGGTCGGAGTCGGCGCGGCGGTTGAGCGGAATGCCCCACTCGAAGCGCAGCGGGCCGATGGGCGAGAACCACCGGAAGCCGAAGCCCACCGAGTGGAAGAGGCCGAGCGGCAGCTTGTAGGTGTCGTCCTGGAAGAACTTGGCGTCGGCCGCGAAGACGTTGCCCGCGTCGTAGAAGAGCACCCCGCGGATGCCGACCTTCTCGAAGATGGGGAACTCGATTTCCAGGTTGAAGAAGAACTGCTTGTTGCCGCCCACCGGGAAGCGCCGCACCGAGGTGTCGGGCCGCGTCGAGCTCCCCACCAGGATGCGCGGGGTCAGCGAGCGCAGCGTGTAGCCGCGCACCGTCTGGATGCCGCCGAGGAAGTACTGCTCGGAGATGGGCAGCGGGTTCAGCGGGTCGAGCTGCGCGATGTACCCGATGGTCGCGTTGGTCTTGAGCACGATGCCCAGCGGCAGCGGGAAGTAGAAGCGCGAGTACGCGCTGTAGCGGGTGAAGAGCAGGTCGCCGCCGAGGAACTTGGGCGCGAACTCCACCGAGGCGAACTGCAGGAAGCCGCTCGACGGGTAGATGCGGTTGTTGCGGCGGTCCCACTGCGCGGTCAGCCGCAGCGCGCTGGTCACCGCGGCGCCGTTGCGGAACTGGTTGGCGAGAGGCACCTCGGCGTCGAAGTCGCGGCCCGGCTCCACCTGCACGTACTCGCGCGTGTACCCGACGTTCACCGACACGTCTTCCATGACGTAGTAGCCGAGGCCCAGGCTGCCGCCGGTCGCGTTGCGGACGAAGCCGAAGTAGTCGGCCTGCGTCCGGTAGAAGTCGGTGGAGAAGATGAAGTTGGTGTCGAGGAAGTACGGGTCGAAGAACTGAAGCTGCAGGAACTGGCGCAGGCCCGACAGCTGCGCGCTGGCCGACACCGTCTGGCCCCACCCGAGGAAGTTGTTCTGGGCCACCTGCGCCGTGAAGATGAACGTCTCCGCGTTGGAGAAGCCCAGGCCCACCTGGAAGGTGCCGGTCGACTTCTCCTTCACCTCGACCTGGATGACGACGTGCTCCTTGTCGGAGCCCGGCTTGTGGGTGACTTCCACCGTCTCGAAGAAGCCGAGCTGGGTCACCTTCTCCTTCGAGCGGCGCATGCCCGAGCCGCTGAAGAGCTCGCCTTCGTAGACCTTGAGGTGCCGGCGGATGACCTTGTCGCGCGTCTTGGTGTTCCCGATGATGTCGATGCGCTCGATGGTGACCTGGCTGCCCTTCTGCACGTCGAAGGTGAGGTCGATGGTCTTCGAGTCCGCGTGCAGCGCGGTGACCGGGGTGATGTTCGCGTAGGCGTACCCTTCGTCGTAGTAGACGTCGGTGATCGCCTGGATGTCCTTGCCCAGGGTCGAGCGGTTGAAGGTGCTCCCCTGCTCCGACACCATCTTCTTCGCCAGCACGTCCTTGCCGACCAGGAGGTCGCCGGAGAAGTCGAGCTTGCCGATGTTGTACTGCTCGCCTTCCTCGACCTTGATGGTGATGTAGATGTTCCGCTTGTCGGGCGAGAGCGAGACGATCGGCTTCTCGACCTTCACGTTGATGAAGCCGTGGTCGTAATAGATCGACTGGATCACCTGCAGGTCGCGCTGGAACATCTCCTCGCGGTAGGTGCCGTCGTTGGTGAAGAACGAGAAGTAGCCGCCTTCGTGGGTGGCCATCACCGCCTTGAGCTCTTCGGCCGGCACCTGCTTCGCGCCCAGGAAGTTGATCTCCTTCACCTGGACCTTGGCGTGCTCCTTGATGACGTAGATGACGTCGACCTCGTTGCTGTCCGAGACCGGGGTCAGCTCGTAGGTCACCTCGGCGAGGAAGAAGCCCTTCTCGACGTACTTGTCCTGGATCTTCTTGAGGTTCCGGCGCACCGCCGCCACGTCGAGGATGCTGTACGGGCGAATGTCGATGGACTCCTTGAAGTCGTCCTTCGACAGCTCGTCGTTGCCCGAGAGCTTCACCTCGCGCACCGCCGGCCGCTCGGTGACCCGCACCACGTAGACCACGCCGCCCTGGGGCAGCCGCTGCACCAGCAACTTCAGGTCGTCGAAGTAGTTGAGCGCCCACAGCGACTTGAGGTCGTCGCCCGTCTTGGTGGCGTCGAACGGGCGGCCCACCTTGTTGCGCAGCGCCCGCTTGATGGCTTCCACCTCGACCCGGCGATTTCCTTCGACGCGGACCTCGGTGAGGTTGACGTTGGCGTCGGAGTCCGTGGTCGGCGCGTCGGCGGGCTGCGCCGACGCCGGGGCAGCGCCCAGCAGCAGCAACAACAGCGCGATGGCACGGGTGGTCGTCACGGGCGAAAGAGCGCGGCTTCCTAAGCACCTTTCGCGCGAAGACGACAACGATTTCGCGAGGCTAGGCGTTTTCCACAGGCCCCCCCGGGAAAGGCCTTCGGCTCAGCCTTCGGCGGTCACCACGCGGCCTTCGCTGATCCGCAGGCGGCGCGGCATCAGCCGGGCCAGGGTCTCGTTGTGCGTCACCACCACCGCGGTGACCCCCAGGTCGCGGTTCACCTCGCGCAGCAGCTGGTGAATGCCTTCGCCAGTCGCCGGGTCGAGGTTGCCGGTGGGCTCGTCGGCCAGGAGCAGCGCCGGCTTGAGCATCAGCGCCCGCGCCAGCGCCACCCGCTGCGACTCGCCGCCCGACAGCTCGCCCGGCCGGTGGTCGGCGCGCGCCAGGAGCCCCACCCGGTCGAGCAGCTCGCGAGCGCGCAGGTCGCACGCCTTGCGGTCCTGCCGGCGAATGAGGCCCGGCATCGCCACGTTCTCCGCCGCAGTGAACTCCGGCAACAGGAAGTGCGACTGGAAGACGAAGCCGAAGGTCTGGTTGCGCAGCTCGGCGAGCTCGGCGTCGTTCATCGCGAACACGTCGCGGCCTTCGAAGCGCAGGGTGCCCGAGGCGGCGGCGTCGAGCGTGCCCATCACGTGGAGGAAGGTGCTCTTGCCGGAGCCCGACGAGCCGATGAGCGAGACCAGCTCGCCCTTCTCGATGGTGAGCGACACCCCGCGCAGCACGTCGATGCGCTTGCCGTGCAGGAAGTACGACTTGTGCACGTCCTTGAGCTCGAGGAAGGGCGTCATTCGGACTTGAGCCCTTCCACCGGCTCCACCTGCGACGCCTCGAGCGCCGGGTAGATGCTGGCCAGGAACGTGATGAGCACCGCCACCACCACCGAGAGCACCGTCTGGAAGGCCTCGATGCGCACCGGCAGCGCGGGGATGTAATAGACCTGCGGGTCGAGCTTGATGCCCACCTTCTCGATGAAGAGGCACCAGCCCAGGCCCGCCACCAGCCCCAGGAGGCCGCCCGCGATGCCGATCTGCAGGCCCTCGGTGAGGAAGATCTTCACCACCCCGCCGTCGCTCACGCCGAGCGCCTTGAGCACGGCGATCTCCTTGCGCTTCTCCAGCACCAGCATGATGACCGTGGCCACGATGAGGCCCGCGGCGACGATGACGATGACGCTCAGGATGATGCCCATCACCAGCTTCTCGAGCCGCAGCGCCGCGAAGAGGTTCTTGTTCATCTCGCCCCAGTCGCGGGTGCGGTACGGGTAGCCTTCGAGCAAGTCGTAGATCTGCCGGGTGAGCCGCCGCGCGTTGTCCACGTCCTCGAACTTGAGCTCCAGGCCCGTGGGCCCCTTCAGGTTGAAGAAGTCCATCGCCTGGTGGAGGTCGATGTAGACGAACTTGGAGTCGTACTCGTACATGCCCGAATAGAAGATGCCCGCCACCTTGAACGGGCGGCTCTTGGGCATCGGCCCCTGCGGCCCCAGCTCTCCGCCGAGCGGCGAGACCACGTTCACCCGGTCGCCCACCTGCACCTTGAGCGAGAGCGCGAGCTCCTTGCCCAGCAAGATGCCCGGCAGCACCTTGGTGGCGTCCGGCTTGGGCGCCTCGATGAGCGGGTCGTCTTCCAGCCCCGACTTGCGCTCGGGCTTCGGCCAGTCGACCGCCGCGCCGCCCTTCTCGTCGAGCATCGGCTCGCCCATCGGCGTCAGGCGCGCGCGGACGATCTTCTCCGGCGTGGTGAGCCACTCGAGCTTGCCGCAGCTCGGGCAGTCGAGCCCGTCGCGCTTCAGGTACTTCGGCAGGTCGGTCACCGTGCCCACGCTCTCGGGGTCGATGCCCTTGATCATCGAGCCGGAGATGTTGCCGTCGCTCGAGATCATCACCTCGTTGAGCACGAAGGGCGTCTGACCGGCGAGGCCCTTCACCGGGGCGATCTTGTCCATCACCTCGCGCCACTCCGGCATCGCGTCGCCGTACTTGAGGACCACGCCGTGCGAGTTGGTGCCGAGGATCTTCGACTGCAGGTCGAGCTCGAAGCCGCTCATCACGCTGAGCACGATGATCAGCGCCATCACTCCCACGCCCACGCCGCCCACGCTCAGCGTGGTCATCATCGCGGTCGGCGTCTGGCCCCGCTTCTTGAGCGCGTGCAGCGCCTCGGACGCGAGCAGCGGGTCCTTCAACCCCAGGTGGCGGATGCGCGTGCGCTCCACCACCTGCTCCGCCGCCATCACGATGAGGTACAGCACCAGCGGCGGCACGATGCCCAGGATCAGCACCGCGAAGATGCTCAGGAGCAGCCGCGGCCGGAACACCTGCACGTGCCGGTTGGCGATGAACGACTCGTAGGTGAGCTTGAGATCGAGCCGCCCCGACGAGGTGGCCACGAAGCCCAGGTTGAGGCCCAGCACCAGCGCCAGCGCCAGCGCGCCGAAGACCAGCCAGTAGCCGAGCTCGGGCCGGTTCTCGCCCAGCTGCGCCGAGAGGTACGCCACCTCGCGCAGGTGCACGCCCACGTGCAGCATCAGCCAGCCGACCTGCGTCATCAGGCTGAGCACGATGGGCACCGGCAGCCCGAAGTAGAGGATGGCGATGGTCGCTTCCGGCGTCGACAGCCGCCCGGAGTGCGCCGCCCCCAGGAAGCCGCCCAGCGCCGCGAGCAAAAGGCCCAGGCCGAAGGCGATGAGGAACGCGGTGACGTGCCCCAGCCCGCCGCCTTCCGCGCCGGCCTGCGCGCCCTTGCCCACCAGCAGCACGAACAGGCCGAGCATCGCCACTTCCGCGAGGAGGAAGCCCAGGCCGTACGCCGCCAGCGTGCCCCAGTGGAAGTCGCGGTACTGCGCGATGCGCGGGTGCAGCGGCGTGCCCACCGCGGCGCTCGGGGGCGAGGCCGCGGCCTCGGGCCCGGTGAAGCCCTGCGAGAGCAGCCCCCAGCCCACCACCCACAGCCCCAGGCCCGCCCAGATCTCCAGGTTCTCGAGCCCCGACGACTTCACCTTGGGCAGCGTGGAGACGATCGCCGCGTGCACCGTGTCGTAGAGCCCGGCGACCCCGAAGCTCACCAGCAGCTCGACGAACGCGCCCCACCCCAGCACCCCCAGGGCGAGGTCGCCCGAGAAGAGCCCCACCACCTCGCGGCGGGCGAGCCCGGCGAGGATCGCGGCCAGGCCGGCGAGCGCGAGCGCGCCGCCCAGCCAGCGGAAGAGGACGCGGAGGTCTTTCACTTGCCCTGGGGCTTGAGCAACGGGAACAGGATGACGTCGCGGATCGACTGAGCATTGGTGAACAGCATCGCCAGGCGATCGATTCCAATGCCTTCACCGGCCGTCGGCGGCAGGCCCTGCTCCAGCGCGCGGATGTAGTCCGCGTCGTAGTCCATCGTCTCTTCCTGGCCCCGCGCCTTGGCCTCGAGCTGCGAGCGGAAGCGCTGCTCCTGGTCGATGGGGTCGTTGAGCTCGCTGAAGGCGTTGGCAATCTCCCGGCCCACGCAGAACAGCTCGAAGCGGTCGGTGACGTCGGGGTTCTGGTCGTTGCGCCGCGCCAGCGGGCTCACCGCGGTGGGGAACTGGGTGATGAAGGTCGGCTGCACCAGCGTGCCTTCGACGTGCTGCTCGAAGAGGAAGCCCACCAGCTCGCCGTGGTTCATCGACTGTACCGGCGCGCGCTCCTTGGGCGGCAGCTTCTCCAGCGCCACCGCGCGCAGCTTCTCGACGTCGTTGAAGTCCTTGTCGGAGAAGGCCTTGACCTTCTCGCGGATCGCCTCCCACATGGGGATGCGCTTCCACGGCGCCTTGAAGTCGATGGTGTGCTCGCCGTACTTCAGCGAGGTCGAGCCGCAGACCTTGAGCGCGGCCTGGGAGATCATCTCCTCGGTCAGCGTCATGAGATCTTCGTACGTCGCGTACGCCTCGTAGAACTCCAGCATCGTGAACTCGGGGTTGTGGCGGGTGCTGATCCCCTCGTTCCGGAAGTTCCGGTTGATCTCGTAGACCCGGTCGAAGCCGCCCACCACCAGGCGCTTCAGGTACAGCTCGGGCGCGATGCGCATGTAGAGGTCGAGGTCGAGCGCGTTGTGGTGCGTGGTGAACGGCCGCGCGGCCGCGCCCGACACCAGCGGGTGCATCATCGGCGTCTCGACTTCCATGTAGCCGCGGGCGTCGAGGAACTGGCGGATGAAGCCCACCAGCGCGGTGCGCTTGCGGAACGTCTCCCGCACCTCGGGGTTGGCGAGCAGGTCCAGGTAGCGCTGGCGGTAGCGCTGCTCGGTGTCCGCGAGCGCCTGCTTCTCGGCCCACGCCGCGCCCTCGCCGCCTTCCTTGGCGAACTTGCCCGGCGGCGGCCGCAGCGCCTTGGTCAGCGGCTCGAAACGCGTGGCGGAGATGGTGAGCTCGCCGGTCTTGGAACGGAACAGCGTGCCCACCACGCCGCAGAAGTCGCCCAGGTCGAGCAGCTTCACCAGCTCGTAGCGGTCGCCCAGCGCGTCCTTCTTCAGGTGCACCTGCAGCGCGCCCGAGCGGTCCTGCAGCACGTAGAAGCCGGCCTTGCCGAAGTTGCGCGCGCCCACCACCCGGCCCGCGATCGAGAAGACGGGCTTCGCGGCGTCGAGCTCCTCGGCGGTGGCCTTCTCGTACTTGGCGAGGATCTCCGCCGCGTGGTGCTCCGGGCGAAACCCGTTGCCGAACGGGTTGGCGCCGAGCGCCTTCCACTTGTCCGCCGTCGCGCACCGCTGCTGGTACAGCTCCTGTTCCTGCACGCCCTGCTGCTGGTCAGCCATGCCAGCGCGTATAGCCCCGGGTGCCCCTGGCGCTGCGAGATTTTCGCGTGCGGAAGCGACCTGGCACCTGGGCGCCTGTGCTCGACGTTCAACGGCGAAGCGCAATTGCGCAACCAGGGCCGCGCAAGTCCCCCAAAGGGCGACGCCGGCGCGCTGGTCTGCGCCCTGCACCAGCGGCGCAGCACAACCTTCCGGAGGTCTTCTGAAAATGAAATCGCTCAAGGTGCTGGTGGCGGTGGTGGTCGGGCTCCTCGTGGTGCACTGCGACGGCGTGGGGGCGCTCGGCGCCGACGGCGAGGAGCTCAGCTCCGGCCAGGAGCTGCGCGTGCGCGAGTGCCTCGAGAAGCTCGGCGTCTTCGACGGCGGCGTGGCGAAGAACCAGGGCGACCTCGGCGAGCAGATGCGCCAGTGCATCTTCACCACCGCCGACGGCGGCTCCAGCTGGCCCGGTCACCCGCACGACGGCGGCGGCTTCGGCGGCTTCGACGCCGGCCTGCCGCCCCTGCCCAGCTTCGACGCGGGCACGCCTCCGAAGTTCGACGCCGGCCTGCCGCCGCTGCCCGCCTTCGACGCGGGCACGCCTCCGAAGCTCGACGCCGGCGCGCCGCCGGTGCTCGACGCGGGCAGCGCGCCCAAGCCCGACGCCGGCTCGACCGTGGGCCTCGGCGGCTTCATGGAAGAGTGCCTGCCGGGCTGCGCGTGCCTGGGCGGCCTGCGGTGCTTGAACCCGCTGCAGAAGGCCATCTGCCCGGCGAAGCACACGTTCTGCGTGCCGTGACGACGGGGCCTCGGGGCCTTGGGGTGCGCCAGCGTGCGCCCTCGGCCCTCGAGGCCGACGCCGGCGTCAGGGCGCGGCGTAGATGAGGAACGCCGCCACCAGCACGCCGAGGAGGATGGGGATGAGCACCTCGGCGGGCACCCGGTACTGCGCGTAGGCCGTCTGCAGGCCGCGGCGGTCGAACACCCGGCGGCGCCGCGAGCGGCGGAGGATCATCGACGCCAGCGCTTCGGGCGCCTTCTCCTTCGGCGCCCGCTTCAGCAGCGAGACGACCTTCTCGTACTTGGAGAAGCGGCTCTTGAGTTCGGGGGCGGCGTCGAGCGAGGCCTTGAGCACCACCTCGTCGCGGTCGCCCAGCGACTTGTCGACCGCCCCCAGGAAGAGGCGTTCCAGCTCGGCCTTGGAAAGCTGATTCCGCACGGTCTTCATTCTCCCCGGCCCTGGCCCCGGGCCTCAAGGGCCTCCAGGATTCCGGCCAACTTTTCGCGCGCCCGGTGCAGGCGGCTCTTCACCGTGCCCTCGGGCAAGTCGGTGATGTCGATGATCTCCTCGTAGCTGAGGCCTTCGATGTCCCGGAGCGCGACCAGCATGCGCTGGTCGTCTTCCAGACCCGCGATGGCCTGCTGCACCAGCGCCCGCAGCCGCGCCGACTCCAGCGCCTCGTCGGGCTGGCGCTGCCCGCCCTGCGACTCGGTGATGGCGAGCTCGTTCGACTCGCCGTACTCGTCGCTGCGCCCGCGGCCGCGGCGCTTCAGGTACTTGAGCCGGTTGAGGCAGTGGTTCTTCGCGATGCGGAAGATCCACGTCGACAGCTTGGCGTCGTGGCGGAAGTCGGCGAGGTGCTGGTGGATGCTGAGGAAGATCTCCTGGGTGAGGTCGAAGGCCTCTTCCCGGTCCACCATCATCCGCACGCAGAAGTCGTAGACGCGGTGCTGGTGGCCCTTCACCAGCATCTCGAAGGCCTGCGCGTCGCCGCGCTTGAGCCGCGAGAGCAGCAGCCGCTCCGGGTACTCCACCGTGCCTTCGGTGGCCGGGGGCGAGACGGTCTCGGGGCTCTCCATCGGAAGCTCGAGCGCGTCGCTGCTCACGTCGTCCTCCCGCACGGAAACGAAGTCTACGGCAGGGGTCATGACACCCAATCACGCGCCAAGTTCCCGCCCGATTTTCGGGCGGCCTTTTCCGCGGCGAACCGGCTGATCTTCCCTGGGTTTCGACCGGAATTCAGTCGGACCAGGTGTAGGCGCCGGTGCGCCGGTCGATGCCCGGTCTGGGCACGCGGTGGGTCTTCTCGAAGCGCTGGTACCCGGGCGCCAGCTGTCGCCAGAACTCCGCGTGGGGGCCTTCGAGCGCGGATACGGCCTTCTCGTCGAGCCGCCGCGGAAAGATGTGCAGCGGAATCGGCCGGCCCGTGGCGAGCATCGCCATCACGTAGACCTCCTCGATGGGGCCGTCTTCGATGGCCACGCAGCCGATGCTCGCGCAGTTGCCGTGCACGTAGATGGCGCCGCCGGGCCGCTTGGGGTCGGACAGCACGCGGTCGGCCGCGTTCGGGTAGCTCACCTCGAGCGAGAGGTGGAAGTTGCTCGTGGGGTTGAAGCTCTTCACCTCGTAGAAGCCTTCGGGCACCTGGAGGTCGCCTTCCTGCCGCTTGGGCCCCGGCTCGCCGGACGCCGCGCAGATGGGGTAGCGCTTGATCAGCGTGAGCTCGCCCTTCTCCGGGCCGGCCCACGCCTCGACCTCCTTCTCCGCCTTGAAGATGCGCAGGTAGAGCCGGGGCGGCGGCCAGGCGACGCCCTTCTCCTTGAAGAGCGCCACGAGCGCGGGCTCCACGTTCTTCCGGGCGGCGGCGGCACGATCGGCGGCGCGCGCCGGCACCGCCAGCAGAAGCGCAGCTGCCAGCGCGAGTGCCGGGGGCCGCGCGAAACCGGTGGGTGACGCCATCGCCACGCTCTCCTCCACCGCATCCTGACACACGCGCCCGCCCCGCCGTTCCTCGCGCTGGCACCGCGGTTGCTGTGGCGCGACCCCATGAGAGCTTCGATCGCAGGGGCCGCGCTTTTTCTGTCAGTGGTGGCGTGCGGAGGCAAACCGGGAGGCCAGTCGAGCCCCGCGGCCGACGCGGGCTCCGACGGCGGCAGCGACGCGGGCCTCGACGCAGGCGTGCCGCCCGAGCCCACCTCCGACGCCGGCCGCCCCGACGCGGGCCCGGTGTGCAGCCGCGGCCGGTCGTGCACCATCACCTGGACCGAGTCCGACCCGCTTCCGGTGAAGGTCGACCACCACACCATTCACATCCACACCAGCAAGGCGGGCACCTTCCTCTACGTGTTCGGCGGCATCCGCGCGGAGCTCGCCACGCCCAAGGCGTTCTACCGGCACGTGTTCCGGGCGCCGATCCGCGACGATGGCACGCTCGGCGCCTGGGAAGCGCTCGCGGAGCTGCCCACCACCCTGGGCTTCCACGCCATCGCCGCCAACGACACCACGGTGTACCTGGTGGGCGGCCTCACCGTGGTGCAGGGCGCCATCGACGCGCACGACGAGACGGTGGTCGGCACCTTCGCCGACGACGGCACCATCACCTGGCGCCTCGGCGGCAAGCTCGGGCACCCGGTGCAGCACGCCACCGCGCTCGTCGACGGGAACACGCTGCGCTTCTTCGGCGGCTCGTACACCAACGCGCTCGACACCACCGACGTGTCGACCATCGGCCCCGACGGGCTCAACGGCGACTTCACGCCCGGCCCGAAGCTCTCGAGCCCTCGCACCCACCACTCGCAGTTCGTCTTCCAGGGGCGCGTCTTTCTCGTCGGCGGCTTCAACGCGCTCGCCGAGGCGGAGCCGTCGATCGTGGCGTCGGTGAGCGACGGCGGCTGGGAGAAGGTGGGAATCATGGGCACGCCCAACTTCGCCTCCGCGGCCGTGCTGCAGGGCGACGGGCTGCTGCTGATCGGCGGCGCCACCGGCACCTTCTACGACGAGACCTTCACCGACGTGGTGCAGCGCGCGGGCGTGTGGCCCGACTCCACCCTGGGCGTCTTCAGCGAGGCGGGGCGCCTGCCGGTGGCGCGCGCCCACGTGCACGACGTGCCGGTCTTCCGCGACACCCTCTACTCGGTGGGCGGCCGGGTGACGCCGTCGCTCGACTCCAGCGACCGCGTCTTCATCGGCCGCATGACGTCGGCCGAATAGGCCCCGGGTCAGTCGGGCAGCTGGCGCGACGGGTTCTTCACGCCCATCAGCTGCGCGGTGATCATCTCGTCGAGATCGCCGTCGAGGATCTTGTCGGGGTTGCCGGTCTCCACGCCGGTGCGCAGGTCCTTCACCATGCGGTACGGCGCCAGCACGTAGGAGCGGATCTGCGAGCCGAAGGAGATGTCCATCTTCTGCGCCTCGGCGGCGTCGCGCTGATCCGCGCGCCGCTTCATCTCGAGATCGTAGAGCCGGCCGCGCAAGATCTTGAACGCCATGTCCTTGTTGGCGCTCTGCGACCGCTCGGTCTGGCAGGTGATGATGATGCCCGTCGGCAGGTGGCGCAGCTGGGCGGTCGACGACGTCTTGTTCACCTTCTGGCCGCCGGCGCCGCCGCCGCGGATGAACTTGAGCTCGTAGTCCTTCTCCGGAATGTCGATCTTCACGTCGTCGTCGAGCTCCGGGTACACGTCGACCGAGGCGAACGAGGTCTGCCGGCGCGCGTTGGAATCGAACGGGCTGATGCGCACCAGCCGGTGCACGCCGATCTCCGCCTTCAGGTAGCCGTACGCGAAGTCGCCTTCGATGCGCAGCGAGACGTTCTTGAAGCCCGCCTCTTCGCCCGGGACCTCGTCGTTGAGCTCCACCTTCCAGCCGCGCCGCTCGCAGTAGCGCTGGTACATGCGCATCAGCATCGCGGCGAAGTCCATCGACTCGGTGCCGCCGGCGCCGGCGTTGATGTCCATGAAGCAGTTGAGCCGGTCGTTGGGCCCCGAGAGCATCTTCGCCAGCTCGAGCCCCTTCACCACCTCGCCCAGCGTCGCCAGCGAGGCCACCGCTTCCTGGCGGCTGCCTTCGTCGTTCATCTCCGCCGCGAGCTCGAGCAGCGTCTTGCCGTCTTCCAGCTGCCGCCACGCCTTGTCGAACGAGGCCACCGCCGCCTCGAGCTGCGACTTCTCCTTGAGCAAGGCCTGCGCCTTGACGTTGTCGTTCCAGAAGTCCGGCTGGGTTGAGTCGCGTTCGATCAGCGCGATGCGGCTTCGCTTGCGTTCGACGTCAAAGACTCCCCCGGAGCCCGTTCAGCCGGCCCGTGAGGTCGTTCAGCGTTTCGGTGGTCGCGTCGTTCGCCATGGCGTGGCCTCCCTAGGTCAGACGCGGGGACAGCGCCAGTCCCGACGCGGGGCGGGCGGCGGCCCTTCGAGTCCCGGGTCGGCGCCGCGCTCGATACACTTCCCCCCATGTTCTTGCGAAGGCTCTTCCGGAAGGCCCCTGCGGGCGCGCGCGAAGGCCGGGTGTCGCTCCAGGGCAGACACCACGCCCCCGGTGACCTCCTCAAGGTGACCATCACCCGTGCACCCTCCAGCGAGGCACTCACCGGGAGGCTGGAGCTGAGGCCGTTCGACAGCATCGAATCGACCCAGCTGTTCGGCCACCCGCTGGCGTCGCTGAACGTCACCCTCGAAGCGGGGGTCGACACCCTGGAGCTTTCGCTCACCGTTCCGCTGGACGCCCTGACCCGCCCTCGCGAAGAACACGAGCTTCCGGTGGAAGGCAGCGGGTGGGAGCTGGGCTGGATGGTGGGCAACGTCACCGTCTCGCACTGTCCGGTCCACCTGGCCGCCGCGCCGACACCTCCACCCGGCACAGATGACGAACGACGGGGTCAGGGTTAGAAACCCGCCCCGAACCAGTTCACTTCCAAAGAGGGAGCCCCACCATGAAGTTCGAACTCGACCCCCTGCCGTACGCCAAGGACGCTCTGGCCCCGCACCTCACCGCGGAGACGCTCTCGTTTCACTACGAGAAGCACCACCAGACGTACATGACCAACCTGAAGAACCTGCTCACCGGCAAGCCGGAAGCGGACAAGTCGCTGGAGGAGATCGTCAAGACCTCCACCGCGGGCGTCTTCAACAACGCGGCCCAGGTGTGGAACCACGACTTCTACTGGAAGTCGATGAAGCCCAAGGGCGGCGGCGAGCCGACCGGCAAGCTGGCCGACGCCATCAAGAAGGACTTCGGCTCGTTCGCCGACTTCAAGGCCAAGTTCCAGGACGCCGCGGTGAAGCAGTTCGGCTCCGGCTGGGCGTGGCTCGTCTCCAACGGCGGCAAGCTGGAGATCGTCACCACCGGCAACGCCGAGACCCCCATCACCAAGGGCCACACCGCGCTGCTCACCTGCGACGTCTGGGAGCACGCGTACTACATCGACTACCGCAACCTCCGCGCCAAGTACGTGGAGACGTTCCTCGCCAGCCTGGCGAACTGGGACTTCGCGAGCGCCAACTTCAAGTAAGGCGCTCTCGCAGCACCAGCCAAGCGCCGGGGGCTCGCCGCAGCTCCCGGCGTTTTTTTTCACCCGCGGCATGGAGACCCTCTTCAGGGCCTCCGGGAGCGCGCGATGAGCCTCGTCAGCAAGTGGTTGCTCGGTCAGCTGGGGCGCCTGCGCGCCGTGGGCCTCGACGGCGCGACCGGTACGCCCATCGCGCTCCCGCCGCCGCGGAAGACCGGCGGGCGCCCGCTCATGGAAGCGTTCGCGCGCCGGCAGTCGGGCCGCGACTTCACCGCCGCCCCGCTCTCGCGCCAGACGCTGTCCGACCTCCTCTGGGCGGCCGACGGCATCAACCGCCCCGACGTGCACGAGCACACCGCCCCCTCGGCGATGAACGCGCAGGAGATCGACGTCTACGTCGCGCTGGCCGAAGGGCTCTTCCGCTACCAGGCCGAGCCGCACGCGCTGGTCCCCGTCGCCGCCACCGACGCCCGCCGCGTCACCGGCCTGCAGGACTTCGTCGACACCGCGCCGCTCGACCTCGTCTACGTCGCCGACCACCACCGCATGCGCAACAGCCTCATCCCCGAAGGGCGCCGCCAGAGCTACGCGTCGTTCGCCGCCGGGGCCATCTCGCAGAACGTGTACCTGTTCTGCGCGTCCGAAGGGCTCACCACCGTGGCCCGCGGGCTCTTCGACGAGAAGGCGCTCGCCCAGGCCCTGGCGCTCGAGCCGCACCAGCACATCGTGCTCACCCAGACCGTGGGGTACGGCGCAGGGACGAGCTGAGCGGGGCGCCGCATCTGGCGTACGATCGAGCCTCGATGAGCGGGGAACGCCTCGACACTGCACGCCGCCTCGAGTTGACCGAGTTCTCGGAGGTCGGCGACCAGGTCGAGGGCAAGTTCGGCGGGCACCAGGTGGCCCTGACCGATGGCTCGCCACGGGTGGTGACCTTCACCGTCGCAGGTGAGGTGCCCTGGGAGACGATCGGCTTGCGCACCCAGGACCTCAACGACCCCGACCTGACGCTGACCGGCGACGCGGGGTTCGACGAAACCATCCGCGTGCTCGCGAAGGACGGCCACCAGCCGGCAATGGCCGAGGTCATGAAGACCACTCCGCTGCGCGAGCGACTCCGCGACTTCTTCACCCGCTTCCCCGACGCCGAGCTGCGGGGCGCAGCGCTCCGCGTGCCTCACGCCCCCGAGGTGAGCTCCACCGCACTCAGGGAGGGCGCTCGGCTGCTGAACGCCCTGCAAGCGTCCATCGCGCTCGCCCCGCGCACGGCGGTCGAAGCCCCTCCCCGGCTCCCTGCGCAGGTCCCCTGGTGGCAGAGCGTCGAGCGCCAGAGGAGCCTCGCCTTCTGGGGCGCCGTCGCCGCGGGCGTGATGCTGACGCTCGGGGTGCTCCTGATCCTGCTCTCGCACATCACCTACGAGCAGTTCCTGTTCGTGATGCTCTTCGTGCTCCTCGTCGGGGTGGGCGTCTTCGAGTACTTGTCGAAGGGCAAGCTCGAGGGGGACTGACCATCGGGCACGGCGCCCAGGGCAAGCTGAGCGTCAGCGCGCGGCGCGGTACCTCGCGTCGAGCCACCACAGCGCAGCGAAGCCGAACGTCACCGGCAGCTCGAGCAGGTTCAGGTTCCAGTTCGCCTGGTCGAACGCCGGCAGCACCTTGCAGAGCACGCCCAGCGCGCCCAGCGCGGCGAGCGCCGACCAGGTCCACTTGAGGCCGTTGCGCGCCCGGGTGGAGCCGAAGATCAGCATCAGCCCCAGCGGGAAGAGCGCGAAGGTGATGGGGTTCACCAGGAAGAGGTTCTCGTTGCGGTGCGCCACCGTGTGGTCGGTGAAGATGCCCACCACGAAGAGGAAGACGCCCATCACGCCCTGGCCCAGGCCGAGCACGGTGGTGAAGAGCCCGAGTAGCACGCGCGGCAGCCGCGCCCCGTCGCGCCCCCAGTGGCCCAGCGCGTGGCCCACCAGCGCCACGGCGAGCCCGGTGAGGAAGAGCCACAGCCCCCAGCGCACCGGCTCCTGCGGCGTGGGCTCCCGTTTGGCCTCGAACCACACCGTCTTCTTCGCCACCAGCGGCGCCAGGGTGCCGTCGTCGCGCTTCACCTGGAAGGTGTCGAGCTGGCGCTCCAGCTCGTCGGGCAAGAAGGCCTCGTCGCCCAGCGTCACCGGCCCGTCGAGCTCGTCGTTCTGCAGGTAGTCGAGCACCAGGCTCATCGGCGGGCTCACCGACGAGTAGCGCCGGGTGTGGTTGCGAATCGTCATTCGCCCCGGCTGTTTCGACCACTCGCGCAGCTGCCCGCCCACCGCCTTGTCGATGAGGTCGCGCGGCCGGGTGGAGCAGTTGTCGTGGTAGTGCTGGTAGAGGTACTCGCGGTTCTGCGGCAGCACGTTGTCGGCCAAGGCCTTGGCCAGCACCAGCCGCTGCGCGGGCAGCAGGTTGAGTTCCTGGATGTGCACGAAGCGGTTGAGGCCTTCGTACATGCGGTAGGTGCCCACCACGTACGGCGTGTCTTCCACCCAGAACTCGAGGCGGCCCTGCACGAACTTGTGCACGAAGCCCGTCGAGAAGCCGAACATGCCGTAGTTGTAGAGACGTTCCTGGTGCAGGCGCGTGTCGCGCACCACCAGCGCGCTGTGCCCCCACCACTCGGTCAGCGTGTCTCCGGGGCCGAAGGTGGTCATCTCGATGACCAGGTCCTCGCCTTGGCTCTCGCCCGTCCCCCAGGGGGCCGGAGCGAGCGCCAGCACCAGCGCGGCAGTGAGCGGCAGCATCGGGCCCTCGTAGCGTCAAACGCCGGCGGCTTGAAGCGCTCGCAGCGCGCGCGTCACGGGTCCTTGCGCTTGGGGCGCGTCAGCTCGACCACCGGCTCGCTGGTCGGCTCGATGGCCAGGGGCGGCGGCATGCCCGCGGCGCGCATCGCCCCCGGGCCGGCGATGAGGGGAATCGGGTGCACGCCCGACGGCGCGGGCGGCAACGGCCCCAGCGTCACCGTGGGCTGCACCGGCAGGGGCTCGGGCGCGGTGGGCGACGGGTTGGGGATCTTGTCGAAGATGCCCGGGTTCGCCGCGAGGATCAGCTCTCGCAGGTAGGCGCCCACCGTCTTGTTGTTGCGGGTCGCCGCGACCGTGAGCGCGTCCGCCATCTCCGCCTGGGCCCGGAACGCCACCGTGCGCGCCGAGGAGAGCACCTGGTTCAGCTGCTCCAGCGCCAGGCTCAGCTTGCCGATGTTGAAGTCGCCCATGTCCAGCGTGGCGCGGATCTTCTTCGCCAGGTCGTCGCGGCTGCACCACGCCCCTTCGTATTGAATCGCTTCCTTCTCGAGGTCGATGGGCGGCAGGGGCATGGGCCGACGGTCGCCTTTTCCCACCTCCCGGGTCAAGCGAGACCACCCGGGAACAGCCCGCCAACACGGGTGTTCTTGGTGCCCTTGGAGGTCGATTTTCGCTATGGCGCCCCCTGTGCCGGCCCTGCTCGCAGTGCTCCTCGCCGCGGCGGCTCCCGCCGACGCGGGGGTCGCGCCGCCGCTGGCTGTCCAGGTCCGGGCCACCCCTGCCGAGGTGACGCTCGGCGACCCCTTCACCATCGAGCTCATGGTCACCCACCGGCTCGACCAGCGCGTCGAGCTCTCGCTCGAGGACCAGAGCGGCGACTTCGAGCTCATGGGCCAGGAGCGCAAGCGCGTCGACGGGCCCACCTCGGCCACCACCACCTTCGACGTCAAGGCGTCCGCCTTCAAGCTGGGGCCGCTCACCACCCCCGAGCTCTTGCTCACCACCACCCAGGACGACGGCCAGACCGCCACCCTGCTCGCCCGCGGCGCCGCCATCACCGTGGTGGGCAGCCTGCCCAAGGACGCGGAGAAGAACGGCGCCGACCTCTTCGACATCCACGACCCGAAGGAAGTGCCCATCCGCACCTGGCGGCTGGTCTACGCGCTGCTCGCCGCGCTCGCGGTGGGCGCCGCCGCGTACGCCTTCCTGCGCTGGTGGAAGAACCGGGCCCTCGCGCCCGCCCCGGCCGCGCCGCCACCGGTGCCGCTCGCCAACCGCACCTTGAAGGCGCTCGACGAGCTGCGCGCCGCCGACCTCCCCGGCCAGGGCAAGGTGCGCGAGTTCTACTTCCGCCTCTCGGAGATCCTCCGCGGCTACCTCGGGGAGCGCTACGGCTTCGAGGCGCTGGAGTGCACCAGCTCCGAGCTGCTCGCCGCGCTCGGCCGGCTGCACACCCCCGGCCTGCCGATGGACCTGGTCACCCGCTTCACCGAGGACGCCGACCTCGCCCGCTACGCCCGCGCGCCGCTCGACGCCGGCATCTGCAAGGGCTCGCTCGAGGCCGCGTACCGGGTGGTGAACATCACCTCGCAGGAGCTCCATGTTCGAAACTGAGCTCCACGACCGGCTGGCGCTGTTTCTCCTGGTGCTGGTGCCGCTGGTCATCGTCGCCGCGGTGCTCGAGCGGCTGCGCTTCACCGCGGTGCTGCGCTTCCCCCTCGCCAGGAGCCTGGTGGCGCAGGGCCGGGGCGCGCGCCCCTGGGTGCTGCCGCTGCTGCCGGCGCTGCGCGCGCTGGCCATCGCGCTCGCGGTGGTGGCCATCGCCCGCCCGCAGGAACGCGACAGCCGGGTGCGCGACCTCTCGGTCGAAGGCATCGACATCATGATCGCGCTCGACCTCTCGACGTCGATGGAGGCCGCCGACTTCCGCCCCAACAACCGGCTCCACGTGGCGAAGGAAGTGCTCACCGACTTCATCGCCGCGCGCTCGAACGATCGCATCGGCCTGGTGGTGTTCGCCGGCGCCGCCTACACCCAGTCGCCGCTCACGCTCGACTACGGCGTCTTGAAGGAAGTGCTGCGCCAGCTGCGCACCCGGGTGCTCGAAGACGGCACCGCCATCGGCGACGCGCTGGCCACCTCGCTCAACCGGCTCCGCGACTCCGACGCCAAGAGCAAGGTCGCGGTGCTGATCACCGACGGCGACAACAACGCCGGCCGCATCTCGCCGCTCGACGCCGCGGAGATGGCCAAGGCGCTGAAGATTCCCGTGTACACCATCCTCGTCGGCAAGGGCGGCAAGGTGCCGTTCCCCGCGGGGCAGGATCTCTTCGGCAACATGTCGTGGCACGACGTCGAGATCCCCATCAACCCCGAGCTGCTGCAGACCATCGCCGCCACCACCGGCGGCGAGTACTACCGCGCCACCAACAAGGACTCGCTCAAGGACGGGCTGCAGAAGGTGCTCGATTCCTTCGAGCGCTCGCGGCTGCTCGAAGGCGGCGCGTCGGCCAACTACCGCGAAGACTTCCAGCCCTGGCTCCTGTGGGCCTTCGCGCTGGGCGCGCTCGAGCTGCTCCTGCGCTTCACCGTGCTGCGGGTCTTCCCATGAGCCCCTGGCACTTCAAGCTCCTGGGGTACGAGCTGGGCTTCGCCGAACCGTGGGCGCTCGCGCTCATCGCCGTCGCCGCGCTCATCGGCCTGCTCGGCTTCGTGCTCGCCCTGAACCGCAGGCGGGCGCTCACCCGGGCGGTGCCGGCGCGGCTCGAGGCGCTGCTCGCGCCCGGCGTCTCGCTGGGCCTGCCCGCCGCCCGCGCCTCGCTCACCGGCCTGGGCCTGATGCTCTTCGCCTTCGCGCTCGCCCAGCCCCAGTGCGGCAGCGGCACCGAGCTGGTGAAGCGCCGCGGCCTCGACCTGGTGGTGGCCATCGACGCGTCGAAGTCGATGCGCGCCCGCGACGTCGCCCCGTCGCGGCTCGAGCGCGCCAAGCTCGAGCTCGGCGCCCTGCTCGACCAGCTCAAGGGCGACCGGGTGGCCATCGTGGTCTTCGCCGGCACCGCTTCGGTGCAGTGCCCGCTCACCAGCGACTACGGCGCCGCCCGCCTCTTCCTGCGCGCCATCGACCCCGACGCCATGCCCCAGGGTGGCACCAACATCGGCGCCGCGCTCCTGCTCGCCAAGGAAGTGTTCCAGAACGCCGACCGCGGCTCGAAGGACAAGGTGGTGGTGCTGATCAGCGACGGCGAGGACCTCGGCGGCGAGGTGAAGGAAGGCATCGACGCCATGAACGAGATCGGCGCCCGCGTGCTCGCGGTGGGCATCGGCAGCGAGCTGCCCGAGCCCCTGCCCATTCTCAACAAGGCGGGCCAGGTCGTCGGCTACCAGAAGGACCCCGACGGCAAGCAGGTGATGAGCAAGCTCGACCGCGCCGGCCTCACCCACATCGCCGAGGAGACCAAGGGCAAGTTCTTCACCCAGCCGCGCTCGGTCGCCGTCGGCGAGGTGGTGAAGATCATCGACTCGCTGCAGAAGAACGAGCTCGAGAGCCGCCTGATGGTCCGCTACGTCGAGGAGTTCCAGCCCTTCGCGCTCGCCGGACTCCTCTTCTTCACCCTGGGCGCGGTGCTGCCGTCGTCGTGGTGGCGGAGGCGCGCATGAAGGGGCTCGCCTTCGGCCTGATGGTGGCGCTCCTCGGCCTCTCGCCGCTGGAGAAGAACCACCCCGAGGTGGAAGCCGGCATGGACGCGTACGCCGCCGGCGACTTCGAGGCCGCGCTCAGGCACTTCGACGCCGCGCAGGGCGAGCTGTCGGGGAACCCCCAGCTGTCCATCGACCGCGCCGCCGCGCTCCACAAGCTCGGCCGCCACGAGGAAGCCCTGGAAGCGCTCGCCGCCGCCGAGCAGCGCGACCCCAAGCACGAGCTCCTGGGCCGCATCGCCTACGACCGCGGCAACGTGCTCGCCTCGCTCAACCGCCCCGAAGAGGCCATCGCCTCGTACCGGCGCGCGCTGCGGGTCGACCCGCGCGACGAGCAGGCCCGGCACAACCTCGAGGTGCTGCTCAAGAAGGTGCCGCCGAAGTCGCAGCACGCGCCCGACGGCGGGACTCCCGACGGGGGCAACCCCGACGGCGGCCGCGACGGAGGCCGCCCCGATGCCGGACTCGACGGCGGCGGGCCCGACGGAGGGACCGATGGCGGCGCGGGCGACGGCGGGGCGAGCGACGGAGGCGCCGATGGCGGCGCGAGCGACGGCGGCAGCGGCGGCGTGGGCCAGGGCAAGGGCGGCCACGGCGACGGGGGCGAAGGCGACGCGGGGCGCGGCGACGGCGGCAGCGAGTCGCAGGGCAAGGGCAAGAGCGACCCGCAGAGCAGCTCCGGCGACGGCGGCAGCGACGGGGGCCAGAGCGACGGCGGCTCCAGCGGCGAGGCCCAGGCGGGCAAGGCAGAGCGCGTCGACGGCGGCGCCCAGCTGTCGCCCGAGCAGGCGGCGCGGCTGCTCGACTCGCTCAAGAGCAACGAGAAGAACCTGCAGCTCTGGCGGTTCCAGCAAAAGCGGACGAAGGCACCCGATGGCAAGGATTGGTAGCGCGCTGCTGGTCGCCCTGGTGGCGGCCAGCGCGCAGGCGGAGACCGAGCTGTACCAGACGGTGGACCGGACCAAGGTCGGCACCGAGGACACCTTCACGCTCGAGATCGTGGTCACCGACCCGCCGGAAGGCGCCGAGCTCCAGTTCCCCACCTCGAAGGACTTCGAGGTGCTGAGCCAGTCGCGCTCCACCCAGGCGTCCTTCCAGATCGGCGCCGGCGGGCAGACCACCATCCAGCGCATCAACAAGCACTCGGTGGTGATGCGCGCCAACCACGCCGGGAAGCTCACCATCCCCGGGGCGCAGCTCAAGGGCGCGGGCAAGACGCTCAAGGCCCAGCCCATCACCCTCGACGTGGTCGCCGGCCGCCTCGCGCCGCCTCCACCGCCGCGGCGGCAGACGCCACCCGGGTTCCCGAACTTCCCCGGCTTCCCCGGGTTCCCCGACGACGACGACGGGTTCTTCCCGCCCGGGTTCCGGCCGCAGGAGCCCGACATCCCCCGCAACGACTCGGACATCTTCATCCGCATCTCGCTCGACCGCGACGAGGTCTTCGTCGGCGAGCAGGCCACGCTGCTGGTGACCGTCTACTCGCGCTTCGACCTGTCCAACATCGACACCGTCACCATGCCCAAGCTCGACGGGTTCTGGAGCGAGGACCTCGCCACCGCCACCCGGCTCGAGCCCACCACCAAGGAGATCGGCGGCGTGCCGTACCGCGCGTACCTGCTGCGCCAGCGCGCGCTCTTCCCGGTGAAGTCGGGCACCATCGCCATCGAACCGGTCGAAGCCGACATCACCACCGGCTTCCTCGTCGCCGGCCAGCGCGTGCACCGCAAGAGCAACGCCTTGAGCCTCAAGGTGAAGCCGCTGCCCGGCGGCGCGGGCAAGACCTCGAACGTCGGCAAGCTGCGCCTGTCCACCGAGGTCTCGCAGACCCACGTCGCGCTGGGCGAGCCCATCACCCTGCGCCTGGTGCTCGAGGGCCGCGGCAACTTGCGCAACATCGAGCTGCCCAAGCTCAGCCCCCCGCCCGGCCTCAAGGCCTACGAGCCGCAGATCACCGACGCCTTCACCGTGCTCAAGGGCCAGTTCGGCGGCAAGCGCGTGCTCGAGTACATCCTCCTCGCGCAGCAGACCGGCACCTTCACCCTGCCCGGACTGTCGCTGGAGTCCTTCGACCCCGAGACCAAGCAGTACACCTCGTCGTCCACCGACCCCATCGAGCTCACGGTGAGCCCCGCGGCGAACGGCGGCACCCAGCTGTCGGTGGGCACCGCGCCCAACCCGCTCGACCCCAACGAGAAGAACCAGCTCACCGCCGCCGGCCTCAAGCCGCTGCGCTACGCGGCGAACTTCACCCCCATGGAACCGCCGCTCTTCTCGCGCGCCTGGTTCCCCCCGGCGGTGGGCGCGCCGTTCGCCCTCGCGGTGCTCTTCGCGCTCGGCGGCCTCACCGTGAGCGCGCTGCGCCGGAGCTCGCCCGAGGCCGACCGCGCCCGCCAGGCCAAGGAAGCGCGCGCCCGGCTCAAGGCGGCCCGCGAGCTCGCGCTCGGCGGCAAGGTCGACGCCTTCTACGGCGAGGTCGAGCGCGCGCTGCTGTCGTTCCTCGAGGCGCGCTGCGGCCAGCCCATGGCCGGCCTCACCCGCGAGGCCCTGGTCGCCGCGCTCGCCACCCACGGCGCCACCGACGACACCCGCGCCCGCGTGGTGGCGGTGCTCGACCGCTGCGACCTGGGCCGCTTCGCCCCCGGCATGGGCGAGAGCGCCGCCAAGAAGCAGACCCTCGACGACGCCGCCGCGGCGATGGAGGCCTTCTCGTGAGCCTGTTCCTCGCGCTGCTGCTGTCGCAGTCCGGCGGCTACTACACGCCGCAGGAAGCCCAGCAGCTCTTCCTCAAGTCGAACGACGCCTTCCACGCCAAGGACTACGCCGCCGCGTGCGACGGCTACCGCAAGCTGGTGGAGCACGGCGCCGGTGGGCCCGACGTGCTCTACAACCTGGGCACCGCGCACCTCGCCGCGGGCGAGCTGGGCCCCGCGGTGCTGGAGCTCGAGCGCGCGCGCCGGCTGCAGGCCGCGGAAGACATCGACGCCAACCTCGCCGTCGCCCGCACCAAGGTCATCGACGAGGTCGTCGGCGCCACCGCCCAGGCCCCCTTCTTCCAGCGGCTCGCGCTCGCCACCCGCGAGCGCACCCTGTCGCTGGGGCTCCTCGCCGCCACCTGGCTGACGCTCGCGTGCACCCTGCTCGCCTGGCGCCTGCCGTCGCGCCGCGGGGCCTTCGCCGCCGCCGCGCTGGTGCTGCTGCTCGTCTCGGGCGGGCTCGGGCTCGGCGTCTTCGCCCACGCCTGGGTGGCCCAGGAGCTGGTGGAAGGCGTGGTGCAGCCCGCCACCGCCAAGGTGCTCGACGGCCCGTCGGAAGCGGCCCACGTGTCCTTCGAAGTCCACGCCGGCCTCAGCGTCAGGGTGGTCGAAGAGTCGGGCAACTTCGTGAAGATCAGGTTAGGCAATGGCCTCGAAGGCTGGACGCAGAAGGAAGGGGTCGCACGCCTGTGATCGAGGTCCACGACGCCACCAAGGTCTACCGCCGCGGGCGGACCGAGGTCCGCGCACTCGGGCTCGCCCGGCTCAGCGTGCCCAAGGGCCAGTTCCTCTCGGTGATGGGCGCGTCAGGCAGCGGCAAGTCCACCCTGCTCAACCTCCTCGGCGCGCTCGACGTGCCGACCAGCGGCTCCATCACCATCGAAGGCAAGGAGCTCGCCAGGCTGAGCGACGACGAGCTGTCGCGCTTCCGCCGCGAGCGCCTGGGCTACATCTTCCAGTTCTTCAACCTGCTGCCGACCCTGAGCGCGGAAGAGAACGTGGTGCTCCCCATGCTGCTCGCCGGGAAGAGCCGCGGCGAGGTGCTGCCCAAGGCGCACGCGCTGCTCGAGCGCGTCGGCCTCAAGGGCCGCCACCACCACCGCCCCGACGAGCTGTCGGGCGGCGAGATGCAGCGGGTCGCGATCGCCCGCGCGCTCCTCGGCGAACCGGCGCTCCTGCTCGCCGACGAGCCCACCGGCAACCTCGATTCCAAGACGGGCGCCGAGGTGCTGAAGCTCATCCGCGAGGCCACCCGCGAGCGCAACCTCACCGTGGTGATGGTCACCCACGACCCCAAGGCGGCCGAGGTGGGCGATCGCCTGGTGCGGCTCGCCGACGGCGCCATCGTCGGTGACGAGCGCCTCACGAGCGCGGCGGCCTGAAGGGCATGCTCGCGCTCCTGCGCTTCGTGTCGCTGCGGCACCTGTGGCGCTCGCCGCTGCGCTCGCTGCTCACCGTCTTCGGCGTGGCCGTCGGCGTGGCCACCATGGTGGGCATCGCCAGCATCAACAGCTCGGTGATGAGCGCCTTCCGCTCGACCATCGACACCGTCGCCGGCAAGGCCGACCTCACCGTCGCCGGCAGCCAGGCCGGCTTCGACGACGGCCTGCTCGAGCAGGTGAAGGCGCTGCCCGGCATCGAGCACGCCGCGGGGAGCCTGAGCTTCATCGCCCCGGTGCTGGGCTCGCCGGGCGAGAAGCTCTACGTGCTGGGCGTCGACCTGCTCGACGACGGGTTCTTCCGCACCTACGAGTCGAGCGACCGCAACATCGGCGCGCTCGCCGACGACCTCGAGTTCCTCAACTCCACCGACCGCATCCTGGTGAGCGAGCGCTTCGCCAAGGAGCACGGCCTCAAGACCGGCGACAGCTTCTCGCTGCAGACCCCCAACGGCGCCCAGCCGTTCGTCATTCACGGCCTGCTGCGCGAGACCGGCCCCATCAAGGCCTTCGGCGGCTCGATGGGCGTGATGTACGTGGGGTCCGCCCAGGAAGCCTTCGGCCGCTCGCGCCTGCTCGACCGCATCGACGTCAAGGTGAAGGCCGGCGTCGACTTCGACCAGGTGCGCGGCAGCCTGCGCGACCTCGTCGGGCCCACGATGGAAGTCGAGCGCCCCGACCGCCGCGGTCAGAGCGTCGAGAAGATGGTGCGCAGCTTCCAGCTCGGCCTGAACCTGGGCTCGGGTGTGGCGCTCCTGGTGGGCGTCTTCCTCGTCTACAACACGGTGAGCATTGGCGTGGTGCAGCGCCGCCGGGAAATCGGCATCCTGCGCGCGCTCGGCGCCACCAAGCGCCGCATCCGCGCCCTCTTCACGCTCGAGGCCAGCGTCTTCGGCGCCATGGGCACCGCGGTCGGCATTCCGCTGGGGCTCCTGGTCGGCCGCGCCGCCATCTCCTGGGTGTCGGGCACCATCTCCAGCCTCTACATCTCGGTGAACGCGCGCGAGGTGCACGTCGGGGCGACCGAGGCGCTCCTCGGCGCGGCGCTGGGCATCGGCGGCAGCGTCTTCGCCGCGCTGCGGCCCGCCATCGTCGCCAGCGGCGTGCCTCCGGTCGAGGCGCTGCGCCGCAACGTGGCGAGCGGCGGCGACGTCGCCGAGCTGCGCTCCTGGCCCACCGCGCTCGGGCTGTTGCTCCTGGTGCTCACCGTGCCGGCGAGCTGGATCCCCGCGCCCACCGAGAACATGCCGGTCGGCGGCTACCTGGCGATGTTCTTCACCATGATGGGCATCACCATGCTGTCGCCGCTGCTCCTGCGCGCGCTGCAGTCGGTCTTCCAGGGCCCGGGCGAGCTCATCCTCGGCGTGCCGGGGCGCCTCGCCGCCCACAACTTCTCCCGCACCCCGGTGCGCACCGCGGTGCCGGTGTCCGCGCTGTCCATCGGCGTGGCGATGACCATCTGCATCGCGGGCTTCGTGGGCAGCTTCCAGAAGAGCTCCGAGCAGTGGATCGACCAGGCGGTCCCGGCCGACCTCTTCGTCACCTCGGCGGCCAAGACCTCGGGCGTGATGAACACCCCCATGTCGGTCGACCTCGCGCCCGAGCTGGCCAAGCTCCCGGGGGTGGAGATGGTCGACCGCCTGCGCATCTTTCCCCACGACGTGCTCGGGCTGCGCATCTTCGTGGTCTCGCTGTCCGCCGACATCTACGAGAAGCGCGGCAAGCCCGAGGTCATCGACGGCCACCTGCCGAACGCCGAAGAGCGCGCCGCCGGGTGGGTGATGGTGTCCGAGAACTTCGCCCGCCGCCGCAAGCTGCACGCTGGCGACAGCTTCCCCATCACCACCCCGACCGGAGAGCGCACCTACCGGGTCTGCGGCGTCATCGTCGACTACACCTCGGACCAGGGCTCGGTCTTCCTCGACCGGTCGATCTTCCTCGAGCAGTTCAAGGACACCCGCACCGACACCTTCGAGCTGTACCTGAACGACATGAGCAAGCTCGACGAGGTGCGCCGCACCATCACCGAGCGCTACGGCAAGCAGTACGACCTCTACGTGCTGTCGAACGCCGAGCTGCGCAAGGAAGCGAAGGACCTGGTCGGCAACGCCTTCAGCGTCACCTACGCCATGGAAGCGGTGGCGGTGGTCCTCGCGCTCCTGGGCGTCATCAACACCCTGCTCGCCGCGGTGCTCGACCGCACCCGGGAGATCGGGCTCCTGCGCGCGGTCGGCGCCGATCGCCGGCACGTGCTCAAGCTGTTCACCGGCGAGGCGGCGTTCATCGGCCTCACCGGCGGCGCCATCGGCCTCGCCATGGGCTGGGTGCTCGGGTGGCTGGTGACGGTGGTGGTGGGTGTCGAGGCCACCGGCTGGCTCTTCAAGTACGTCTACCCGTGGGACATCGCGCTGCAGATGATGGCGGCGTCGTCGATCTGCGCGGTGCTCGCCGGCCTCTATCCGGCGCGCCGCGCGGCCCGCCTCGACGTGGTCGAAGCGCTCGCCTACGAGTGACGCCTATACTGGCGCCCATGCCGGGGGCGTTCCGCATCCTGCTGATCGAGGACGAGCCCGTCATTCGCGAGCTCGTGCGCAGCATGCTGAGCGACGACCAGGTCACGGTGGAGACCGCGGCCACCGGCACCGAAGGCCTCAAGCTCGCCCGCACCCAGTCGTGGGACCTGATCCTGCTCGACGTGGTGCTGCCCCAGCTCGACGGCATCAGCATCTGCCGCCTGCTCAAGGCCGACGCGTCGACCAAGGCCATTCCACTGCACATGCTCACCGCGAAGGCCCGCAAGGCCGACGTCGACGTGGCGCTGAAGGCCGGTGCCGACGGCTACATCCACAAGCCGTTTCGCGGCTCGGAGCTGATGGAGCTGGTGCAGCGCCTGCGCGCCGCGCCCCGCCCCTAGCAACGACTCACGGCAACCGCGGGTGGAGAAACCGCGCCAGCGCGAGCAGGTCGTCCCAGTCGAGCTGGTCGAATTCCACCGCCGTCTCTTCCTGGCTCACCCGCTTCACCTTGGCGCCGGTGGTGACCACCTTGTCCTCGGGCAGGGAAATCGACACCGTGACCCGCGAGTCGATGCCCACGAAGTTGCCCAGGAGCTTGAGCCCCGCCATCGACAGGTCGCTCGCCTTGGTCAGCATCTGACGCCCGTTCGCCTTGAGGCGCACCGAGAAGTCGGCCTCCACGCGGGGGTGGAAGCGGGTGATCAACGGCTCTCCGGTCAGCGTCATCATCGAAGGCTCCTCGCGAAAGACGCCTGCTGCACCACGCGACAGGCAGGGATCAGTGTGGATCGCGATGGAGCGCCCGCAACTTTTCGGTTCCCTTGGCGGCGCGAATGGGGTTGTTGAACCCCATGGCGAGCTCTGCTCCCAAGACCGCGCTGGTCTGCTCGGGCGGCGGCGCCCGTGGCGCCTACGAGGCCGGCACCATTCGCTACCTGCGCCAGGAATTGCCGGCGAGCGTGCGGCCCCACGTGCACTTCGACGTGCTGTGCGGCACCTCCGTCGGCGCCATCACCGCCTGCTTCATGGCCGCCACCGCCGACGCGCCGGAGCGCCAGGCGCAGGTGCTGGAAGACGTGTGGTCGACCCTCAAGCTCGAGAACGTCTACAAGGTCGAAGGCGAAGACCTCTGGTCGCTGCTCAAGAAGATGTGGCGGCTGTCGAAGCAGGACACCCACCCCGACGGCTGGCGGCTCTACGACGTGCTGCACCTGGCGCCGCTGGAAGAGATCGTCCGCACCCGCGCACCGTGGCCGCAGATCGCCGCCAACCTCGCGCGCGGCAAGCTCGACGCGCTCTCGGTGAGTTCGACCCGCATCGTCGACGGCAAGACGGTGGTCTTCGTGCAGCGCCGCGAAGGTGGTGTGCCCCCGTGGAGCCGCGACCCCTTCACCGAGGCCCGCGAGACCATCATCGGGCCCGAGCACGCACTGGCGTCGGCCGCCATTCCCATGCTGTTCCGGGCGGTGCGCATCGGCGACGAGTACTTCTGCGACGGCAGCGTGCGCATGAACACGCCGCTGTCTCCGGCGCTGCGCCTGGGTGCCGACCGGGTGCTCATCCTCTCGCTGAAGCACCGGCCTTCGTCGCCGCAGCCTCCGGCGCGGATGACCGCCTACCCCACCACCCCCGCGCTGGTCGGCAAGGTGCTCAACGCGCTGATGCTGGACCACACCGACTACGACCTCGACCGCCTGCGGCGCTTCAACGCCATCCTCGACAGCGGCACCGCGGCCTTCGGCGCCGAGTTCCTGCCCCGGCTCAACGAGACGGTGCGCGAGATGCGCGGGCAGTCGTACCGGCGGGTGAAGGACCTGGTGATTCGCCCGTCGCGAGACCTCGCCGAGGTCGCCGCCAGCTACGCGAAGTCCCGCACCTTCGGCGGCGACGCCGCGGCCTCGCTCCCCATCCGGCTGCTGCACCGCATCACCCGCAGCCAGGTCTTCACCCAGGCCGACCTCGCCAGCTACCTGCTCTTCGACGGCGAGTACGCCAAGCGGCTCATGGAGCTGGCGATGGAAGACGCGCACCAGCAGCGCGACGCCATCATCGAGTTCTTCGACCCCGCCTCGTCGAAGTAGCGCCCGCGGGACGGCGCGGACCGCGCGCCACGGCAGATCAACGGGTTGAGCCGGCACTGGCCCTGAAGGAGCTGCGGTGGTCCCCGCAGCTTCCAAGGAGCCTCCATGTCGCCCAATCGCCTCGACCCCACCGCCATCACCCTCACCTCGCCGCGCCAGACCCCGAAGGACGAGTTCGGCGACGTGCTGTCCAACGCCATGGGCGGCGTGGTGAAGCTCGGCGGCGCGGTGCTCAACGCGGCCACCGGCGCACCGGTGGTGAGCGCGGCGGTGTCGTCGGTCAGCGCCCTGGGCTCGCTCCACGCCCAGCGCGCCACGTCAGGCGTGGTGGCCGTCGGCGGTGCGGGGCTGACCTCCACCGGGGGCGGCATCGTGCCCATGAGCTCGTCGGGCAGCGCGGCCACGGTGCGCACGGTGGCCACCAGCTCGACCGGAGGCGGCGTGGAGCCCGCGAACATGACCGACTACCTCGGCCAGATGCGCGCCGAGGCCGACCGCTCGCTGCTCATGCAGATGCAGATGCAGCAGGAGAGCCGTGAGTACAACACGCTGACCAACATCCTGAAGCTGCGGCACGACTCGGCCAAGGCCGCCATCAACAACGTCCGGTGACGCCATGGCCATGACCGCACTCCCCGGGCCAGCCCCGCTCGTCGGCGCCGTCGCGCGCCCCAAGGTCGAGACCTTCGGCGCCGTGTTGAAGCGCCCCCCCGTGCACCAGAGCCTCGCCGGCCAGGTGGGCGGCCCACAGCGCGAAGGCGCACCGCTGGTCGCCGGGCCGTCGCTCGCGGGGAAGGCACACCGCGCCCACCTCGGCATCGCCCGGGCGGTCTCGGCCGCCGCGCGCACGGCCGCGCCCACCGCCAGCGCGAAGCTTCAGTCGGCCGTGAAGGCCATCGACCACGTGGCGCAGGCCCAGCAGCGCATGGACCAGGTGCTCGCGCTCGCGCAGTCGGGCCAGTCCTTCACTCCCGCCGAGCTCCTCGCGCTCCAGGCCCGCGTGTACGCCGCCAGCCAGGAGCTCGATCTCGCCGGCAAGGTCGTCGAGAAGGCGACCGGCGGGCTCAAGCAGGTCCTCCAAACCCAGGTCTGAGAACGCCATGCCCACCCGACTGCTGATCCTCACCGCACTCACCGCGCTGCTCGCTGGCTGCAAGGCCCAGCTGCAGCACGGGCTCGACGAGCGCGACGCCAACGAGCTCGTCACCGCGCTCACCGCCCACGGCTTCTCAGCGCAGAAGGTGCCCGAGAAGGGCAAGCGCCCGACCTTCTCCATCGAGGTCGAGGAGCAGCAAGCGGCCGAGGCGCTCCAGCTGCTGGCGGAGCTCAAGCTCCCCCGCCCCGCGCGGACCACCACCCGGGAGCTCGCCACCCAGACGGCGCTCATCGAGCCCCCGGGGGCCGAGCGGCTGCGGCAGCTCGAGGCCCTCGAGGGCGACATCGAGCAGATGCTGGAGTCGATGGACGGCGTCCACTCGGCGAGCGTGGAGCTGGTGGTGCCGGCCTCGGCCCGGCCCGGTGCGCCGCAGTCGCCGGCCAAGGCCTCGGCGCTGGTGCGGGTCGACGCGGCGGCGATGGAGCGGCTCGGCCAGCAGCGCGAGGGGCTCGCCCGCCTCATCGCGGGAGCGACCGAAGGGCTGCGCCCCGAAGACGTGGCCATCGTGCTCGACCCGGTGACGCCGCGGACCGCCACGGTCGTCGCGCAGGTCCGCCCGCTCGACCCGTGGCGCCTGACGCTGGTCGGCCTCGCCGCGCTGCTGTGCGTGGGAGCGGTGAGCCTGGTGGCCTTCGTCGCGCGCGGGAAGCGCCCGGCCAAGGTCCCCGTCGCCGTGGCCGAGGTCTCGACCTCGGAGACCACCGCAGCCGCCAAACCCTCGCCGAGCCGGCCGCGCATCGCCCCCAGCGCGCAGCGCAAGGCGGCCTGACGTGGGCACTCCGAGCGAGGCCACGCGGGTCCTCAGGCCGCGGCGGGACGCGAGCGCTGCCGAGAGCACGCCGCCTCGGCGGCTCGCGCTCTTCTTGCGCGCGCGCGACTCGAACACCGTGGCGCGGCTCCTCGACGGGCTCGCCGGCCCCTGGGCGACGGCCGCACGCCACGCGCTGCGCGAGTGCGAAGCGGTGAGTTCCTCGGAACGCCACGGAACGCTCGCGCTCCAGTTCGGCGAGCGCCAGGACGCCGTCGCCCGGCTCAGGGCGCTGGTGAGCGAAGCCGCTCCCGCCCTCCGCTGCGCCATCGCCCAGGCGCTCCCGCCCCACCAGCAGGCGCTCTTCCCGAGCGTGTCGGCGCGCGCCCGCGCCGCCGGCCCCGCGACGCCCGGCCTTGCACGGCTGGCGAGCCGACTCGTCCGTGAGGCCCTGCGCTGACGCGCTCGGGGTCTTTCAGGCGAGACCCTTCGAGGGTCCGCTCAGGAGTTTCAGCGGGTTGGCACGGCGCGGCACCTGAAGAGTGCTGTGCCCCGAGGCCCCCCGATGAGCACCCAGGCGACCGTCACCACCACCGTCAGCGGCGCTCCAAAGGAGCCGCGAACCTCCCGCATCTCCCTCGTGAGCCGGGTCCAGGCCCGCAAGCTGACGCGCGCCCACGTCCTCGTCGAGCGGCGTCCCGAACTCTCGAAGGCCCTGCAGGCCGCTGCGACCGCGGCTTCTCGCGCCGTCGGTGCCGGGCTCGCCACCGAGCTGCAGCTCGGCGCGACGCTGCTGGACTCGGTGGTGAACCCCTTCGGGGCACTCTCGCGGCACGCGACCTTCGCGCTGCTCGATCTCGGTCCGCTCGCAGCGCGCGCGGTGGTCGAGCTGGACCTGCGCTCGACCGGCCTCCTCCTCGGCCACGTCGCCGGCGCACGCTCGTCGAGCGGGCCACTCACCGCGCTGACCCGCATCGAGGAAGCCGCCCTCGGTTGGCTCTTCCTGGAAGCCATCGCGGCGGTCCGCGAGGTGCCGGTCGGGACGTTGCTCGGTGCGCGGCTGCTCTCCGTTCACACCCAGCGCGACGAGGTGGTGGGCCAGCTGGACTGCCGTCAGCGTCACCTGGCCATCGAGCTGATCGTCGGCATCGGCCAGGAGGCCGGACACGCGCGAGTCCTGGTCCCCGCGGCTGCGGTCCAGCGGCTGGGCCTCCAGTTTCCGGAGCAGGGCCCAGGCACACTCGACGAAGGCGTGGCGAAGGCGACCATCGCCGCCAGGCTGCGGGCCGGCAGCGCCGTGCTCGCCACCTCCGAGCTTCGCGTGCTGCGCGCGGGTGACGTCGTGGTGCTCGATGGGCTGCAGCTGTCGGCGAACGGCGCCCGCGGCGCCGCCCGGCTCACCACCGGCAGCTTCGAGCTGACCGGAGCCCTCGACGCCGCCGGCTTCACCGTCCGCACCGCGACCACCACCGCCTTCACCTCCAAGGAGAGAATGATGAACGACGCCACCCACCTGCCCCCGCTGCCCGTGGAGCTCGAGGTCGAGCTTGCACGGCTGCGCCTGCCCGTCTCCGAGCTCGCCACGCTCAAGGCCGGGGCGCTGATTCCCCTGCGCATCGGCGCCAACGACCCGGTGGTGCTGCGCATCGGCGACCGCGCGGTCGCACGCGCGGAGCTGGTGGACATCGACGGCGAGGTCGGCGCCCGCATCCTGGGGATGCTGCCGTGAGCCGCTGGTTCGCAGGCCCACGGGCCAAGCTGACGGCGGCGCTGGTCGCCATGCTCCTGCTGGTGTGCGGCGGCACGCTCGGCGGAGCGGCTCCCGTCCTGCTCGCGCGCCTCCTGCTCGGCGCCGCGGCCCTCGCCGGCCTCGGCTGGTGGCTCAAGCGCCGCGCACACTCGAGGCCGTCGGGCTTCACGCTGGCCCCCGGCCTCGCGGTCCTCGCGCGCACCGCGCTCTCGGCACGGAGCGCCTGCGCGCTCATCGAGGCCGACGGCCAGCGCTTCCTCATCGTGCACGGCGATGGCTTCGCGGAGATCGCCCTCGCCGCGCCCGTTCCCACGGCCTGCCGCCGGCCGCCCACCCGCCGCCTCCCGACGAGCGCCTGATGCGCCCCCTGACCCTCGGACTCCTCTTCCTCTCGCCCGCTGCGCTGGCGCGCGGCCTGCCGCCGGCCCCGACGCTCGACGTGGGCGGGCTCACCACCTCGCCGCTGCCGATGCTGGCGCTCCTGGCCGCGATGTCGCTGGTCCCCTTCGCGGTGGTGATGCTCACCAGCTTCTCGAAGATCGCCGTGGTGCTCTCCATCGCCCGCACCGCGATGGGCACCCAGCAGGCCCCCCCGACCATCGTGCTCACCGGCCTGGCCGCGGTGCTCTCGGCAGCCATCATGGCCCCGGTCGGCGAGCGCATGTACGCCGAGTGGCAGGCGGCGTACGCCGAGCTCGGGCCGACGGGAGAGCTCGCCACCCGCGCCGGAGAGATCGGCGCCCCGCTGCGCGAGTTCCTGGTGAAGCACGGCACCGACGAGGAACGCGCCCGCTTCGTGGACATGGCGCGGGAGCTCCGCCCGGAGAGCGAGGCCAGCGCGGTCTCGGCGAACGACCTCACGGTCGTGGTGCCCGCGTTCGTGGTGACCGAACTCAAGGAAGCCTTCGTCATCGGCTTCCTCCTCTTCCTGCCCTTCCTGGTGCTCGACATGTTGATCGCGAACGTCCTCCTCGCGCTCGGCATGCAGACGCTGTCCCCGAGCCAGGTCTCGCTGCCGTTCAAGATCCTCCTCTTCGTCTCGGTGGATGGCTGGTCGCTGCTCGCGCGCGGCCTCATCCTCGGGTACCGGTGACGCCATGACCCAGGACGCGCTCCTGCTCGTGGGTCGTGAGGCGCTGCTGCTCATGGTGCTCGCCTCGCTGCCGCCCATCGGCGCCAGCCTGGTGGTGGGCTTCCTGATGAGCCTCTTTCAGGCGACCACCTCCATCCAGGAGTCGACGCTCTCGGTGGTGCCCAAGCTCTGCGCCGCCGTGCTCGCGCTGGTGCTCGCCGGGCCGTGGATCAGCGCCCAGCTCACGCGCTTCACCACCCAGCTGCTGCTCGCTATTCCCGGGGTGGGCTCGTGAGCTCTGAGCTCGACGTCGCCCTGCGCGCGCTCACCCCCCACTTCGGGGCGGTGGCGCTCTGCGCTGCACGACTGGTGCCGGTGGCGTTCCTCTGCCCGGCGCTGGGCGGCCAGGGCGTCCCCACCACGGTGAAGCTCGGCCTCTGCCTCTCGCTGTCGCTCTTCTTTCACCTCGCCGCGGGCGTCGCGCCGGACGGATCGCTGGAGGCAGGCAGCTTCGCCGCGGCGGCGCTGCGCGAGCTCGTCTTCGGGGCCGCGCTGGGAATGATCGCCGCCCTGCCCTTCGACAGCGCGCGCACCGGGGGCAAGCTCATCGAGCTCTTCCGGGGCTCGAGTGCCGAGGCCGCGCTCCCGTCGGCAGGTACCCGCGAGTCCGCGCTCGGCGACGGACTCACCCAGCTGCTGGTGGCGCTCGCGGCCACCGGCACCGGGCTGCCGCTGGTGCTCCGGGGGCTGACCCACAGCTTTGCGCTGGTGCACCTCGGACAGCCGGCGGTGGGCGAGGGGCTGGCGCTGCACGTCGCACGGCTCGTCGGCGGCGCCTTCGCGTGCGGGCTGGCCATCGGCGCCCCCATCGCCGGGCTGTCTCTGGCCATCGACGCGAGCCTCGGGCTCCTCGCCCGGGCGATGCCCCAGCTCAACCTGCAAGACACCGGCGCTCCGCTGCGCATCCTCGTCGGGGGCGCCGCGGTGTGGCTCGGCTTCGGCGTGCTCGTCGCCCGCCTGCTGGACCTGCTCGCACGCAGCGACGGCACGCTGAACTCGCTCGCGGAGCTGGCCCGATGAGCGGCGAGAAGACCGAGGCGCCCACGCCGCAGCGCCTGCGACAGGCCCGTGAGCGCGGTCAGGTGGCGCGGAGCCGGCTCCTCGCCTCGTCGGCGGTGACGCTCGCCGCCATGGCCGCCCTGTTCGCCACGGTTCGACACGCCGCCACCGAGCTGTCGGGTCTCGCCACCCGCGCGCTCGGCCTCGAGCTCACCTCCCCCGGCCAGGCGCTGCGCGAAGCGAGCGTGACGCTGGCCTCGCTGGCCGCGCCGGTCCTGGCGGCCGCCCTGCTGGCGAGCGTGGTGGCCTCGGTGGCCATGAGCGGGTGGCAGCTCAACCCTGCCGTGCTGGCGCCGCAGCTGTCCCGGCTGAGTCCCGCTGCGGGGTTCGGGCGCATGTTCTCGCGCCGCGCGCTCCTCGAGCTGCTCAAGTCCGCGGTCGCGGCGGCGGTGGTCGGCTTCGTCTGCTGGCGAGCGCTGGCCGACGCGGTCCCGGACGCTGCTCGGTCGGTGACGCTCGAGGGTGCAGCCCCGCTGACCGCAGTACTCGCCGTCCTGAGACCAGGGCTCTGGCGAGGGGCGCTGGCGCTCCTGGTCCTTGGTTTCGCGGACTTGGCGCTGGCACGCCGCCAGCACTTGCGGGACCTGATGATGACCCGCGCCGAGGTGAAGCAGGAGCACCGACAAGCGGAGGGCGACCCGCACCACAAGGCCAAGCGCCAGTCGCTGCACCGGCAGCTCGCCCAGGGTGGCCCGGCCCGCGGGGTCGCGAAGGCGACCGTGGTGGTGGTCAACCCGACCCACATCGCGGTCGCGCTCCGCTACGCCCCCGACGAAGCCGACGCGCCCTATCTGGTGGCGAGTGGCCGGGAGGCCGACGCGCTCGCGCTCAAGGCCGAGGCCTTCGCGCTCGGCATCCCGGTGGTGAAGGACGTACCGCTCGCCCGCAGCTTGATTCACCTCGACGTGGGCGAGGCGATTCCCGAGGAGCTGTACCAGGCGGCGGCCGCCATCGTGCGGGTCGCGCTGGAGTCGAGCCCCGTTCAACCTCCGCCCACCCCGAGGAGCGCCTGATGCGCCCGTCTGACCTGTTCCTGCCGTTGCTGTCGCGCGCCAAGCGCTCTTCCGACGTGGTGCTCGCGGTGGTGCTGGCGATGATCATCGGGGCGATGATCGTGCCCCTGCCGGAGTGGGCACTCGACGCCGGGCTGGCGCTCAACCTCGCGGCGGCGCTGTCGCTGCTGGTGGCCGCGCTCTCGGCCCGCGACGCGCTCAAGGTCGCCTCGTTCCCCACGCTGCTGTTGCTGACCACCCTCTTTCGCCTGGCGATGAACGTGTCGTCGACCCGGCTGGCGCTCTCCGAAGGCCGGGCGGGCGACGTCATCCAGGCGTTCGGCGAGTTCGTGGTGCGCGGCGACTTCGTGGTCGGCGCGGTGATCTTCTGCATCCTCACGCTGGTGCAGTTCCTGGTGGTCACCAAGGGGGCCGAGCGCGTCGCCGAAGTCTCGGCGCGCTTCACGCTCGACGCGATGCCGGGCAAGCAGATGTCGATCGACGCCGACCTGCGCTCGGGCGCCATCACCCAGGAGCAGGCGCGCGGGAGGCGGCGCGAGCTGGAGCGCGAATCGCAGCTCTTCGGCGCGATGGATGGGGCGATGAAGTTCGTGAAGGGCGACGTCATCGCCGGCCTGGTCATCACCCTCATCAACCTGCTGGGGGGCACCGCCATCGGAGTCCTGCAGCAGGGGCTGAGCGCCGGCGAGGCCGCCTCGACCTACGCGCTCATCGCGATCGGCGACGGCCTCGTCTCCCAGATTCCCTCGCTCTGCATCGCGGTCGCCGCTGGCCTGGTGGTGACCCGGGTCTCCTCGGAGCGCGAGGAGTCGAGCCTCGGTGCAGACATCGGCGCCCAGTTCTTCGGACAGTGGAAGGCGCTGCTGGTGGTGGCAGGCCTCTGCGGGCTGCTCGGCCTGATGCCGGGCATGCCGCACGTCATCTTCGGTCTCATCGCAGCCGCCCTCGCCGGGCTTGGCTTCGCGCTGCGCCGGGCCGCGAGCACCGGCGGGGACACCGCGACGCCCACCGCCCCCGGAGCCCCGGTGCGAGGCCCGGGAGCCTCCGCTACCGGTCAGCCGGCCAGGGAGGAGTCGACCGGGGTGATGCCTCTCACGCTCGACCTCTCGCCGGAGCTCTCCGGTCTCGCCGCCGCGGGGTCACGCTTCGTCGAGGACGCGCTGGGCGCCATTCGCGAGCGCCTCTACACGCAGCTCGGGGTCCGCCTGCCTGCCGTCCGCGTGAGGACGGGCGCGCCGCTGGCCCCCGGGACCTTCACGCTGGCGATCGACGAGGTGCCGGCGTTGACCGGGCGGCTCGCGGTCGACGTGGTCTACTCGGTGGCCACCCCGGCCGATCTGCTGGTGCTGTCCATCGCCCAGCGCGGGGAGACGAACCTGGCGGGGCGCGCCTTCGTGGCACTCGACCCTGCGGAGCGCGAGCGGCTCGAGCGCGCCCGCTTGCCGGTGTGCACGCCGGCCGAGCTGCTCGTGGAAGCGATCGTCCACGCGCTCTCGCAGCGCGCGGCGCTCTTCGTCGGCGTGCAGGAGGTGCAGGCGCTGGTCGAGGGGCTCGAGAAGTCGGCGCCCGCGCTGACCAAGGAGGCGCTGCAGAAGGTGCCGCTGACGCTCCTGACCGAGGTCCTTCGGCGGCTCTTGCGGGAGCAGGTGAGCATCAAGAACCTGCGGCGCATCCTGGAGACGCTGGTGTCGCCGGCCGCCGAGGGAGACGCGGGCGCGCTGGCCGATGCCTGCCGCGCCGGGCTGCACCGGCAGCTGACGCACCAGTATTCGGTGCAGGGCCAGCTGCTCGCGTACCTGGTGGACCCCGCGGTGGAGGAAGTGCTGCGCCAGGCCGGCCCGTCGCTCGCCGTGGAGCCGAGCACCCTGTCCGCCATTCACCAGGGCGTGCGGCGGCTCTCGAGCCAGGGGCGCGGCGTGCTGCTGGCGTCGCCCGACGTTCGCCGCGGGCTGCGCCGGTTGCTGGAAGGTCAGTTTCCCGACATGGCCGTGCTCAGCTTCGGCGAGCTCGACCGGGAGCTGCAGATCAGGCCGCTGGGGCAGCTCAAGGCGGCCGCGGCCTGACCAGCGTCAGCGCGGCTGGCCGTTGCCGCCGCCCGACGAGGCCGCCGCTTCGCCGGCCTTGTTCACGCGGTCCTTCAGTTCCTTGCCGGCGCGGAACAGCAGGCCGCGCTTGGGCTTCACCGGAATGACCTCGCCGGTCTTCGGATTGCGGCCCTGGTAGCCCGCGTAGTGCTTCACGTGGAAGGCCCCGAGCCCGCGGATCTCGATGTTCTCTCCGCGCACCAGCGCGTCGCGCATGGCGTCGAAGATGGTTTCGATGGTCGCCTCGGCTTGCTTCTGGGTGACGTTCTTCTTCGCCACCAGCACGTTGACCAAGTCTGACTTGAGCATGGGTCCCTCGGGAGGTAACGGAGAGAGCTTACACAGGTTCTTGTGCAACCTCCAAGAATCGCACGGGTTTTCAGCCCCCGTCGGAACGCTCCGCCAGGTCCACCCAGGAGAGGCGCTCGAGCTGCTCGAATTTCTGGGCGTCGGCGGCCCCGAGGAGCGCTTCCAGCTGGCCGAATTCCTTGGAAGCCGACGCCGGACGCAGGCGTACGCCACCCACCGCAGCCGACACCTGCGCGAGGTTCAAGGTGGCGGGATCCTTCGCGGGGGACAGCTCGCCGCGCTTGCTCACCGACAGCAGCCCGGCGAGCTCGAGCTGGTGCACCACGTCCTGGACGAGCTGGCCCGGCATGGCGCAGGTGGTGGCGATGGTGAGCGCGGTGGGCGGCAACGCCTTGGCGCGGACCGAGCGGGTCACCAGCTGGGCGATGCGCGCGGCGATGAGCTCGCGGGACCGCGGGTGCGCGAGCACGTCGAGGTGACGACCGCGGAACGAGGCGTGCTCCACCGCGTACGACAGCCGGGCGCCGAAGAGCACCAGGCACCACGAGAGGTAGAGCCACATCAGGAAGAGCGGTGCGATGCCCAGGGTGCCGTAGACCGGGTTGGCGCTGAAGAAGAGGAGCGCGATGCCGCCGTAGAGGTGTCGGGCGAGCTCCCAGCCGAGGCCGGCGACGACGCCGCCCGCGAGTGCCGAGCGCCACCGCACCGGGGCGTGCGGCGCCAGCTTGTAGAGCATGGTCATCACCGTCATGGCCGCGGCCATCGACCCGACGAGGATGAGCTGGGCGGCGAACGGCACCGCGTTGCTGGTGATGATGCCGCGCACGCTGGTGCTCATGGTGAGGCTCAAGCCGACCACGGTGGGGCCGAAGAGCAGGAGCGCGGTGTAGAGACCGAGGCTCACCAGGATGGGGCGACGCCGGCGCACCGCCCAGATCTCGTTGAGCGACGCGTCGAGGTGGCGCAGCAAGAGCCCGGCGGACACCAGGAGCACGACGAACGAGACGCCGCCGGCGGCGCGCGACCCCGCCAGGGTGAAGAACTGCTGCACGTAGTTGTCGCCCTGCGCCTGGTGCCCCGGCGCGAGCACGTCCTGAACGAAGGACAGCACCCGCGCTTCGAAGGTGCGCTGCTGGAAGACGTGCAACAGCGACAGCACCACCGCGAGCAGCGGCAGCAGCGAGGTGATGGTGATGAAGGTGAGGTTCCCCGCGCGCAGGGTGATGGAGTCGCCGCGGAAGCTGTGCACCAGCCCCACCGCGCCCTGGTAGATGTCGCGCGCGAAGCGGCCGGCCTTGGTGCCGTTCCACGCCTCGGGCCAGGCGCTGGCAGCGCGAGCCGGGGCCTCGGGAGGAGGCACCGGTGCAGGCGTCGAGCTGGGGTCGGGCCCCGCCACGCGGCGCTACCCGACCGTCCCGGCTCCGCGGATGAGGATCCGCTCCACCAGCTGGCGGGAGTAGGCGGTGAGCGAGACGAACACCACGCCCATGCCGGCCTCGACTCCGGGCGCCTTCTGCACCACCCGGACCACTTCCCCCACGCCTTCGATGGTCTCCAGGTCGTCGAGGATGACGGTGAACTTGAGCTGGACCCGGGTGCCGATGGGCAGCGGGTCGTCGCTGCGGATGAAGACCCCGCTGCGCGAGATGTTGGTGACGTACTCGCTGATGAACTCGTCGACGGACGTGAATTCCCGGTTCACCGTCTGCCGGGTCTCGATCCGCCGATCCATTTCCGAGGTCATGGCATCACCCGTGGTGCGTCGAGGCGCTAGGTGCCGTCCGCCGCGGGGGCGCTGGGCGCGGGAGGCTGACCGCCACCGGCCTGGGCGCGAGGCGCAGAAGCCCCCGGTCCCTTGCCGCCGCCGTTGCCGCCGCCTCCGCCTCCACCTTCACGACGGCCGCGGTCGCCGCGATCGCCGCGGTCACGGTTCTTGTTCCGGTCGCGATCGCGCCGGCCACCACCGCCGCCGCCGCCACCGCCACCTCCACCTCCGCCACCACCACCGCCGCCGCCACGGTCGCGGCCTTCGCCACGGCCTTCCGACTGGCGCTTGGGCTGGCCGTACTGCGTGGGCTCGTGGGACTCCCCGGCGCCGGCGACCTTGTACTCGTTGCCGGTCGCGGAGCGCGCGTAGATGTCGTAGCGCTCGCGGTGGTAGTCGTTGTGCGAGCGGATCTGGATGCTCTTGTTGAAGCGATCCATCAGGTGGCGCAGCTCCGACTTCTCCTCGCCCTGGAGCAGGTTGGCCACCTCGTGCTGGCAGTTGATGGACAGCACCGGGTCCTTGTAGGTGCCGGCGGAGCGGCGCAGCTCGCGGAAGATCTCGTAGGCCACGGTGGTGGTGGTCTTCACCGCCCCCTGACCGTCGCAGTACGCGCAGTCCTCGTAGAGCACGCGGCCGATCGACTCGCGCACGCGCTTGCGGGTCATCTCCACCAGGCCGAGCTCGGAGATGCGCAGCACGTTGGTCTTCGCCTTGTCGCGGCCCAGCGCTTCCTGCAGGGCCTTGAAGACCTTGTCCCGGTTCTGCTGCTTCTCCATGTCGATGAAGTCGCAGATGATGATGCCGCCGATGTTGCGCAGCCGCAGCTGGTAGACGATTTCCTTGGCGGCCTCGACGTTGATGCGGGTGATGGTCTCCTCGAGGCTCTTCTTGCCGACGTAGCGGCCCGAGTTGACGTCGATGGCGGTGAGCGCCTCGGCCTGGTCGACGATGAGGTAGCCGCCGCTCTTGAGCCACACCTTGCGGGCGGTGGCGCGCTTGATCTCCTCTTCGATGCCGTAGGCGTCGAAGATGGTCTCGTCGTTGTCGTGCAGCAGCACCCGGTCCTTCAGCGCCGGGTCCTGCGCGGTGACGAAGTTGACCACGCGCTCGTACTCGTCGCGGTCGTCGATGACCAGGCGCTCCACGTCCTGCGCGAAGAGGTCGCGGGTGGCGCGGAGAATGAGGTCCAAGTCGGGGTGGAGAAGGCCGGGCTGGTGGCGCTTCTCGCTCTTGCGCATCGTCTCGTTCCACACCTCGATGAGGAAGCGGATGTCGGCTTCCAGCTTCTCGGACGGAACGTTCTCCGCGACGGTGCGGACGATGAAGCCGGTGCCGGGCGGCCGCAGGCGGTCGACGATCTCGCGCAGCCGGCGGCGCTCCTTCTCGTTCGAGATCCGCCGGCTGATGCCCACGTGGTCGACGGTGGGCATGAACACCAGGTGCCGACCGGGGATCGAGATGTGCGAGGTGGTGCGGGCGCCCTTGGTGCCGATGGGGTCCTTGGAGATCTGCACCACCACTTCCTGGCCGACCTTGAGCAGCTCCTCGATGCGGGCGGGCTTGCGCTGCTTGCGCTCTTCCTCGCGGCGCTTCTCGCGGTGCTTCTGCTCGGGCGTGTTCTTGCGCAGCTCACCGGACTCGGCGCGCGCGGCCGCCAGGGCCTGCGCGACCACCTCGGAGCCCGAGAGCGCCGACTGCACCGCGCCCAGCGCCGCCACCTGCTCCTCGGTCGAGGGGGCGGGCAGCGCCGCATTGGGCGACGCCGGCTCGGCGGCCCCTTCGGCGGGAACCGGGTGCTCGACCATCTCGAACACGGGCGTCGACGGTGCGGGCGCGGCCACGGCGGCCGCGGGAGGCGTCGCGGCATCCACCGCGGCGTCCACGGTCTGGGCCGGAGCGGGCGGGGAGACCTCGGCGTGGTGGTGCTGCTCGCCGGGCGCCGCGTCTTCCGCGTCGTCGTCGGGGACCTCGGGCGCCTCGTCGTGCTCGCCTTCGGTCAGCTCGAAGTGGTGCTTGGAGAACTCGGGGTCGTAATAGACGTCGCTGACGTAGAGGAAAGCGGCCTTCTCCTGGCCGATCTCCACGAAGGCGGCCTGCATGCCCGGGAGCACCCGGGTGACGCGCCCCTTGTAGATGTTGCCGACGATGCCCTTGTCTTTTTTCCGCTCGAGATAGAACTCAGCGATTTGGCCGTTTTCCACCAGGGCCACGCGGGTCTCGCGGCCCGCTGCGTTGATCACCAGGATGCTGCTCATGGAAGAAACCTCGTCGCGTTCCCGCCCCGGGGCCGTCGGGCGGACGGGTGGCGCTTGGGCCACCGGTGCGGACACGCGAAATGGGCAGAGTGGCGTCGTGGGCGGCGCGAGCGAAGGCGTTTCGCTGAACCTCAGAATCGCGCTGCACGGTCACGAAGACCTCTGCGGGTGAGACGAACCGGAGCTTGCGCGCCGGCAACCATGCTCGCGTTCCGACCTGTCGGAAAGCGCGGAGCACCCGTCAAAAAATTTCAAACGCCGCGGAGTCTCGCCGATCCGACAGGCGTTTGTAAAGGCGTCTTGCGAAGATTCGACGGGTCAGGCCTGGGCCCGGGGCTTCTCGAGCCGGGGGCCGCGCGGCCGCCACGACAGGCGCAGCCCGGTCCACGCCGGGTCGAGCATCAGCTTCTTGTCGTCGGCGAGCCCCACTTCGAGGGCCGCCAGGCGCACGAAGTCCTCGGTGGGGGTGTGGGCGGTCTCGGCCGTGGGGAAGCAGACCCACACCCGACCGGTGACGGCCATGTGGTGGGCGAGCCGGGGCAGCCTCTCGACGAGCTCGGTCTTGCGCTGCACGAAGCAGATGGTGACGTCGATGCCGGTGGGCGCGGAGTCGACCAGCGCACAGCCTTCGGGCAGCGGCACGAGCTTCTCGAGGAAGCCCGGGGGCGGGCTCTGCACGCTGACCCGCATGCCGGGCCGCAGGCCGAGCATCGACGGCAGCGGCGCGAGCAGATGCGGGCCACCGAAGCTCACCGGCGCACCTCGAAGTCACCCAGGGGGCCTTCGGGCCCGTCGCCCACGTCGACCCCGGTGACCCTCGCCTCGGGCGGACCACGGCGGCACCAGGCGAGGAAGGCCTCGACGCGCGCGCTCTCGCCTTCGGCGACCGCCTCGACGTCGCCGCTGGGCAAATTGCGGACCCACCCCTTGAGGGCGAGCGAAGTGGCGGCATCGCGCGCGCTGGCGCGGTAGGACACGCCCTGCACGAGGCCGTGAACTCGAACGTGAACGCGACGAAGGCTCACCCGGCGCGACGAATACCATGACCCACAGGCTGGACGAAGAGGCGCTGGCCGAGGGACTCGCCCCCGAGCGTCGCCGCGCGCTCGGCGCGTACTTCACGCCGCGCGAGGTGGTGGAGCGCATGCTCGACCTGGTCGAGCCGCACCTGCCGCCCGGCGCGTTGACGGTGGTCGACCCGGCCTGCGGCGCCGGCGCGTTTCTCGCCGCGGCAGCGGAGCGCTGGCCCCGCGCGACGGTGCTGGGCGTCGAGCTGGCGCCCGACGTGGCGGCGGCGGCGCGGGAACGGCTGGGCGCGCGGGCCACCATTCTCGAAGGCAGCGCGCTCGACCCTGCGGTGCTGGCGCGGCTCGATGCGCTGGTGCCCGCGGGCGCCTTCGAGGTGTGGCTGGGGAACCCGCCGTGGAACGGCCGCAGCGCGGTGCTGAAGACGCCCGCCGAGCGCGCGCGGCTCGAGGCGCTGCTCGACGAGGCTCCCGCCAAGGGCCAGTCGCTGCGCGACGACTTCGCCTTCTTTCTCCTGGTGGCCGGGCGCCACCTCGCGGGCCGGGGCCTGCTGGCGCTGCTGACGCCGGCGAGCCTCCTCGACGCGTACCTCTATGCGCCGCTGCGGCGAACGCTCGCGCGAGCGCTGGCGGTGCGGGACGTGCTCGAGCTGCCCGCGGGCACCTTCCGGGGCACCAAGGTGCGTGGCTGTCTGACGGTGTGGAGCCCGGGCCCGGCCGGTGAGGTCTCATTCCACGCCGACGCCGGCGTGGTGCGCTTTCGCCCGAGCGGGGCGGACCTGCGGCTGCGGCCGTCGGACGAGGGCGCGACGCGGCTGCAGCGCGAATGGTCGGAACAGGGCCTCGCGTGGGACGCGCTGGTGCCGGTGAGCCTGCCCGGGCTCAAGACGCGCTTCGACGAGCTGCTCACCGCGAGCGATGCCGGCGTGCTCCAGGCACGACTCAGCCGTTTCCTCTCCGCGCGCTCGGTGGCGGCCTGGGCGAAGAGCGAGGGTCTCGAGCGCGCGCTGTGGCCCAAGGCGAAGGCGCTCCGCGAGGCGCTGCCGGCCGGCACCACCGTGGACCCGGCCAGCATCCGCGTGCTGTGGCGGGTGCGCGGGGCGCGCGCCGTGGAGCGTGCGTACTGCTACCTCGACCGGCACTGGATTCCCCGCGGGGACCACCGGCTGCAAGGAGCGTGGGACCCGCACCTCTGCCCCACCAAGCTGGTGTTCAACGCGCGCGAGCTGCCGCTCTTCGCACACCTGCTCGAGGCCCCGGGGTGCGTCACCGCGTACCAGCACACCCGCTTCGCGCCGCTGTGGGTGCCCAAGGTGGTGCGGGAGCGCGGCCCGGCGGCCGGCCGCAAGGCGAGCGCGGTGGAGCTGCGCAACCTCGTCCCCAACCTCGCGCCACGGGCGCTCGAGCTCGGCGACCCGCTGGAGGTGTTCCGGGCGCTGGCCGACTTCGTCGCCACCGACGCCGTGCAGGACGTCTGGGCGCCCGCGTACGGCACCGCCCACACCCTCCCGGTGCCGTGGAGTCTCTTCGAGCGCACGCCGGTGGAGCCGACGCCGGAGCCCGAGGCGGCGCCGACCACGCCGGGCGCCCGGCCGAGGCCGCTGCCCCTGCTCCGCCCCGACCGGCGCTGAGCGGGGGCGCGCTACGCTCGAGGTCCGTGTTCCTGCTCACTGCCGCCGTGGTGTCCTCGCTGCTCGGCCAGGCGAGCGGCTGCGCGGTGCGCGGCGCACCGGCGCCTGACGTGCTGGAGGCGATGTCGAAGGCGACGGGCACGCTGACGCTCGGCTTCCAGCGGGAAGGCCGCGCGGCCGCGGGCATCCAGGTTCGCGTCTTCTCGGCCGACGGCGGCGTCGCCGGCGAAGCGACGACGGGCGCCGGGGGGGTGGTGTCGTTCCCCTTGCCGCCTGGCGAGCACACCGCCGAGGTCACCACGCCCGGGCTGGCGCGGTGCGAGCGGCACTTCCAGGTCTCCGCTGCGGGGAGCACCGGCCAGGTGCTGGCCGCGGTGGCCGAGGGTCGAGTGCAGGGCCGGGTGACCGGCCCCGGCAACGCCGGCGTTCCAGGAGCGGCGCTGCGGCTCGTCGGCTGCGACCGCTGCGTTGCGCTCTCGGAGGCCGACGGGCGCTTCACGCTCGAGCGTCTGGAGGCGACCGGGTCGTACCTCGAGGTGCGTGCCGCCGGTCTCACGCCCGGGACGGTGGCAGTGGCCATCGCGCCCGGGAAGACGCTGCGCGTGCCGGCGATGGTGCTCCGCCCGGCGGTCTCGCTGCACGTCACCGCAGTGAAGGGCGGAGAGCCCTGCGCGGGCGGGTGGGTGATGGCGGTGCCGCGCGACGGCCGGCCCCAGCAGCTGCTGCTCGACGCGCGCGGAGAGGCGACGTTCGAGGGCCTGCCGCCGGGCCCGGTCTTCGTCGAGCTCGACCCGGAGCGGACGACGCTGCTGCCGGCGCGCGCCTTCAACCCGGTCTTCCTGGTGCGCAGCGAGGGGAACCCCGCCCGCCCCCGCGAGGCGAGGCTGACGTTGACCGCGGGCCGACCGAACGAACAGCGCTTCTCGTTCTGACCTGTGCCGCGCGACGTGCGAGAGTCGAGCCAGGCGAACGCGGAGGTCGGATGAAGGTCGACGAGCTGCGGCGGTTCCTCATCGCGCAGACCGACGGCAAGTACGCGCTGACGGACTTCGTCGAGCGGCTGGCCGGGGAGCTCGGCGCCGCGGGTCTGCCGCTGTGGCGGCTGTCCACCACCTTCCTGTCGTTCGACCCGTCGATCGTCGGCCCGCACGTGACCTGGATCCGCGGGCAGCGCACCACCGTGGTGCCGCGCGCCTATTCGATTCTCAGCCAGCCGGCCTTCACCGATTCGCCGGTGAGCTACGTGCTCGAGACGGGCAAGGAGCTGCGGACCCGGCTCGACATTCCCCAGGAAGCGCTCCCCTACTCGCTGCTCGGGGAGCTCAAGGCGCAGGGGGCGACGGACTTCTTCATCACCCCCATCCCGCTCGGCGACGCGCTGTCGTCGGCGGTGTTCCTGGACATCAAGCACTCGTCGCGGACCTGGCTGTCGCTGGCCACCGACGCCACGGCAGGCTTCTCCGACGCCGCGCTCGACGGCCTGCGCGCGCTCCTGCCCGAACTCGGGCTGCGCATGGCACTGGAGACCACCAAGGAATCGACGCGGTCGCTGCTGCGCGCCTACCTCGGCCCCAACGCCTCGCGGCGGGTGCTCGACGGGGCCTTCCGGCGAGGCACGGCCGAGCGGGTGCGCTCGGTCATCTGGTTCTGCGACATGCGCGGGTTCACCACGCTGTCGGACTCGGCGACCCCGGAAGACGTGGTGCGCGCGCTCGACCACTACTTCGACTGCGTGGCCAAGCCCATCGAGGCACGCGGCGGCGAGGTGCTCAAGTTCATCGGCGACGCGGTGCTGGCCATCTTCCCGTTCGACGCCAGCACGCTGGAGTCGGCCTGCGAGAGCGCGCTCGGCGCGGCGCACGAGGCGATCGCCAACCTGAAGGCGCTGCGCGCGCAGCCCGGCTCGCCACCGCTCTCGTGCGGCGTCGCGCTGCACGTGGGCGACGTCTACTACGGGAACATCGGCACCCCGACCCGCCTCGACTTCACGGTCATCGGGGCGGCGGTCAACGAGGTCTGCCGGGTGGAGGCGCTCACCCGGCCGCTGGCGGTCGACCTCCTGCTCACCCGCGCCTTCGTCGACGTGGCGCGGCCCAGGGGTGTCCGCTCGATGGGGGCGCAGCAGCTCAAGGGCGTGTCGGGGAGCACCGAGGTCTTCACGGTGGACTGACGGGCGAACGATGCCGCGCACGCTCTTCTCACTGCCGGCCCCGCACGCTCCCGCGCGTCGCTGGAAGCGGTGGGTGGGACTGGCGGCCGTGGCGCTGGTGGGCGTGTGGTGGCTGGCCCATCGGTTTCCCTTTCCGCTGTTTCCCCACGAGCTGAGGCGGGGCGTGGTGGTGCTGCACAGCGCGGCGCCGCTGCCCGCGGGTGCCGCGGAGCTCGTCGCCGAGGCGGACAGGCGCCTGTCGCGCTCTCCGCTGTACGACGGCCATCGCACCTACGACGTGTTCCTGTGTGACTCGGCCGGCCTCTACGAGGTCTTCGCTTTCCCCAACCACGGCACGGGCGGCGAGACGTTCTTCTGGGTGGGCAACCACGCCTTTCTCAGGCCGGCCCACCTGGAACGCGACGCGCTGGTGGGCCCTTCGGGGACCGAGGTGGCCGCGCCGCGAACCTTCACCTACTTCCTGACGCACGAGGTGACGCACGCGATGACCGCCGACGCGCTGGGTGCCTGGCGCTATGCGCGGCTCGAGCGGTGGCAGCAAGACGGCTACGCGGACACAGTGGCGAAGGCAGGCGCCTTCGACGTCGAGGACGCGCTGGCGCGCTTGCGCGCGGACGACCCCGCGCTCGACCCGGACCGCTTGGGGCTCTACCTGCGCTACCAGCTGCTGGTGGAGCACCTGCTCGAGCACGAGCACCTGAGCGTCGAGGCGCTGCTGTCCACGCCCAGGGACGCGGCCCCCATCGAGGCGGCGCTGCGCGAGGCGCGCTGACCCACAGCCGGCCTCAGACGTAGCCGAAGCGGCGGCGCAGCGCCCACTCGGCGCCCATCACCAGGACGAGCGCGAGCAGCCAGTGCCAGCGGTCCCACACCGGCTGGTCCTTGGAGCGGCCGACCTCGACGAGCGGCGGCTCGAGGAGCGGCAGCTGGTCGAGCGAGCGGAGTTCACCGAGCGTGAGCGCCTTCCCGCCGGTGACGCGGGCCAGTTCGGCGAGGAGCGCGGTGCCGACGTGGGCATCGGCGCGCTCGGGGCCCGACGCACGCACCGCGAGTGCCTCGGTCGCCTCGCCCAACGGCTTGCCGTCCTTCGAGGCGCGGCCGGTGACCTTCCAGGCGCCGGGCGCGAGCGAAGGCAGCTCGACGCGCGCGGTGCCGTCGTCGCCGGTGGTGACGGTGCGCTCCTGGTCGGGCGCGCGGCCGTCGACGTGGGTGAAGCGCAGGCTGACCTCGGCCTGGCCGGCGGGCTGGTAGTCGCTCTTGCGGGCCACCACGTTGAGCGCCACCGGCTGACCGGGTTCCACCGTCGACGGGTCGGCGGTGAGCTGCAGGGTGGTGAGGTCGGGGTCGCGCACCAGCCAGCGCAGCGCGCTGGCCCAGAAGCGCTCGTAGACGCGGGTGGGGGCGCCCTTGTCGTGGGAGGTGAAGGCCCACACCCAGGCGGAGTCGGTGGCGACGGCGAGGGTGCGGCCGCGGCCGAACTCCGCGAGGGCGACGACCGGAACTGCGGCCCCGTTGGCGGTGAGGAACGGATGCTCGAGGAGCACGGTGGCGCCTGGTGTGGCGCGGGTGAGGTTCAACCCCTGGAGCGGCGGCAGCGCGGCCCACATCGCCTCGGCGGCGGCGCCTCCGCCGAGCGCGGTGACGGGGTGGCGCTTGCCTTCGGGGGTGAGCCGGGCGGCGAAGGGCTTGAGGTCGGCGGGGCCGGAGGCCTGGAGCGGGATGACGTCGGCGAGCTCGACGAAGGGACGCGGCGATTCCGAGAAGCTGCGGTCGCCGCCGACGACCACCAGCGCGCCGCCGTTCATCACGTAGCGCTTGAGGTCGGGCTCGTACCCTTGCAGCGACAGCTGCGGCTCGGTGTAGCCGAAGTTCAGCAGCACCACGACGTCGAAGGTGTCGAGCTTGGTGCGGAAGATCTCTTCCGTCGGGAAGGGAATGAGCGACAGCTCGCGTTCCTCGCTCCACACCCCGGTCTGATCGGGCCCGTTGCGCAAGATGTAGAAGGAGATGAGCTCGACGTTGGCGTCCTGCCGCAGGAGGCCGCGCAGGAAGCGCTCGTCCCAGGTGGGGCGGCCGGACACCAGGAGCACCCGCATGCGGTCGCGGATGACCTTCAAGGTGAAGGAGCGCTCGTTGTTGTCGAGCACCGCTTCCTCCGGGAGCACCGGGGTGCTGACCGAGTAGACGAAGCGCCCGGTCTGGTCGGGGGTGAACGAGAAGCGGACGGGGACGAGCGCGTCGTCGCCGGCCACCTTCACCACCTGGGTGGCGACCACCTGGCCTTCGCGCCGCAGCAGCACCGAGACGGTCTCGCCCTTGAAGCCGCGGGCGCGCAGGTCGACCTCGAGCGCCACGGTGCTGCGCACGAAGGCGAAGTCGTCGACCCGCACCGCTTCCAGCGAGAGGTCCTGGAGCGCCTCCTCGCCGACGGCGACGGTGGTGACGGGGACCTTGAGCGCCTCGAGGCTCGCGCGGGTGGCGCCTTCGAACCCCTGGGCGAGCGCGGCGTGGTCGGCGCCGTCACTCAGGAGCAGCACGCCGGCGAGCGGCCGCACCACCGAGCTGGCGGCCCGCACCGCGCCGAGCGAGGCGAGGAGGTCGGTGCGGGATCCCGTGGGCGGCTGGTCGCGCAGGGCCTGCAGGCTCACCGGCGAGAGCTCGGGCGAGGCCCCGTAGAGCTCGACGGTGGCGCGCGGGGTGTGAGCGAGCTCGCCGCCGAGCCGCTCCAGCGCGTCGGCGACCGCGGTGGCGCGGGTGCCCTGCCCCTTGGCCAGCGGGAACGCCATCGACGCCGAGCGGTCGACCACCACGGCGAGGGTGGCGCCCGAGCGGGCGATCTGCACTTCGCGCCAGCCGGGCTCGAGCAGGAAGAAGGCGGCGCAGAGCGCGGCGAGCAGGCGAAGGCCGACCAGCGCGCGGCGGCGCCAGGGCACCGCTTCCTTCCACACGCCGACGGACGCGACGACCGCGGCGACGAGGAGCGCGGCGACGACCACCGCGAGCAGCGCGCGCGGCAAGGGCGACAGGCTCACCCACTGCAGGCTGGTCGCTGCCTGGTCCATGCCGGGTCAGCGCCGCTTCTTGAGGATGAGCGGCAGGTGCACCGCGTCGTCCTTGTAGTCGAGGCACAGCGCGTACATCGCAACGTTGACCGCCAGGCGAATCGCGTATTCCCGCTGGCGCTCTCCGCCGGGAGAGGCCTCGTAGGTCCACGAGCCTCCCTCGTCGCGCTGGAGGGCGCCGAGCACGTCGTTCTGGGAATAGAGGACCGCGGTCCGCCCGGAGACCTTGGCGGCCTCGAGCTCCGGCTTGACGAGGAGCCGCCCGGGCGCGGTGTCGAGGAGGAAGAAGCTCTTGAAGACCACGTGGCTCGACGGCACGGGTGCCAGCGGCGCCTGGGGCAGCACCCGCGCGAGCTCGCGGCGCACCGAGGCGTCGAAGCCGGAGCCGCGGCTGCCGTCGTTGGCGTCGACGAAGAGGAAGCCGCCGAAGGTGAGGTAGCGCCGGAGCGCCTCGAGCTGCTCCGCGGACAGCGGGGGGACCTCGCCGTCGCCGCCCCAGTAGAGGAACGGGTGGGCGAACAGCTGGGGGCTGGTGAGCGGGAGCGGCCGGGTCTCGAGGCTCACCTCGACGGAGGTGCGCCGCTCGAGTTCCCACGACAGGCGGCGCAGCCCGGACAGCCGGGCGTCCCAGTGGGCGCCGTGCTGCACCACCGCGGGAATGAACTTGCTCGAGTCGCCGAACGCGCGCGCGGAAGCAGCGGTGCCCAGCGCGGCGAGGAGCGTGGCGCGGCGCGAGAGCGCGAGAGGCGAGGCCATCGAAGGCTCGTATAGCAGCGCGAAGGGGCCATCGCCGTGGCCAGCGAGACGATCTATAGGGCCTGCCATGGCGAAGGCGGACAAGAAGGCGAACGAGGTGACTTCGGCGCTCGAGGTGGCGTGGTCGGCCTACGAGGCGGGGGACATGGTGCTCGCCCGGCAAGCCGCGCAGCAGGTGCTGGCGAAGGAGCCGACCCGCGCCGACATCGAGGCCGCCAAGCGCCTGAAGAAGTACTACGGCAAGGACGCCCCGGAGGACGCCCGGGCGATGGCGGCTGACCTGGTGGACCGCTCGCGCGGGCTGCGGCAGCCGTACGTGTTCGCGGCGGTGACGGCGGTGGTGTACCTGCTGATGCTGTTCTTCGCCTCGCGCGCCTGACCGATGGAGGCGCTCTTCCGGGCCCTCGAGGCGTACCAGCACCTGGACCCACGCGGCTGGGCTGCGGTGGGCTTCGCGCTCCCGTGGTGGGGCGGCGCGGCGCTGGCGATCCTGGGCCTGCTGTTCCTGCTCTTCGGCAACGGCAAGCTGTTCCGGCTGGTGGCGGGCCCGCTGGGGGCGCTGGTGGGGCTGTTGTGGGCGCCGCTGGTGGCACAGCGCCTGGGCCTCGTCGGAGAGGACCGGCGGGTGCCGGTGGTGGCGGCCATCGGGCTGGGCGGGCTGTCGCTGGGGCTGCCTCACGCGGCGAGCTTCCTGGGGGTGGGCGTGCCGGCGGGGCTCCTCGCGGGGACGCTCGTCGGCGGAGGGGACTGGGCGCTGGGCTTCATTCCCGGGTTCCTCATCGCCGGCGCGCTGGGCGTGGCGGCGCACCGGCACCTGAGCGCGCTGCTGTCGTCGGTGGTGGGCGGCTGGCTGCTGGTGCTCGGGGTGCTGGCGGCGCTGCGGCCGGTGACGCCGGCAGCCGACGCGGTGCTGCGGCAGCCTTGGGGCGTGCTGGCGGCGGCGGGCCTGTTCGCCCTGGCCGGCGCGGTCTACCAGCTCTTCGTGCGGCTCTCGCCGCAGGAGCGGGCGGTCGCCAAGGTGGACCGGGCGCGCGCCAAGCGGAAGTCGAAGGACCAGGAAGCGCTGGAGAAGCGGTGGAACAACTACTCCAAGGACAAGGGGCTTTGAGGCCTTCGCGTGGTCGTGCTACGGCCGCGCGCGATGGGTCAGGCGAAGCTCAAGGACGAGGCGCCCGCGATGCAGGCAACCGACACGGTGAGCGACGACGCGCAGGTTGAGAGCCCCTTCGAGCGCCCGAAGGCGCTGACGCCCAAGGCGCTCGCGGTGCTGGCGGTGATCGCGGCGGTCATCAACATGCCCCTGATTCACTACTACCTGCTGCGCGCGCCGGCGGAGGCGACCGTCACCCTGCCGTACCGCGACGACTTCGCCGACCCGAAGACGGTGCAGAACAACTACTTCAGCATCGGCGGCCACTGGCGCACGGTGGACGGCTGGCTCCTGTCGCCCGGCGTGAAGAACAACCCCGCGTGGCTCAAGGCCAAGCTCCCGGCGGACGTGGCGGTGGAGTTCGACGCGCGCTCCACGTCTCCGGAAGGGGACATCAAGTGCGAGATCTTCGGCGACGGGGTGGACCACGCGTCGGGCTACGTGCTGATTCACGGCGGCTGGGGCAACCAGATCTCGGTCATCGCCCGGCGTGACGAGCACGGGGTCGCCTTTCCGGCGCTGCAGCAGCAGGCGCGCGAGGCGAACGCGAACCCCGACGACCTGGTGGGTTCGGGTTTCTACAAGGAAGACACCCGGGTGCGCGTGGAGGCCAACCCCTTCCCGGTGACCATCGGCAAGACGGAGCACTGGCGCATCGAGCGGCGCGGCGCGACCATCAGCTGGAGCATCGACGGGCAGCCGTTCATGCAGTTCACCGACCCGCTGCCGCTCAAGGGCGTGGGGCACGATCGCTTCGGCTTCTCCTCGTGGGAAGCGCAGCTCTACTTCGACAACCTGAGCATCCAGCCGCTGTAAGCAGATTTCACTCCGGCGCCGGAAGTTCGGGTTTTGTCTCTTGCAGTGAGACCTGAAACAGGTAGGGTGCGCCACCCCGACTTCTCGGGACCCCTAGGGAGGGAATCACAATGAAGAAGATCATCATCGGTGCGTTTGCGGCGTTCACTCTGGCGGCCTGCGGCGGCGGCGACGTCTGCTCCGCTTCCTCGAAGTGCTCGGCGGACCCGAAGCCGACCGACGCGGACAAGACCGCGTGCCAGACGGCGATCAAGGACGGCACCAAGTGTGCGGCCGAGTACAAGGCCGTGCTGACCTGCGCGCAGAGCAAGCAGAAGTGCACCAGCGACAACAAGACCGACACCACCGCGCTGGTCACCGACTGCATGACCGAGCTGACCGCGTACACCACCTGCCTGTCGAAGTAAGTCAGGCTTCAGCGTTCTGCTGAACAGGGCGCCGCGTCTCTCTCCGGAGAGGCGCGGCGTTCGTCTTTTCCGGGGTCGGACGCGTCGCTTCAGAAGCCGCAGGCGCTCGACATGCCGCCGGTGGGCGTGCAGCGGAGCGCACCGGTCGCGAACTGCATGATGGTCGCCATGGTGCACGGCTCGAGCGCGTCGAAGCAGCTGATGAGCGCCTCGGTGCGCGCGCGGTCGTCGGCGCTGCAGGACACGGCCGCCTTCTCGCAGGTCGCCCGGTCGAAGGGCATGGTCGAGCCCGACGGGATGCACTCGGTGTGCTTGGCGTAGAAGCGGGTGGTGAAGGCCTCCAGCGCGTCGCAGAAGGGCAGCTGGTGGTCCTCGACCTTCTGGATGCCGAAGCTGGGCGCGACCAGGCACACCGGCGCGTGGAACGAGCCCCGGGCGTGTTCCTGGGAGTCGAAGGTGAGGTCGAAGGAGCCGGCGATGAAGGCCCGGTTGCCGGTCTCCAGCTGGGCGACCGACACCGCGCCGGACACCGCGAGCACCGGAGTCTTCCCGAGTGGGCGGCCCTGCGCCTGCGCGCGGTTGCCCATGGCAGCGCCGACGGCGTAGGCGCCCACGCCCGGCGCGGCGCCGCCGCTGGTGAGGAGCAGCTCGAGGGTGGAGGCCTCGACCTTGCCCGCCTTGAGCGCCTCGCAGAGGCCAGGCTGGTCGCTCAGCACGACGCCGAGCGCGTCGAGGTTGCCCCGGGCATCGCGCCCACCGAGGAGCACCGCGTCGCGCACCGTGAAGGCGTTCTTGCCGATGGTGCCGTCGAGGTTGCCGGGCGCCTCACCGCAGGCGGCGAGGACGAGAGCGACGGAGAGAACGAGTGAGGTTCGGAGCATGGTCACTTCTGGACGCAGGCGACGTAGGCGTCGAGCTCGGGCTTGCAGTCGGTGGCGAAGGCGGTCGAGTCCGTCTTGTTCTCGGTGGTGCACTTCTGCTTGCTCTGCAGGCACACCAGCACGCCCCGGTACTCGGCCGAGCACTTGGTGTCGCTCTTGAGGGCGGTCTGACAGGCCTTCTTGTCGGCATCGCTCGACATGGGGTCGGCGGAGCACTTCGACGGGGTGTTGCAGAGGTCGCCGCCGACGCCGATGACGGTGACGGTGTTTCCCACCACGCAGAGCGGCGCGTTGAAGCTCCCGGTGACCTTCTCCAGCGCCTCGCCCAGCGTGAGCTCGTAGGTGCCGGCGGCGGACCCATCGGCCCCGGAGCGCAGCGCGGACAGCTTCACCGTGCCGGCCTTGGCGTCGAAGTTGGAGACCGAGGTCCCCACGGTCCTGCGCAGCGAGGCGCGCGCCTGGAGCCCTCCGGTCGCCTCGACGCGGTAGTCACCCGGCGTCGGCGGGACCAGGGCGCCCGAGGCGCCGGTGGAGGTGAGGGAGATGCCGAGCGCGTTGCCGGCGAGCTTGTTGCTCGACAGCTGGGCGCAGAGGTCGACCTGGTCGGACAGCACGATGACGAGCCCGGTGAGGTTACCGCTGGAGTCGGTGCCGGTGACCAGCGCGGACTGCTTCACCACCAGGCTCTCGCCTCCGACGGTGCCGGTGAACGAGTTGCCCGAGCCGCAGGCAGCCAGGGACAGAAGAACGGTACAGGCGAGGTAGCGCATGGGAGAGCCCCCAGGAGAAGAGGGCGCAGGCCTACCCCAGACGCCGCTCGCGAAGGAAGCGGCCCGCCCCCTACCCCGCCTTGCAGGTCAGGTAGGCCTGGGTCTCGCTCTTGCAGTCCATGCCCAGGCTCTCGGCGTTGGTCTTCCGCTCCTTGGTGCACTTCTGCTTGGTCTGCGCGCAGGCGAGCAGCGCGCGGGTCTGCGCGGCGCACTTGGCGCCGTCCTTCAGCGCGGCGCGGCAGTCGGCCACGGTGGTCGCGGTGGGCGGCCCGTCGGCGGGGCAGCGCGAGACGGCGATGCAGGGGTCGTCGCCCACGGTGAGCAGGCGGTCGGCGCCGACGTCGCACAGCGGAGCGTCGAAGGTGCCGGTGGTGCGCTCGAGGTCCTCTCCGAAGCTCAGGTCGAACCACCCGGAGCTGCTGCCCCGGGCGCCGTCGCGCAGCACCGACTTGAGCTTCACGGTGCCCACGCTGGCGTCGCCGGCCACCGCGCCGCCCCGGCGGAGCACGCCGAGCACCAGGTTGCCGGTGGGAAGCTGCGGCTCGTAGTCGCCCGGCAGCGGGGCGGTGAGCGCGTCGCGGTCGTCGGTGGAGACGAGCACCAGCGCGAGCGCGTCGCCGTCGAGCGTGCCGCCCTTGAGCTGGCTGCAGACGTTCGCCTGGTCCGACAGCACGATGGTGAGGGCCGTGGGGTCGCCGATGGCGTTGGCACCGATGACCAGGGCCGAGCTCTTCACCTTGAGGCCGGAGCCGCCGATGGTGCCGGTGAACGTGTTGCCGGGGCCGCCAGCGCAGGCGCAGGCGAGGAGCGAAGCGAAGAGTGCGCGGCGCATGTGACGGCTCCCTCGAAAAGACAACGGGCGCCTGGGGACTAGCCCAGACGCCCGTCGCGAAGAAGGCCCGTGTGCCGGCTACGGCATCTCGGTGTGACCCTGCCGGCGCAGGAAGGTGGGAATGTCGAACTGGTCCTCGTCGAGCGGCAGCGAGGCGTCGCGGGGAGCGGTGTGGCGAGGCACCACGACGCGGTGCTCGTTGGACAGGGTGCGGGCGCCCGGCTTGGTGGACGAAGGCACCAGCGTGGCGACCTCTTCCGCGCGGGTGACCACCGGCGGCGGCTGCGCGCTCACGGTGACCGTGGGCAGCGGCTGCGCCGGGGCGCGGGTGATGAGCGGCACCTGCACCGGGCGCTCGATGATGGTCGGCTGCTGCTGCTGGCCGCGCGCGGCCACCTTGGTGGGCTGGCCGGTGAAGCCGGTGGCGATGATGGTGATCTTGACCCCATCGCGCATGTTCTCGTCGATGAGCGAGCCGAAGATGATGTTGCACTCCGGATCCGCAGCGTCGTACACGAGCGAGAGCGCCTGATCGACCTCGTTGAGCGTGAGGTCTCGGCCGCCGGTGATGTTGACCAGGATGCCGCGGGCGCCGTCGATGGTGACGTCCTCGAGCAGGGGGCTGGCGATGGCTTCCTGCACCGCGCGCAGCGCCCGGTTCTCGCCGCTGGCGGCGCCGGTGCCCATGAGCGCGAGGCCTTGCTCGCTCATGATGGTCTTCACGTCGGCGAAGTCGACGTTGATGTAGCCGTGGTACTGGATGAGATCGGAGATGCCGCGCACCGCGTTGAGCAGCACGGTGTCGGCCATCTTGAACGCCTCGAGCAGCGGCAGGTTCTGCGCCGAGAGCGTGAGCAGCCGCTGGTTGGGAATGGTGATCAGGGTGTCGACGGCCGCCTTGATCTCCTGCATGCCCTGCTCCGCGGCCTTGCGGCGGCGGTTGCCTTCGAAGATGAACGGCTTGGTCACCACGCCGACGGTGAGGCAGCCCATGGAGCGGGCGATGTCGGCGATGACGGGGGCCGCGCCGGTGCCGGTGCCGCCGCCCATGCCGGCGGTGACGAAGACCATGTCGGCGCCTTCGAGGTGCTTGGCGATCTCGTCCTTCGACGCGGTGGCCGCCTGACGGCCGACTTCGGGGTCGGCGCCGGCGCCGAGGCCGCGGGTGAGCTCGGCGCCCAGGTGCACCTTGGTGCCGGCCTTGTTGGTGGCGAGCGCCTGCACGTCGGTGTTGCAGGCGATGAAGTCGACCCGCTCGAGGCCGGAGTCGATCATGGTGTTGACCGCGTTGCAGCCCGCGCCGCCCACACCGACCACCCGGATCTGCGCCGTCTTCTTGCTCTGCTCGTAGATGTCCATGGTTCCTTCGATTCCTTGTGCGTTGTCCGGGGGTACCGCTTCGAATCTTGGGCCAGGTGAGGAGGCCCGCAAGTTTTCAGCTACGTCGCTGTAGCAGTGGGGGCGCACCTGCCCCCGGAGGGGTCAGGCCCGCCTAGAAGACCTCGCGGAGCCACTCGCTCATGCGGCCCTTGACCTTCTTGAAGACGTTCTCGTCGCGGATGCGGAACATGCGGCGGTCGCTGTGCTTGGCGCCGTAGACCACCAGCCCGACGCCGGTGGCGTAGATCGGGCTCTTCACCACGTCGACCAGGCCACCGATGCCGCGGGGCACGCCCTTGCGCACCGGCACGCCCATGACTTCCTCGGCGAGCTCGCTCATGCCGGGCAGCAGGGTCGACCCGCCGGTGATGACCACGCCGGAGGTGAGCATCTCCGAGAAGCCGTTGCGCTCGACCTCGCGGTGCACGAGCTGGAAGATCTCTTCCACGCGGGGCTCGAGGATCTCGCAGAGGATCTGCCGGCCCATCACGCGGGGCTCGCGGCCGCCGACCGACGGCACCTCGATCATCTCCTGCTTGTCGACCAGCGAGGTGAGCGCGCAGCCGTACTTCTGCTTGATGCGCTCGGCCTGCTCCATGGGGGTGCGCAGCCCGACGGCGATGTCGTTGGTGAGGTTGTTGCCGCCGAGCGCGAGCACCGCGGTGTGCACGATGGACCCGCCGGAGAAGATGGCGATGTCGGTGGTGCCGCCGCCGATGTCGACCAGGCAGACGCCGAGTTCCTTCTCTTCGTCGGTGAGCACCGCCTCGCTGGACGCGAGCGGCTGGAGCACGATGTCGGCGACGTTGAGCCCGGTGCGGTTGGCGCACTTGACGATGTTCTGCGCGCTGGCGACGGCGCCGGTGACGATGTGCACCTTGGCCTCGAGCCGGTAGCCCGCCATGCCCAGCGGTTCCTTGATGCCGCCCTGGTCGTCGACGATGAACTCCTGAGGGAGCACGTGGATGACTTCGCGGTCGACGGGGATGTTCACCGTCTTCGCCTGCTCGATGACCCGGGCGATGTCGGCGTCGCGCACTTCCTTGTCCTTGAGCGCGACCACGCCGCGGCTGCCGAAGCCCTTGATGTGGCCGCCGGCGATGCCCGTGTAGACGTTCTGGATCTCGGTGCCGGCCATGGCCTCGGCCTCTTCGATGGCGCGGCGGATGGAGCCGACGGTGGCCTCGATGTTCACCACCACGCCCTTGCGCAGGCCCTTCGACGGGTGGGTGCCGATGCCGATGATGTCGATGCCGTCGTCGCCGACCTCTCCGACGATGGCGCAGATCTTCGTCGTGCCGATGTCCAGCCCGACGATGATCTCTCCGCCCTTCTTGTTTGCCATGATGTGTTGCTCCCGTGATGCCGTGCTCTTTCGAGCGCCGGAGTTACTGCCCCTTGGATCGCGAGCCCTTCTCAGGGACCGCGGAGGAAAGTTGAACCGCGACCCAGCCCGGCCGGGTGCGGTGATCGAGACGGATGACCTGGGCCGTCAGCTTCTGACGACCGAGTTCGCTGCGGATGCGTGAGAAGCGGTCGAGCTTGGCGTCGAGGTCGCCTTCGCCGAGCCGGAGCTCGACGCCGTCGGCGAGCACCAGGGTGACGCCGGTGTCGTCGAGGCGCGCTTCCGACGGGCGGGCCGATTCCTTGCGGCGCTCCCAGGCGGCGAGCGCCGCGAGGCCGAGGCGCAGCTGGGCGGCGCCGTCGAGGGGGTCCTTGGTCCACGCGTCGCGGTCGAGCCCGGTGATGAGCGGGAGGTCGAGCGCGTCGACCGCCGCGAGCTTCTTGAACGGGTGGCCTTCGCCGTCGATGAGGTAGAGGTCGCCGATGGCGGCGATGGCGGCGGGCTGGTGCTCTTCGACGAGCACCGACAGCCGCGACGGCAGGCGGCGGGTGAGCCGCACGCTCTTGACCCACGGGTTGGTGGCGATGGCCTTCTCGACCGCGGGCAGGTCGAGCGCCAGCAGGTTCGAGCCTTCGACCAGGCCGGCCGCGCGGGCGAGCTCGACGGGCGCGGTGTGCTGCGCGCCCGCCCAGTCGATCTTGGTGAGCGCGAACTGCGGCGCGCGCTGCGCCCAGCTCCACGCCTTGCGCGCCCCGGCGCCGAGACCGAGCGCGAGCGCGAGCCCCAGGACGACGCGGGCCACCACCGGCGCGCGGCGCGCGACGACCGCCTTCACCTCGGCGGTGCGCTTGGCGGGGTCGACACGCCGGCGATTCTTCTTGGCCCGGAGGAGCGTCATGGGAGGGGGGGAACCGCAGCGGCGACGACGACGGAATCGTCGAGCCACCTGTGGAAGGGCGCAATTTTTCCGCTGCAGCCACGTCGCTGTTGCAGGTAGGTGCGCATCGGACCTTTCAGCTCTTCAGCGACGCGCCTTCGAGGAGGCGCTCGCACAGGTTCAAGAAGCTGATGCCGCGGCCCTGGGCGATCTTGGGCAGCAGGCTGGTGGCGGTCATGCCCGGCAGGGTGTTGAGCTCGAGCAGGTACACCTGCCCGTCGGGCGCGAGGATGACGTCGCTGCGCGAGGCGCCGCTGCAGCCGAGCGCGCGGTGCGCGGCGAGGCAGACCTGGTTCACCTTCTCGTAGGCCTCGGGGGGAATCGGCGCGGGGAAGAGGTACTGGGTGCCGGAGCCTGCGCCGTACTTCGCCTGGTAGTCGTAGAACTCGCGGGCGGGGACGATCTCGATGACGCCCAGCGCTTCGTCGTCGAGCACCGCGCCCTGCACTTCCCTGCCCTTGATGAACTGCTCGACGAGGATGAGCCCGGCGTACTTCGCGGCGTCTTCCACCGCGGGGGCGTAGGCGTCCTTCGTCTTGCAGATGTGGATGCCGACCGAGCTGCCTTCGCGCGACGGCTTCACCACCCACGGCAGCGGAAAGTCGGGCGGCGAGGCGAGCGCCTGGGCCGCGGTGGCGTAGGCCTTCGACGGCGGCGTGGGCAGACCGTGGGCGACGAAGACCTGCTTGGTGAACACCTTCTCCATGCCCACCGCGGACGCGAGCACGCCGGACCCGGTGTAGGGGATGAAGAGCGATTCCAGGAGCCCCTGGATGGAGCCGTCTTCGCCGTAGCGGCCGTGGAGCGCGATGAAGGCGACGTCGATCTTCTCCGCGGTGAGCCGGGTGGCGACGTCCTTGCCCACGTCGAGTTCCACCACGGTGTAACCGCCTTCGCGCAGCGCCTTGGCGACGGCGGCGCCGGTGCGCAGCGACACCTCGCGTTCCGACGACAGGCCGCCCATCAGCACGCCGATGCGCGAGCGTTTGAGCTGCTCGAGGGGAATCTTCGAGGGGGCGTTCACGGCAGAAACACTCCGAGGCGCTGGACTTCTGGGGTGAGCTCGACGCCGGTGGCCTCGCGCACGCGCTGCTGCGCGAGGTCCATGAGCGAGGTGACGTCCTTCGCGGTGGCCTGGCCGAGGTTGACGATCCAGTTCGCGTGGAGCGTGGAGAACTGCGCGTTGCCGATGCGGTGCCCTTTGAGCTTCACCGACTCGATGAGCTGGCCGGCGAAGTGGCCCGGCGGGTTGGTGAAGACGCTGCCGAAGTTGGGCTGCGACAGCGGCTGGGTGCGCTTGCGGTAGCCGAGGTCCTCGTCCATGCGGCGCTGGGAGTCGGCGAGGTCGCCGTCGCGCAGCGCGAAGCGCACCCGCGTGACCACGCTGCCCGTCGGCAGCTCGGTGTGACGGTAGCGGAACGAGAGGCCCTCGACGAAGCCGGCGCCGTCGGGCGTGGCGAGCTCGACGGCTTCCACGATGCTCATGCACTCGCCGTGCTTGGTGCCGGCGTTCATGGTGACCGCGCCGCCCAGGGTGCCGGGGATGCCGGCGAGGAACTCCGCGCCCACCCAGCGGTGGAGCTTCATCAGGGTGACCACGCGCGCGATGGCGGCGCCCGCGCACACGGTCACCCGGCCGCGCTCGCCCACGCGCTCGATCTGCTCCGGCGCGAGGTCGGCGGGCAGCTTGAGCACGATGCCCGGCACGCCGCCGTCGCCCACCAGCGTGTTGGCGCCGCCGCCCAGCACCGCGACCGGCACGCCGTGCTCTCGCGCGGCGCGCAGCACCCCCACCACCGCGTCGACGTTCGGCGGCCGCACCAGGGCCTCGGCGGCGCCGCCCACGCGCACGCTGCACCAGGGTGCGAGCGGCGCATCGCGCTGCACGGCGGCGGCAGGCAGGCCTTCGAGCGCGGCGTCGAGCGCGGTGAGAGCGCGGGCGGGCATCATCCGTGGCTCCCGAGACGGGTGAGCAGCTCCGGGCCGGCGGAGGTGATGTCGCCGGCGCCCAGGGTGAGTACGAGGTCGCCCGGCTGCAGCCGCTTCTCGAGCTGCCCGAGGAGCTCTGCGCGGGAATCGACGCAGGTGACGTCGGGGTGCCCGTGGGCGCGCACGGCTTCGGCGAGCGACTTGCCGCTGATGCCGGGAATGGGTTCCTCGCCCGCGGCGTAGATGCCGGTGAGGAAGAGCACGTCGGCGTCGTTGAAGGCGCTGACGAAGTCTTCCAGCAGATCGCGGGTGCGCGTGTAGCGGTGCGGCTGGAAGGCGACCACCAGGCGGCGGCCGAAGGCGCGGCGGGCTCCGGCGAGGGTGGCCTTCACCTCGGCGGGGTGGTGGCCGTAGTCGTCGACCACCGTGATGCCTCGGGCCTCGCCGCGCACGGTGAAGCGGCGCTGCACGCCCTGGAAGTCGGCGAGCGCGGTGCGCACCACGTCGAGCGGCACGTGGAGCTCTTCGCAGACGGCGATGACTGCGAGCGCGTTGAGCGCGTTGTGGGCGCCGACCATCTTCACCGTGAAGTCGCCCAGCGGCTCGTCGCGGCGGAAGGCCTGGAAGCGGGTCGAGAACCCGTCGAGGTGCACGCCTTCGAGGCGGTAGTCGGCGGCGTGCGAGCTGCCGTAGGTGACCAGGCGCTTCTCGATGAGCGGCACCAGCGACTGCACGTTGGGGTGGTCGAGGCAGAGCACGTTGAGCCCGTAGAAGGGCACGCGGTTGCAGAACTCGACGAAGGCGCCCTTGAGCGCGTCCAGGGTGCCGAAGTGGTCGAGGTGCTCGGGGTCGATGTTGGTGACGACGGTGATCGACGGGTGGAGCTTGAGGAACGAGCCGTCGGACTCGTCGGCCTCGACGACCATGAGCTCGCTCTTGCCGAGCTTGGCGTTGGAGCCGAGCGTGTTCACCTTGCCGCCGACCACGGCGGTGGGGTCCATGCCGGCGGCGGCGAGCACGGTGGCCACCATCGAGGTGGTGGTGGTCTTCCCGTGGCTGCCGGCGATGGCCACGGCGTACTTGAGCCGCATCAGCTCGGCGAGCATCTCGGCGCGGGGAATGACGGGGATCTTCCGCACCCGGGCGGCGTCGACTTCGGGGTTGTCGCGCTTCACCGCGCTGCTCATCACCAGCACGTCGGCGTCGGTGAGGTTCTCGGCGCGGTGGCCGAAGGCGATGCGGGCGCCGAGCTGGCCGAGCCGGCGGGTGACGTCGGACTCCTTCATGTCGGAGCCGGAGACCCGGTAACCCAGGTTGAGCAGCACCTCGGCGATGCCGCTCATGCCGATGCCGCCGATGCCCACGAAGTGCACGTGGGCGTTCTGGCGGGTCTTGAAGCGGCTGCGCATCGGCGCACCGGGGGCGGACGGGGCAGAGCCGGTCATGACTGCCTCCTGCCTCGCGATGGCTCCCGCCCGCTTCGGCGGCGGGGCTGACGCCCCGTCCAACCGGTGACGGTCCGATCGAACGACCGAGCGCTCATGACTTCCCCCTGCCTCGCGATGGCTCCCGCCCGCTTCGGCGGCGGGGCTGACGCCCCGTCCAACCGGTGACGATCGGATCGAACGACCGAGCGCTCATGACTTCACTTCCTCGAGCTTGGGCCGCGAGCGGCCACTGGGGCCCCAGCGGCCGATCATCATCTCCACCAGCACGTCGGCGAGCTCCTTGGCGGCTTCGGGGCGCCCGAGCAGGCCAGCGGCCTTCTCCATCTTGGCGAGTGCCTTGGGGTCGCCGGCGAGGCGCTTGATCTCCGCGGCGAGCTTCTCGCCGGTGAGCTCGGCCTCGCGGAACATCACCGCGGCTCCCGCGTCGACCAGGCTCTGCGCGTTCTTCGCCTGGTGGTCGTCGGTCGCGAAGGGGAACGGCACCAGGATGCTCGCCTTCTTGCAGACGGTGAGCTCGGCGATGCTGGTGGCGCCGGCCCGGCAGACCACCAGGTCGGCGCGCGCGTAGGCTTCCGACATGTCGTCGATGAACTCGCGCACGTCGGCGGACACGCCGAGCTCGGCGTAGCGGGCCTTGGCCGCCTCGAGGTCGGCCTTCCCCGTCTGGTGGACGACGTGGAGCGAGTCCTTGAGCTCGCCCAGGTGGCCGAAGGCGTCGAGCACGCGGGCGTTGAGCCCCTTGGCGCCCAGCGAGCCGCCGAAGACGAGCAGCGAGAAGCGCTCGTGGGCGGTCTTGGAGTTGAGGAAGTTCTCCATCAGCTTGCGGCGGATGGGGTTGCCGATGACGTGGCACTTGGCGGCGGCGAAGAAGGCCTTCGAGTCCTCGAAGGTGAGGAAGATCGACTGCACCACCTTGCCGAGGATGCGGTTGGTGAGCCCGGGCAACGAGTTCTGCTCCTGGATGGCGGTGGGCAGGCGCATCAGCCAGGCGGCCATCACCACCGGCCCCGACGAGTAGCCGCCGACGCCGACCACCACGTCGGGGCGGTAGCGCCGCAAGATGCCCACGGCCGCGAGGAACGACAGCGGGAGCGTGAGCAGCCCCAGCAGCAGCTTCACCGCGCCCATGCCCTTGAGGCCGCGCGACGGAATCGCCTCGAAGCGGAAGCCCGACGCGGGCACCACGCGGGCCTCGAGGCCGCGGTTGGTGCCGACGAAGATGACGTCGTTCTTGGGGTGACGCGTGGCGACCTCTTCCGCGAGCGCGATGCCCGGGAAGAGGTGCCCACCCGTTCCGCCGCCGGCGATGAGCACCCTCACGCAGGGGCCTCGGAGGCGCCGCCGGTGACCGGCATCGGCGCCGGGGCCACGCGGCGCGCGGGCTTCACCACCCGCCGCTGGGCGCCTTCACCCGAGCCGCTGACCGACAGCAGGAGGCCGGCGGCCCCCATCAGGGTGATGAGCGAGCTGCCGCCGTAGCTGATGAAGGGGAGCGTGAGGCCCTTGGTGGGCAGCAGGCCCATCGCCACGCCCATGTTGATGATGGCCTGGAAGGCGAAGAGCGCGGTGATGCCCAGGGCGAGGTAGGTGCCGAACGGCTCGGGCGAGCGCAGCGCCGCGCGCACGCCGCGCCAGATGATGACGCCGAAGAGCCCCACCACCACCGCGACGCCGAGCAGGCCGAGCTCCTCGCCGATGATGGCGAAGATGAAGTCGGTGTGCGCCTCGGGGAGGAAGAAGAGCTTCTGGCGGCCGTCGCCCAGGCCGAGCCCGGTCCACCCGCCGGAGCCGATGGACATCAGCGACTCGACGACCTGGTAGCCGGAGCCCTTGCGGTCGGCCCACGGGTCCCAGAAGGCAGCCAGCCGCTTGGCCCGGTACGGCGAGTGGGCGATGGCGGTCCACGCGAAGGGAATGCCCAGGAGCACCGAGCCGACGAGCCACGACAGCTTGGCGCCGGCCGCGAAGAGCAGCACGAACATCATCACCAGCAGCGCCACCGAGCTGCCGAAGTCGGGCTCCGCCATGCAGAGCAGCACCAGGATGCCGGCGAGCCCCAGGTGCGGCAGGAAGCCGATGGAGAAGGTGCGCATCTTCTCGCGCTTCTTGGCCAGCGAGTACGAGAGGTAGACGACCCAGGCGATCTTGGCGATCTCCGCCGGCTGCAGCGAGACGCCAGGAAGGCGGATCCACCGGCGGGCGCCGCCGGCCGCGCTGCCCACGCCGGGGATGAGCACGGCGACGAGCAGGACGAGCGCGAGGAGCAGGAACGGCCACGCGAGGCGAGCGACCCGCCGGTAGCCGAGCTTCATCGCCGCGGCCATGGCCACGAAGCCCAGGCCCGCGGCGATGGCCTGCCGCTTGAGGAAGAAGAACGAGTCGCCGAGCTTCTCGTGCGCGGTGATGGCGCTGGCGCTGTAGACCATCACCAGGCCGAGGCAGACGAGGGCGAGGACGCAGCCGAGCAAGATCGGGTCGTACGCGAGCGGTTTGCGCTGTTCGTTCATGAGAGGGCTTTCACCAGCTGCTTGAAGGTGTCACCGCGGTGCTCGAAGTGCTGGAACTGGTCGTAGGACGCGCAGGCGGGCGACAGCAGCACCGCGTCGCCCCGGGTGGCGCGCGCCTTGGCCTCGGCGACCGCGCGCTCGAGGCTCTGGCAGTCGACCACCGTGAAGCCCTTGAAGGCCTCGGCGATGGCGGGGGCGTCCTGGCCGATGGTGAGCACGCCCTTCACCCGGCCCTTCGCCGCCTCGACCATCGGCGCGTACGGCGCGCCCTTGCCCTTGCCGCCGGCGATGAGCCACAGCGGGGTGGTGAGCGCGCGCAGCGCGACGAGCGTCGAGTCCACGTTGGTGGCCTTGGAGTCGTTGATCCATTCCACGCCGTCGAGCTCGCGAACGGATTCCAGCCGGTGCGGTAGCCCCGGGAAGGCGTCGAGCCCGCGCTGGATGGCGTCGCTCGACACGCCGGCGAGCGAAGCGAGCAGCGCCGCGGCCATCGCGTTCTGCACGTTGTGGGCGCCGCGCAGCGCGCGGGACCGCACCTCGAAGCGCGGGCGGTCGCCGAAGAGGAACATGCAGCTCTGCCCTTCGCCGATGGCGACCCCGGTGAAACCGGCGTTGGTGCCGGTGAGCTGGGTGGTGAAGCCGAAGAGCCGCGTCCTGGCGTGCGCGCCCAGCCCCAGCACGTGGGGGTCGTCGGCGTTCACCACCGCGAAGCCGCTGGGGTCGAGCCGGCGGAAGAGGTTCGCCTTGGCGTCACCGTACGCGGCGTGGTCGGGGTAGCGGTCGAGGTGGTCGGGGGTGAGGTTGAGGATCGCGCCGCCGAGGAAGCGCGCGTCGACCACCGACTCCAGCTGGAAGCTCGAGAGTTCGACGACGTGCCAGTCGTGCGGCTGCGCGCAGGCGTCGCTGAACGGCGTGCCCAGGTTGCCGCCGGTGAAGACCTTCTTGCCGGTCTCCCGCATCAGCTGGCCGAGGAGCGCGGTGGTGGTGCTCTTGCCGTTGGTGCCGGTGACGCCGAGCAGGGGGCCGGCCCCGGGCGGCAGCAGACGGTAGGCGAGCTCGACTTCCCCGATGACCTTGGCCTGGGCGTCGAGCGCGGCGCGGATCTCCGGCTTGCTGCGCGGAACGCCCGGGCTCAACACCACCACGTCGGCGCCGTCCCAGAAGCGCCTGGGCAGCGGGCCCACGGTGACGGCGACCCCACGAGCCTCGAGCCCCGCGTCACCGGCCTTCTCGTCGAACGCGGCCACCTTCACGCCGCGCGAGAGCAAGAGCTCGCACGCCGAGCGCCCCGACTTGCCGAGGCCGACCACCACCGCGCGCTGGAAGGGAGCGGAGGTCATCGGAGCTTGAGCGAGGCGAGCGCGAGCGACGCGCAGAGGATGGAGACGATCCAGAAGCGGACGATGATCTTCGGCTCGGCGACCCCCAGCAGCTCGAAGTGGTGGTGGAGCGGCGCCATCTTGAAGATGCGCTTGCCGGTGCTCTTGAAGCTCGCCACCTGGAGCATCACCGAGAGGATCTCGGCGAGGAACACCGCGTGGATGATGGCGCTGGTGAGCTCGTTCTTGGACAGCATGGCGAGCGTGCCCAGCGCGCCGCCGAGCGCGAGCGAGCCCACGTCGCCCATGAAGACCGACGCGGGATACGCGTTGAACCAGAGGAAGCTGATGCCCGCGCCGAGGATGGCGGCGCAGAACACCGCGAGCTCGGCGCCGCCGTCGACCGGTGCGATGCCCAGGTACTCGTGCAGCGGCACGCCGACCAGCTTGGCCACGCCGTCGTGGTGGACGATGTCGGCCACCGCGACCGAGGTGCCGGCCACGTAGCAGAGGACCGCGAAGGTCGACGCGGCCACCATGGTGGGGGCGATGGCCAGGCCGTCGAGGCCGTCGGTGATGTTCACCGCGTTCGAGGTGCCCACCACCACCACCCAGCCGAACGCCACGTACGCCCACCCGAGGTCGGGGTTGGCCCAGTGGGTGGGAATGAAGGGAATGGTGAGCTTGGTCGAGATGAGCAGCTGCGGGGCGCCCTGGGTCCAGTCGGTCAAGATGCCGAAGATGGCCACCAGGTAGAACAGCGTCTGCAGCGACATCTTGTAGCGGCCCGGCAGGCCCTTGGAGTTGCGCTTGCTGAGCTTGAGCCAGTCGTCCAGGAAGCCGATGAACGCGTAGCCGAAGGTCATCCACAGCGCGACCCACACCGCGCGCGAGTGCAGGTCGGCGAAGAGGATGGTGCCCGAGAAGATGCCGAGCAGGATGAGGGTGCCGCCCAGCGTGGGGGTGCCCTTCTTCTTCTGGTGCGATTCCGGGGTGTCGGCGCGCACGTTGCTCTGGCCGTGCTGCTTGAAGCGCAGCCACTCGATGAGGCGCGGCCCCACCACCATGCCGATGAGCAGCGAGGCCATCGCCGCGGCGACGATGCGGAACGTGGGGTACTTGAGGAAGTTGAGCCACTTCCCGGCGTCGGTGTCCTTGAGCCACTCGTAGAGCAGGTAGAGCATCGGTCAGTGCCCTCCCCCGCTGGCGCGGCCGGTGAGCGCGTCGACCGCGCGCTCGAGCCGCATGCCGCGGCTGCCCTTCACCAGCACCACGTCGCCCGCGCGCAGCTCGCCCTTCAGCCAGGCGAGCATCGGCTCCACCTCGGTGAAGTGCCGCGCGCGCTCGCCGAGCTTCTTCTTCGCCTCGGCGTGGGCGTGCGCCATGCGCGGGCCGAAGAACGCCGCCAGCGCGCACTGGTCGGACGCGCGCAGCCCGATCTGCCGGTGCAGGTCCTGCTCGTCGGGCCCGAGCTCGAGCATGTCGCCCAGCACGCCGACGGCGCGGCTCTCGACCGCCAGGCCCGAGAGCGCGTCGAGCGCGGCGATCATCGAGGCGGGGTTGGCGTTGTAGCAGTCGTCGATGACGGTGACGCCGTTCAACCCTTCGAGCACCTGGAGCCGCCGCGCGTGTGCCTGCGCCGCCTCGAGGCCGCGCACGCATTCCACCGGGGAGTACCCGAGCGCGAGCGCGAGCGCGAAGGCGCCGGTGGCGTTCGTCGCGTTGTGGTCGCCGATGAGGTTGAGCGCGACGCCGTGGTCCTGCCCCTGGTAGCGAATGGTGAGCTGCAGCCCGTCGCGCCCCTGGGGCTCGACCTTGACCAGCCGCACGTCGGCCTGCGCCGCGCGGCCGTAGGTGAGGCGCTTCACCTGCGGTCCGGCGCGCACGGCCTGGGCCACCACGCGCTCGTCGTCGAGGTTCACCACCGCGGTGGCGCCGGGCTCGAGCGCCTCGAAGAGCTCGCCCTTGGCGTTGGCCACGCCCTCGATGGTGCCGAGGAACTCGAGGTGCGCGGGCTGCACGATGGTGATGAGCCCCGCGTTGGGCCGGGCGATGCGCGCCAGGCGGCCGATTTCCCCCGCATGGTTCATGCCCATCTCCACCGCCGCGGCGACGTGGCGCGGCTCGAGGCCGAAGAGCGTCAGGGGCACGCCGATCTCGTTGTTCAAGTTGCCGTGGGTGCGCAGCGCCGGCCCGCGGGTCTCCAGGATCGCGGCGAACAGCTCCTTGGTGGTGGTCTTGCCGTTGGAGCCGGTGATGGCGCCGATGGGGCAGGTGAAGCGCTCGCGGTGGGCGCGGCCGAGCGCGCCGAGCGCGACGAGCGAATCCGTCACCTCGTAGACCGCCACGTCGGGGCCGGGGTCCTTGCGGGGGCGGCCCTGCTCCACCACCACGCCGGCGGCGCCGCCTTCGGCCGCCTGGAACAGGAAGTCGTGCCCGTCGAAGCGCTCGCCCTTGAGCGCGACGAAGAGGCAGCCCGGCGAGAGCGCCCGGGTGTCGGTGCACACCGCTCCGTACGACGCACGCGCGCCGATGCGCACCCGGGTGCCCCGGGTGGCCTGCAGCACCTGCTCCTCGGAGTAGCGGACCGCCACGCGACTAGCCCTCCAGCGCCGCGGTCGCCTCGGCGACGTCGTCGAACGGCTTCTTCTCGCCGTTCTGTTCCTGGGTGGCCTCGTGGCCCTTGCCGGCGACGAGAATGGTGTCGCCCGGCTTGGCGAGCGACGCCGCGAGGCGAATGGCGGCGCGGCGGTCGAGCTCGACGAGGTAGCCCTTCTCGCCCGACTTGGCCTTGGCGGCCCCCATGCGGCGCAGGCCGGCCTTCTCGAGCCCGGGCACGATTTCCCCCGCGATGTCGTCGGGGTCTTCGGAGCGGGGGTTGTCGCTGGTGACGATGGGCAGGTCGGCGAGCTCGCCGGCGGCCTCGCCCATCAGCGGGCGCTTGCCCTTGTCGCGGTCGCCACCGCAGCCGAAGACGACGATCAGCTTGCCCTTGGTGATGCCCCGCGCGCTCTCGAGCGCCTTGCGGAGCGCGTCGTCGGTGTGCGCGTAGTCGACCAGCGCGACGCGGCCGGTGGCCTCGACGCGCTCCATGCGGCCGGGCACCCGGCGCACGCGCATCACGCCGTCTTGCACGTCGCGGCGCGAGCAGCCGGCCGACAGCGCCATGCCGGTGGCGGCGAGGATGTTGTCGAGGTTGTGGGCGCCGATGAGCTCGCTCTTGATGGCGATGTCGCCGGCCGGCGTCTTGAGCACCGCCTTGATGCCGCTGGTGGTGAGCTCGACCTGCGTGGCCGAGAGCTCGCCGTTGCCCTGGCGCGAGAACTTCCACGCCATGCGCTTCTGCCCGCGCAGCTCGCTGTAGAGCCGGTTCGCGTAGGTGTCGTCGCCGTTCACCACGCCCACGCCGCCGGGCGAGAGCAGCTCGGTGAACAGCTTGCGCTTGGCCTGGAAGTACTTCTCCAGGTCCTGGTGGTAGTCGAGGTGGTCGCGCGAGAGGTTGGTGAAGGCCGCGGCGCGGAAGCTGAGGCCGTAGACGCGGTCCTGGTCGAGCGCGTGCGAGGACACTTCCATCACGCAGGTGTCGACGCCGGAGTCGACCATCGAGCGGAAGGTGCGGTGCAGCGAGATGGGGTCGGCGGTGGTGTGGGTGGCGTCGCGCAGCTCGCCCGCCCAGCGGTTGCCGATGGTGCCGAGCAGCCCGGTGTTGGCGCCGCTCGCCGAGCACATGGCGTCGAGCAGCCAGGCGGTGGTGGTCTTGCCGTTGGTGCCGGTGATGCCCAGCAAGGCGAGCTCGCGGGCGGGGTTCTGGAAGAAGTTCCCCGCGACCAGCGCGAGCGCCTGGCGGGCGTTGGGCACGCGGAAGACGGGGGTCTGGCCGGCGCTGACGTCCTTCTCGGTGAGCACCGCCACCGCGCCCTTGGTGACCGCGTCCTGCACGAAGGCGTTGCCGTCGGTCTTGGTGCCGGGGAGCGCGACGAAGAGGTCGCCCGGCTTCACCTGGCGCGAGTCACTGGCCACGCCGGTGACCTCGAGCTTCTGGCGCGCGCCGACCGAAGGCTCGGTGCCGATGCCGGTGAGGAGCTCGCTGAGCTTCATGGGTGTGTCTTCCCGGCCGCGACGGCGGCCCTTCAACGAGGATGAGCTGGCAAAGCGCTTGCCAGCTCCAGGGTGACGCGACTTCCTTCGACCACCAGGCTTCCGGGCGCTGGCGACTGGCTCGCCACCCGGCCGGAGCCGTTCACCTGCGGCACCAGTGCCGCGCCCAGCAGTGTCGAGATGGCCTCACGCCCGCCGATGCCGCGCAGGTCGGGCACCCGCACCGAGCCTTCGGCGGGCGTCTCGGAGATGGCGTCGACGCGGGCGAAGGCCTCGGCGAGCGCGGCCGACGGCTTGAGCTCGGCGGCCTTGGGTTCCGGAGCGGGCGCGGGCTTGGCGGCGTCGGCCTTGGCGGGCTTGGGGGCGTCGGCCCGGGCGACCGAGGGCGGGGTCTCGAGCTCGCGCGACGGTTTCACCGCGAGGTACGGCAGCGCGGCGGTGGCGATCTCCTTGAACGCCGGGGCGGCGACCAGGCCGCCGTACACGTCGGTCTTGGGCTCGTCGATGACCACCAGGATGACGAGGCGCGGCGCCTCCGCGGGCACCATGCCGATGAACGACGCGATGCGCTTGTCGCTGTAGCCCTTGGCGACCGGGTCGACCTTCTGCGCGGTGCCCGTCTTGCCCGACACGCGGTACTCGTCGAGTCGGGCGCGCGGCGCGGTGCCTTCCTTCTCCACCACGCTCTCGAGCATCGCCACCGTGGTGCGCGCCGCCTGCGGCGACACCACCCGGCGCACTTCCTGGGGGTGGCCTTCGATGAGCACCACGCCGTCGGCGTCGGTGACCTTCTGCACCAGCCAGGGCCGCATCAGCACCCCGTCGTTGGCCAGCGCGCCGTAGCCGGCGGCGAGCTGCACCGCGGTGGCGGTGAGGCCCTGGCCGAAGGCCTCGGCGGCGAGCGCCACGTCGGCGCGGGGAAAGGGCACCACGCCGCGCCCTTCGCTGGGCAGGCCGAGGCCGGCGCGCTCGCCGAAGCCGAAGCGGGCGTAGGCGTCGACCAGCTTCTCGCGCCCCAGCTTCTGGGCGATCTTCGCCGCGCCGATGTTCGAGCTCACCTGGAGGATGTGCTTCACGTCGAGCGAGGCGTGCGGGTGGGTGTCGTTGATGGTGTGACGGCCGATGCGCCAGGCGCCGTTCTCGCAGTCGAAGGTGGTGGTGGGCGTCACCAGGCCTTCGTCGAGCGCGGCGGCGACCACGAAGGCCTTGAAGGTGGAGCCCGGCTCGAAGGCGTCGGTCACCGCGCGGTCGCGGAAGGCGTCCTTCGGGGCGCCCTGCGGCGCGTTGGGGTTGAAGCGCGGCGCGCTGGCGATGGCGAGCAGCTCGCCGGTCCTGGGGTCGAGCACCACCGCGGTGCCGGCGGCGGCGCGCGCGTCTTCCACCGCCTTGGTGAGCGCCTTCTCGGCGAGGTACTGCAGGTGCCGGTCGAGCGTGAGGCTGATGGACGCGCCGTGGCGGGCGAGGTCTTCCTCGCGGCCCTCGGTGAACAGCTTGCGGCCCTTGGCGTCGCGCACGCTGGACCGGGTGGCGACCTCGCCGGACAGCTCGTCCTCGAAGGCGAGCTCGAGCCCGTCGAGCCCCTTGCCTTCGGTGCCCACCAGGCCGAGCACCTGCGCGGCGAGCTCGCGCTGCGGGTAGAAGCGCTTGGGCTCGCGGGTGAAGCCGACCCCGGGCAGATCGAGCGCCTTCACCTTCTGCACTTCCAGCGGAGTCACCTGCCGCTTCACCCAGGCGAAGCGTTTGCCCTTCTCGAGCCGCTCCAGCAGGTCCTGGGTGTCGATGCCCAGCTCCTTGGCGAGCGCGCGCGCGGCGGGCAGCGGCTCGGGGAGCAGCGACGGGTCGACCCACACCGAGTCGACTTCCACGCTCTGGGCGAGCGGCACGCCGCGGCGGTCGACGATGTCGCCGCGCCGCGCGGGGATCTCGAGCTCGCGCAGGTACTGGTCCTGCGCCAGGCTGGTGAGCTTCTGCCGCTCGCGCACCTGCAGCTGCATCGCGCGGCCGAAGACGCCGAGCAGCAGCGCGAGGAAGACCAGCCCCAGGAAACGCACCCGCACCGAGAGCCACCGGCCCGGGTTGTTCGCCTTCGCGTGCTTCAGGTCTCGCAGGGCCACGGTGGGGTCGGCGCTCCTACTTCTTCAGGTGAACGATGGCCCCGGGCTTGGGCGCGTCGAGCCCCAGCTCGGCGCGGGCGAGCGATTCCAGCCGCGCGGGCGACTTCATGGTGGCCAGCTCGAGCTTCAGGCGATCGCGGTCGCGCTCCAGGGTGGCGTTTTCCTGGTCGAGCCGCGACAGCTCGTAGCCGACCTTCACCACCAGCACGCGCGAGGTGACGTGCACGATGCCCACCCCGGCGAAGAGCATCACCAGGAGCGCCGCGGGCAGCAGCTCGAGGAGAATGACCGAGAAGGACACGCCCCGCTTCGATTCCACCAGCACGCTCATGATCGCTTCTCCACGCCCCGGAGCTTGGCGCTGCGGGCGCGGGGGTTGTCCGCCACCTCCGCGTCGCTGGCCTCGATGGGCTTGCGGGTCAATGCCTGGAACCTGGCTTCGGCCTTCACCGGCGCCACCGGGAAGCCGCGCGGCGTCTCGTCGGGCACGTCGCCGCAGAGCACCTTGAAGGCCTGCTTCACCCGCCGGTCCTCGAGCGAGTGGAAGCTGATGATCGCCGCCACGCCGCCCGGCAGCAGCAGCGCGTCGAGCCCTTCGAGCGCGGTGTCGAGCGCGCCCAGCTCATCGTTCACCGCGATGCGCAGCGCCTGGAAGGTGCGGGTGGCGACGTGAATGTTCTTCGGCCAGTCCTTGCGGGGCACCGCGGCCTCGACCGACTTCACCGCCTGCGCGGTGGTGGTGGGCAGGTCGTGCTTGAGGCGGCGCGCGATCTGCCGCGAGAAGCGCTCTTCGCCGTCGCGGTAGATGGTGTCGGCGAGCGTCTGCTCGTCCAAGCTGGCGATGAGCTCGGCGGCGGTGGGGCCGGTGTGGCCCATGCGCATGTCGAGCGGCCCGTCGGCCTGGAAGCTGAAGCCGCGCTCGGGGGTGTCGAGCTGGTGGGAGCTGACGCCCAGGTCGAGCAGGAACCCGTGCACCGGGTGGCCGACGAGCGCGAGCGCCTCGGCGTAGTTCCCTTCGACGGCGCGGAAGCGATCGCCGTAGCGCCCCAGCCGTGCACGCGCGGCGGTGAGCGCGGCGGGGTCGCGGTCGAGGCCGACCACGGTGGCACCTGCCTCCAGCAGGGCCTCCGCATGTCCACCACCACCGAGTGTCCCGTCGACGATCACGCGCTGTGCTCCCGGTCGAAGCAGCGCCACCGTCTCGGCGAGCAGCACCGTGCGGTGGCGGAAGGTCACGCTCAGGCGCTCTGCGCCAGGAAGAGGCCGCCGTCGAAGGCCTTGGCGGCATCCTGCGGCAGGGCGAAGTAGTCGAACGCGTCGTGCGCGCCCGCGGAACGGAAGATGGCGTAGAGGTACGGCGAGAGGCCGGCGATCTTGAGGTCGCCGCCGGCACGGCGCAGCAGCTCGGCGCGGGCGATGAGCGGCCGCACCAGCCGGTAGTCGAGGTGGCCGACGTCGGTGAAGTCGAGCACCACCCGCACCACCCCGCGGTGCACCAGCTTGAAGAGCTGCTGGGCGACGTCGATGAACTCGTCCTGGCCGATCTCGCCTTCGAGCGCGAGGGTCATCACCCGGGTGGTGGGAGCGACCTGGTGGGTGGGCAGCGCGGGCATGGGGGGAAGCTCTCCGGGAGCGGGTGGAAGGGTTGGCGAAAGGATCAGGACTGGCGCAGTTCCATGAGCACGCGCTGGACGTCGGCGCTCTGGGCCTCGGTGCGGGCGTCGGCCTGGGCCTTGTCCCAGCCGGCGCGCGACCACAGCTCGATGACGGTGACCATGCCGGCCCAGATGACGTCTTTCTCGAGCTGGGCGTGGGCGCGCAGCGACGGCGGCACCAGCACGCGGCCGAGCTTGTCGAGCGGGCATTCCTGGGCGGGGGCGACGTAGAGGCGCATCAGCTGCTTGACGCCGGGCTCCATGGGGCTGCGGCGGGCGAGCGCGGTCTCCAGCGCTTCCCACTCGCGCACCGGGTAGGCGTGCAGGCAGGCGTCGAGCGCGGTGGTGACGATGAGGCGCTCGTCGTACGCGCCGACGAGCGTCTCGCGCAGCCGAGCCGGGAAGCTCGTGCGCCCCTTGCCGTCGATCTGATGCTCGAAAACGCCCCGGAACACCTGCGCTCCACTTCGAGTGCCGTGCGGTGCACTCTGATCCGCGGATTACCACTTCTTGCCACGCGCAACATACCTGTGATCGACCTCCGATCAAGAATTGCGCGGATTTCTCGGGGTGCGGCGCCGTTGACGCAGTGTGTCGTTGCAGATCGGGGAGCACTTTCTTGCCCCTGATCTCCAAGGGTTCGACGCCGCCGCCAACCGCGCTACGGTTCGAAGTGGCGTGGCTCCTCCGAACCCAGTGCGGTTGCGCGTGCAGTACAACAGCGCGCAGGGGCTCCTGGCGGAGTTCACCCGGAGCATCGGCCACGGCAGCGTGTCGATCGCCAGCAAGAAGTCGGTGCCGGTGGGCACGCGGTTCGTCTTCGAGATGACCGCCAAGGGCTCGAGCGACGTGGTGGAGGTGCTGGGCGAGGTCAAGTCGGTGAAGACCTCGAAGAAGGGCACCCACCTGCTCACGGTGGTCTACGAGGTGCCCGACAACCGGGAGAGCCTCGACGGCATCCTGCAGAAGATCTTCGACTCCCAGAAGTTCGAGAAGGTGCGCAAGCACGCGCGCATTCCGCTCACCATCGCGGGCAAGGAAGAGAAGGCCGGCGCGCCGCCGTACCTGGTGCGCGACCTCTCGCTCGGCGGCCTGGGGGTGGAGATCGACGGGCCGGTGCTGCCGCCGTGGGTGCGCCCCGGTGAGCCGTTCCTGCTCGAGCTCGAAGTGTCGATCGGCGTGATGATGCTGCACGGCGAGGTGGTGTGGGCGGCGGGCCCCAAGAAGTCGCAGGCCGGCACGCTGAGCCCGAGCTTCGGGGTGCAGTTCGGCAAGCTGCGCGCCGACACCGTCGAGCGGCTCAAGCACATCTTGATGCTGCGAGCGCTGCCGCCACCGCCGTGGAAGTCTCGGGTGAGCTTCGGCCGCGAAGCCGTCTCGCGCATGCCGTGACCGCGGCTGTGGCATAGAGAGCGCTGCCCATGCCGTCGGTCGCCGCCACCACGTTCCTGAGTTCCGCCCTCACCCCGGCCGACTGGCGCCAGTTCCGCGCCGCGGATCCGCAGGGCGCGGTGCGCTGGGCCGCGGCCTTCGCTGCCCAGAACGGGCTGTCCGTCGCCGGGCTCGAGCGCCTGCGCGGGGCGCGCGACACCGACACCTTCGCTGCACAGTCGACACAGCAGCTCTTCGCGACGGTGGAGAACGCGCTCTCGCTCGGCGCCACCCAGGAAGCGCGGGCGGCCACGCTGGGGTGGAACGCGCAGGTCCCGCTGCAGCCCCCCGCGCTCACCGGCACGCTGCGCATGAGCGGCGAGCAGGTGCTCCTGGAGACGCCCTCGGCCACGCTGCAGGTGGTGAACACCGGGGACAGCGTCTGGGGCACCGACGCCTCGGCCTTCCTCGGGCAGGTGGTGACCCTCAAGGGCTGGCCGGACGCGGCGGGCCGCCTGGTGGCGGAAGAATTCGCCCCCGGCTCCAGCCCCGACTTCCTCAACGGCCGCGTGCAGCTCGACGCGGGCGGCGCGGTGGGCATCCGCGTCAGCCCGGAGAAGTGGGTCGCGCTGACCGACCCTGCCCTCGCCGCCGCGCTCCGACCGGTGGTGGGCTCGGGCGTCATCCTCCCGGGGCCGGTGGAGCGCGTGGGCGACGGCCTTCGCTTCACCGGCCGGCCCGCCGACTACTACCTGCTCACCGCGCTCGACCACGTGACGGGGCCGGGGCGCTTCGGCGCCAAGGTGGCGCACGCAGCCGACGAGCTCGACCTGCGCGGCCCGGCGGACAGCCGCACCGACCTGCTCGACGCCCGCCGCTACGTCTACGGCCACTTCGCCGGAGGGCTCACGTTCGACGCGGCGTGGGTGGGGCCGCCGTGCTGGGCCGCGGTGTGGGAACAGCCGGTCGCCACGCCGCTGCGCTCGGTCGAGGCGGCCGCGCGCTGGACCTCGAGCGACCCCGCCCCCGAGGCGAGCTTCGCGCCGGCCGGGCCCCCTGCCCCGCCGCCACGCGTGTACGCCGACGGCGCGCTTCTGCGCGAGGCCTCGGGCAGCAAGGTCTACCTCATCGTCGGTGGCGCGAAGCTCCACGTGCCCGACCCGCAGCAGTTCGAGGCGATGAAGCTCGACTGGAACGCGATCCGCGTGGTGAAGGATCGCTCGCTCGGCACCGTGCCCGACGTGCCCGCCGAAGGCACGCTGGTGAAGGAGCTCGGCACCGACACCGCGTACCTCGTCGACGGCGGGCAGAAGCGGCCGTTCTCGTCGCCGGAACGCGTCGCCGCGCTGGGCCACACCCTGGCGGAGATCCAGGTCGCGCCCGACGGGAGCCTCGCCACCCTGCCGACGGGCGCGCCCGCCTAGCTAGCTCGGGTTGCCGAAGCCGAGCACGGTGTCGTAGCCGCGCGTCTTTTCCCACACGCCCTGCTGGCCGCCCGGCCCCGAGGTGTTGCCTTCGAGGGTGGTGAGCGTGCCGTTGGCGTTCACCGACTTCACGAACCCCACGTGGTCGGCCTGGCCGTCGTGGTCCCAGTCGAAGAGCACGATGTCGCCGGCCTGGGGGTTGGTCTTGCCCTTCCAGTCGCCGCTGCGCACCAGCTTGTTGACGATCGACGGGCACCAGCCGTCGTTCATCGCCCCGCCGGACTGGTTGATGACCCAGGACACGAAGTCGGCGCAGTACGCTTCCTGGCCGCGGCCGAAGGCGCTCGGGTACTTGCGCACGTCGCCGTCGTTGTTGTTGGTGGCCTCGGTGGTGCCCACCTCGCCCTGCGCCACCTCGAGGATGCGGGCGCGGAAGTCGGCGTCGGCCGACGGGCGCACGCTCACCGGCTTCGCGGCCGCCACGAAGGAGCTGCCCGACAGCGCGGCCATCGTCTCCGGGCCCGCCACCCCGTCGGCCTCGAGCCCGCTCGCGCGCTGGAAGCGCACCACCGCGCCGCGGGTCATCGGGCCGAAGTCGCCGTCGATGGGCCCGGGGTCGAAGCCCGCGCCGGCGAGCGCGCGCTGGAGCGACTCGACCTCGGGGCCCTGGGCCCCCTGGCTCAGCGGGCCCGCCTCGACCGCGGCGGTGGATTCCAGCGGGGCGGGCGCCTCGGGCGCAGCGCTCGCCTCGGGCGCGCCCGCGCCGTCGAGCGCCGCCCAGGTCAGCGGCCCGACGATGCCGTCGACGGTGAGGCCGTTCGCTTCCTGGAAGGCGCGCACCGCGGCGCGCGTCATCGGCCCGAACTGGCCGTCGACCGGGCCAGGGTCGAAGCCCGCGTCGGCGAGCTTCTGCTGCAGCTCCGAGACCTCGGGGCCCCTGGAGCCCGTCCGATCCCACCGCGTCTGAGAGACCTGCGAGATGACCATGGCGTCGCTCCCTTGCAGGAGTTGTCGCCTGACCCTTCGCGCGCGGCCCCACCCCGCGGTGTCAGCTCGGTTTCACTGGTGTAGCCCTGCTCCGCAGTGTCACGCGGGAGGTGACAGCCGGTCAGGTCCGCTCGCCGGCCACCGAGCGCTCGAGGTAGCCGCGCCGGGCCTTGGGCGCGTCGAAGGTCGCCAGCGCGTGCATCAGCTTCACCGCCGCCGCGCTCACCGTCATGTCGCCGCCGGAGATGGCGCCTTCTTCCATCGCCACCACGCCCGACTCGTAGAGCGACAGGTCGACCCCGTTGCGGTGCGCCTGGCTCACCACCACCACCGGGATGTCGCGGGCCTTCGCCTCGCGGAACAGGGGCCGCAGCGATCGCCGTTCCCCGACGGGGAAGTTGCCGGCGCCGTACGCCTCGATGACCAGGCCCTTGACCCGGCCCAGCATCGCCAGCACCAGTTCCACGTCGAGGCCCGGGTAGACCTTGAGCACGAAGACGCGCGGGTCGAGCTTGGCGGCCAGCTGCGGCTTGCCGCTCGAAGCCAGACCCGGCTCGAAGCGCGCGTCGACGCCCAGCACGCCCAGCGGCGGGAAGTTGGGGCTGTCGAAGGCGTCGTATTCCGACACCGACGCCTTGCGCACCCGGTTGCCGCGGTAGAGGTGCGAGTCGAAGCAGACCGTGACTTCCTTGGGCCCGGCGCTGGCGCTGGTCACCGCGTCGACCAGGTTGAGCCGGGCGTCGGAGCGCACTTCCCCGAGCGGCCGCTGGGCGCCGGTGAGCACGATGGGCTTGCCGAAGTTGGGAAGCAGGAACGACAGGGCGCTCGCGGTCCAGGCGAGCGTGTCGGTGCCGTGGGTGACCACCACGCCGTCGACGTCGTCGCGGCGCTCGTGGAGGTAGGTGGCCAGCTGCACCCACGACTCGGGCTGGAGCTCCGACGAGTCGACGTTGCTGAAGAGGTGGAGATCGAGCTTGGCGAGCTTGCGCAGCTCGGGCACCCGGCTCTTGAGCGTGCGAAAGAATTCGCCGGGTTTGAGTGCCGCGGGCCGCCGCCCCGTCATTCCGAGCGTGCCGCCGGTGTGCACGAGGAGGATGCGCTTCATGCCCCTGATTTCCCTTGCGACCCGCGCCTTTACAAGCCGGAAATCGATGCCTACAACGCAGCGCATCGTGGAGCCCTCCCCCGTGAAGCTGCTGGTGGTGGCGGTGCTCGCGCTGTCGTCGGCGGCGCAGGCCCAGTCCGCCGATCCGCGCCGAGTGCTCGCCGACATTCCTGGACTCGACTTCACCCGGCTGGCGCCCCCGGCCCAGAAGGAGCTCGCGGCGGTCTTCACCGACGAGTTCGACTACTGCGGCAAGCCGCTGACCGTGGCCGCGGCGCTGAAGAAGCCCGACGCCTGCAAGCACACCCGGCGGCTCGCGGTGTACGCGGCGGGCTCGGCGTCGGAAGGCGAAGCGTCGACCGAGATCATCAACCAGCTGAGCCGCTACAACGAGTCGTTCAAGCTGAAGCGGGTCGCCTTCAAGCCCGACGAGCGGCAGTGCAAGGGCCCCAAGGACGCCAAGGTCACGGTGGTCGAGTTCTCGGACTTCGAGTGCCCGTACTGCAACGCGGCGCGCCCGCTGGTCGAGCAGCTGCTCAAGCGCGGCGACGTGCGCGTCTGCTGGCAGCCGTTCCCGCTCAGCCAGCACCCGGCGGCGATGCCCGCGGCCACCGCGGCGCTGCTGGCGCGCGACGCCGGCAAGTTCTGGGCGATGCACGACGCGCTCTTCGACCACCAGCTGTCGCTCAACGAGCAGAGCATCGCCGGCCTGGTGAAGGGCCTGGGGCTCGACGAGAAGGCCTTCGCCAAGGCGTACGCCGAGAAGAAGTACGACGCGGAGATCACCGCGTCGAAGGAGCTCGGCAAGCAGGGCAACGTCGATGCCACGCCGTCGTTCTTCTTCAACGGCCGCAAGCTCACGTTCCACCCGTCGGCCGACTCGCTCGCGCTCTCGCTCGACGACGAGCTCGACTGGGTGGGCAACAAGAACGGCTGGGCTTCGAACTAGTGGATCCACGTCTCTCGGTCGACAGCCAGGGCCACGTGCAGCCCGCCGACGGCGCGGCGGCGCAGCTGCTCCAGGAACGCCGCGGCGACTGGTCGCTCGCCGCCACCAGCCCCGACTGGATGGTGTGGCTCAAGCAGCCGGTGTCGGGCGGGGTGCTCGACGTGCGCCCGCGGGTGGTGCTGGCGGGCGACCCCGGCCTCTTCCCCCTGTCGGACCTCATCGCCTTCCTCGGGCAGTCGCGGTGGACCGGGGTGCTGCGGCTGGTGGTGCCGGGCGCCGACCGCACCCTGGCGCTGAAAGACGGGGAAGTGCGCTGGGCGAGCAGCGACGCGCCCACCGACCGCATCGGCGAGGTGATGGTGCGGCTGGGCTACGTGACGCGCACCAAGCTGGAAGAGGTGCTGCGCGACACGCCGCCGTCGCGCGTCGGCCGTGCGCTGGTGGAGCGGGGCCTGATGCAGGCCCACGACCTGTGGAAGGTCGTCACCGAGCAGGCGAGCGAGATCTTCCACGCGATGATGCTGGCCAAGGAAGGCGCCTTCTTCCTCCTCGACCAGGACCTGGGCGACCAGGCGGTGCACAGCCTCAACCTCTCGATGCAGAGCTTGCTGATGGACTCCATCCGCAAGATCGACGAGATGGCGCACTTCCGGAAGCGCATTCCCCACGCGCGGCTGTACGTGGTGAAGAAGCGCGGCTCCGACGGCAAGCTGGAGCCGGAAGAAGATCAGGTGCTGGCGCTGGTCGACGGCGCGCGCACGGTGGGCGAGCTCGCGCAGCACGCGCGGCTCAACGAGTTCGACATCACCCGCGTGGTGTACCGGCTCCTCGAAGGCGGCTTCGTGTCGGTGGGCCAGCACCCCAGCGCCACCGCGGCCTCGGTGCCGGTGCAGCCGGCGACGCCGTCGGCGCCCCGCCCCCCGGTGACGCCGGGCGCGCTCGACGAGCGCAAGGTGCTCAACATCTTCAACTTCATCTTCCGCGAGGTGCGCAACGAGGTGTCGCGCCACGGGAAGCTCGAGACCTTCATGCAGGCGGCGAACGCCGGCCTGGCGAGCGGCTCGCTGTCCCCGAGCCCGCTGCTCAACGGCCTGAACTTCCAGCCCGACGGCAGCCTGCCCGAGGCGGTGGTGCTCGCGGCCTACGCGCAGCTCTCGCCGTCGCTGGGCACCGAGCCTCTGGCCAGCTTCCGTCAGGCGCTGTCCGACGTGATGTTCTTCCTGCTCTTCCAGGCAGGCGAGCTGCTCGAGAAGAGCGCCGACGAGGAGCTGGCGCGCCGGGTGAAGGAACTGCTGTCCACGCTCGACGCGCAGTGAGGGTGCGGTGAGGTACCTCACCCAGGCCATCGCCGGCGCCGGCGGCCGCTTCAAGACCCAGGCGGAAGACTTCGAGGTCGAGGAGCTGCCCGCGTACCACCCGAGCGGCGAAGGCGAGCACCTCTTCGTGTGGGTCGAGAAGCGCGGCGTGGCGACGCCCGAGGCGGCGAAGCGGCTGGCGCAGGCGCTCGGGGTGCCCGAGGCGCCGGTGAGCTGGGCCGGCCTCAAGGACGCCCACGCGGTGACGCGCCAGTACCTCTGCCTGCCGGCGAAGGGGGCGGAAGGCGCCATCGCCACCGCGCGCGTCGAAGGCGTCACCCTGCTGCGCTGGGCGCGGCACGGCAACAAGCTCAAGAACGGGCACCTCGAAGGCAACCGCTTCCGCCTGGTGCTGCGCGAGGTGAAGGACCCCGCGGCGGCGAAGGCGTCGTTCGAGCTGCTCTGCGCGCGCGGGCTGCCCAACTTCTACGGCGAGCAGCGCTTCGGCGGGCACGGCGACAACGCGGAGAAGGGCCGCGCGCTCTTGCTCGGCCAGCTCAAGGCCCGGCACTTCGAGCGCAAGCTGTGGCTGTCGGCGTTCCAGTCGGCGCTCTTCAACCGGGTGCTCGACGCCCGGCTCGACGACGCCACCTGGGACGTGCCGCAGCTGGGTGACGTGCTCAAGAAGCACGCGACCGGCGGCGAGTTCGTCTGCGCGGAGCCCGACGTCGACCGGCCCCGCGCCCTGGCCTTCGAGCTCAGCCCCACCGGGCCGATGTACGGGCCGTCGATGCGCGCCAGCGAGGCGAAGGTGGCCGCGCTCGAGGCCCAGGTGCTGGCCGACGCCGAAGTGACGCCGGCGGACTTCGAGAAGGGCGGCGCGCAGACGCAGGGCACCCGGCGGCTCCTGCGCGTGCCGCTGGGCGAGCCTTCGTTCGAGGCCCAGGGCAGCGAAGTGCGGCTGTCCTTCACCCTGCCGTCGGGGAGCTACGCCACCGTGGTGCTGGGCGAGCTCATCAAGGGCTGAGGAACGCCCCGGTGGGGCCACCGCAGGCCCACGGGTAAGGTGCGCCTTCCAAGGGAGCGCATCTCGCGCACCATCGAGGGGGAGCACCACATGAAGCGCGCACTCGCTGTGCTGATCGTCACCACGTCGTTCGCCATGGGCTGCAGCGGAGGAGGAGGCTCGAGCGGCGGCGGCGCGGGCGGCGCCGGCGGC
>JAIBBQ010000014.1 GCA_019694595.1 Myxococcaceae bacterium
GGGCGGTGGCTCCGCGGGCGGTGGCTCCGCGGGCGGTGGCTCCGCGGATGCTGGCCCGGCTCCGGTCCTGACGGCGCTCGGTCCTTCGAGCACGGCCCGCGACGCGGGGCCGAGCGGCTTCTACGTGAACCTCGCCGGCAGCAGCTTCACCAGCCCGATGTCGTGGTCGGTGAACGGCAAGAGCCGCGGCGGAGCGGTCTTCGTCGACGCCGGCCTGGTGCGTGGCTTCGTGGATCGGTCGATCACCTCGACGGCCGGCACCTACGCCTTCTCGGTGCAGAACCAGGGCGGGCTCTCGAGCTCGGCGGTGACCTTCACGGTGACCGGCTCCAACCCGGTCCCCGTGGGGAACGCCATCACCCCGTCGAGCCTCGGCCAGGGCTCGGGCGCAACCGGCGCGACCATCAGCGGGTCCGACCTCATCTCGGGGACCACCATCACGGCCAGCAACGGTCAGACGACCTACCCGCTGACCCCGCCGGATCCGAGCGGGAACCCGTCGCAGACGACGGTCCTGCTCCCGGAGGCGATGCTGGCCACCCCGGGGCTCTGGACCATCACCCTGGTGACCCCTGCGCCCGGCGGCGGGACGTCGACGGTGGACGGAGGCTTCACCGTGGTCGCGGGAAACCCCACGCCTGCAGTTCGCAGCTGGACTCCCTACTTGCTCGTCTCCGATGGGGGCGCGCAGGACCTCACCATCAGTGGCACCGGTTTCTACCAGGGCTCGGCGGTGGTCGATCAGACCTCCCTCGCCACCTTCCCGACGGTCTCCGCCACCTCCACGTCACTGGTGGTCACGGTGCCCGCGGACCACGTGGCGCTCGACGGCTTCCGCACGCTGCGCGTGGTCAACGCGGCGCCCGGTGGTGGGCAGTCGAACCTCTTCCAGGTGTCGGTGAAGGTGAAGCCCACGCTCAGCCAGGTCTCGCCTTCGACCGCGACCGCGAACAGCGGGGCCGTGCTCACGCTGACGGGAACCGGCTTCGTTCCGAACTTCTCGTTCGTCCAGCTCCGCTGCCCGGCGCCCGGCTGCAGCATGCTGGCCGACGGCGGCTACCTGCCCACCCGCACCATCTATCTCGCGGTGAGCAGTGACACCCAGGGCACGCTCGATCTGACGCCGACCCAGATTCCCACCGCCGGCACCTACGGCGTCGCGGTGAGCATCGAGGGCGGACACACCAGCAACGAGCTGCCGCTCACCGTGCAGTAGCGGGTTCGCCTCCCGGGCCCGGAGGTGACCTGGGCCCGGGAAGGCTGGTAGGCGTAGCGGCGATGCCTGCCGCGCCCGACCGCTCTCAGTTCCTGCCGATGACCGCCGCCGACCTCAAGGCGCGCGGGGTCGAGCAGCTCGACGTGGTCATCGTCACCGGCGACGCCTACGTCGACCACCCGGCGTTCGGGCCGGTGCTGATCGCCCGCTTCCTCGAAGGTCGCGGCTTCTCGGTGGGGATCATCGCCCAGCCCGACTGGCACTCGGCCGAGGCGTTCCGCGCGCTGGGGCGGCCGAAGCTCTTCTTCGGGGTGTCCGCGGGCAACCTCGACTCGATGCTCAACCGGCTCACCGCGCAGAAGAAGAACCGCGGCGAAGACCAGTACTCGCCGGGCGGGGCGACCGGGCTGCGGCCGGACCGCGCGTCGCTGGTGTACACCCAGCGCTGCCGCGAGGCCTTCCCCGGGGTGCCGGTGGTGCTCGGCGGCATCGAGGCGTCGCTGCGGCGCATCGCGCACTACGACTACTGGTCGGACACGGTGCGGCGTTCCATCGTCCTCGACTCCAAGGCCGACCTGCTGGTGTTCGGCATGGGCGAGCGCGCCATCTGGGACGTGGCGCGGCGGCTCAAGGCGGGCGAGCCCATCGACGCCATTCGCGACGTGCGGGGCACCGCGTTCCCCATCAACGACGCCGAGCTCAAGCGCCACGAGGCGGACCCGGCGAAGCGCGCCGCCGACCGCAAGGTGGTGGTGCTGCCGAGCTACGAGCAGGTGGTGGAAGACAAGCGGGCCTTCACCCGCATGAGCCACGACTTCCAGCGCGAGACCAACCCCGGCAACGCGCGGCCCATCGTGCAGCGCCACGGCCAGCGCGGGGTGTACTTCAACCCGCCGGCCTTCCCGCTCGAGGACGGCGAAGGCCAGGGCGGCATCGCGATGGACGAGCTGTACGACCTGCCCTTCACCCGGGTGCCCCACCCCCAGTACCGGGACAAGATCCCCGCGTACGAGACGGTGAAGCACTCGGTGGTTCTGATGCGGGGCTGCTTCGGCGGCTGCTCCTTCTGCTCCATCACCGAGCACGAAGGCCGCGTCATCCAGAACCGGTCGCAGGCGAGCGTGCTGCGCGAACTGCGCGCGGTGCGGCGCATGGGTGACTTCAAGGGCACCATCACCGACCTCGGCGGCCCCACCGCCAACATGTACAAGATGAAGTGCAAGTCGGAGGCGATCGAGTCCAAGTGCCGGCGCCTGTCCTGCGTGCACCCGGGCATCTGCGAGAACCTGGTCACCGACCACGACCCGCTGGTGGAGCTGATGGGCGCGGCGCGGAAGGAAGAAGGCATCAAGCACGTCTTCATCGCCTCCGGCGTGCGCTACGACCTCGCCGAGCGCTCGCCGAAGTACATCGAGGCGCTCGCCGAGCACCACGTGGGCGGGCACCTCTCGGTGGCCCCGGAGCACGTGAGCAAGCGCGTGCTGGAGAAGATGAAGAAGCCGGGCATCGAGAGCTTCGAGCGCTTCGCGGAAGCCTTCGCCTGCGCGAGCCGCGACGCCGGCAAGGAGCAGTACGACATTCCGTACTTCATCAGCGGGCACCCGGGCTCGACGCTGGCGGACATGGTGGAGCTCGCGCTGTGGCTCAAGGAGCACAACCGCCGCCCGCGCCAGGTGCAGGACTTCATTCCCACGCCGATGTCGATGGCCGCGTCGATGTACTTCACCGGCCTCGACCCCGACACCTTCGAGCCGGTCGCGGTGGCGCGGGGGCTCAAGGAGAAGAAGCTGCAGAAGGCGCTGCTGCTGTACTGGAACCCGGAGTCCTGGCCGCTGGCGCGGGAAGCGCTGATCCAGGCGGGGCGGGCCGACCTCATCGGCCGCGGCCCCAAGGCCCTGGTGCCGCCGGAGTCACCCGCCGAGCGCGCGCGCCGAGGCAACCGGCCCCAGCCGGACTAGCGTCAAACCCGTCATGCGCGCGGGCGATCGACTGGGTGGCCGCTTCGAGCTCGTCTCGGTGGCGGGCGAAGGCGCGATGGGCGTGGTGTGGCGCGCCCGGGACCTCTCGACCGGGGGCGACGCGGCGGTGAAGCTGCTGTCGGGCTCCGGCGCCGACGTGGCGCGCTTCCGCCGGGAATCGCAGGTGCTGGCCTCGCTCCAGCACGACGCCATCGTCGGCTGGCTGGGCCACGGCGACCTCGACGGTGGCGCCCCCTGGCTGGCGATGGAGTGGCTCGAAGGTCAGGAGCTCGCCCAGGTGCTCAAGCGCGGGCCGCTCGCGCCCGACGCGGTGGTGACGCTCGCCCACCGGCTTCTCGACGGCCTCGAGGCCGCGCACCAGGCCGGGGTGGTGCACCGGGACCTCAAGCCCGCCAACGTGGTGCTGCCGGGCGGCGAGGTCGCGCTGGCCAAGCTGGTGGACTTCGGCATCGCGCGCCCGAGCGAGGAGAACGCGCGGCTCACCCGCACCGGCATGATCCTCGGCACGCCGGCGTACATGGCGCCGGAGCAGGTGCGCGGCGTGATGACGCTCGACGGGCGCACCGACCTCTACGCGCTGGGGGCGGTGCTCTTCGAGTGCCTCACCGGCCGCCCGCCGTGGGTCGGCGACCAGGTGATGGCCGTGCTGGCGCGCATCCTCCTCGAGCCGGCGCCGCACGCGGCCCAGGTGAACCGCGACGTGCCGCCCTGGCTCGACGAGGCGGTCGCCCGGCTGATGGAGCGCGAGGTCGCCGATCGCCCCTCGTCCGCCGCCAGGGCGCACGCCCTCTTCGCCCGGCAAGCCGAGCCGCAGGCCGCGCCGCCCCCCCAGCTCACCCACCAGGAGCAGCGCCTGGTCGGCGTCATCGCGGCCCAGCTCTCCCGCCGCGACGACGGCCTCGCCGACACGCTCTCGCCGATCGAAGGGGCGCAGATCGACGAGCACGCGCTCGAGCTGGTGCGCGCGCACGGCGGCCGGGCCGAGCGCCTGGCCGACGGGTCGGTCTTCGCCGTCTTCACCGCCTCGGCGGCGACCGACACCGCCGCCCAGGCCGCGCGCCGTGCGCTCGCGCTGCGGCAGGCCTTGCCGGGCGTGCGCCTCGCGCTGGCGATGGGCCGCGGGGTGAGCGGCGCCGCGGTGCCGCTGGGCGAGGCGGTGGACGCCGCGGTCGCCGCGCTGGCCAGCCCGTCGTCGCTGGGGCCGGGCGTGCCCATCGACGCGCTGACCCGCGGGCTGCTCGCCGAGCGCTTCGAGCTGCACGAGGTGCGCGGCCGCAGCATCGTCACCGGCGAGCGCAGCGGCGGGGTGGCCGAAGCCCGGCTGCTGCTCGGCAAGGCGTCGCCCTTCGTCGGGCGGGCGCGCGAGCTGTCGGTGCTCGAAGGGCTGGCGGCCGAATCGGCCGAGGAAGGCGTGGCCCGCGCGGCGCTGGTGCTGGCCTCGGCCGGCATGGGCAAGTCGCGGCTGCGGCGCGAGCTCGAGCAGCGGCTGCGCACGCTGCCGCGGCCGCCGCGGGTGCTGGTGGCGCACGCGGTGCAGAACCAGGCCGACGCTCCGCTGGCGCTGGCGGCGCTCCTGGTGCGCGGCGCCGCGCCCAAGGGCCTCGACGCCCACCTGGCGATGGTGGCCCCCGACGAGGAACTCGCGCGGCTGCGCACCTTCCTGGGCGAGCTGGTGGGCGCGCCGTCGGGCCACGACGCCAACGGGCTGCTCAAGGCCGCCCGGTCCGACGCGGCGGTGATGGGCGACCAGCTGCGCCGCGCCTTCGTCGACTGGCTGGGCTTCATGGCGGCGCAGGGGCCGCTCGTGGTGCTGCTCGACGACGTGCACTGGGCCGACGCGGCGAGCCTGGAGTGGCTCGATGCCGCGCTGCGCGCGCTGGAGCACCGCCCCTGGTGCCTGCTCGCCTTCGGCCGCCCCGAGCTGCGCACCCGCTTCCCCACCCTGTGGGCGAACCACCCGCTCGAGGAGCTGCGGCTCGCCGCGCTGTCGAGCCGAGCCGCGGAGCAGCTGGCGCGCGAGGTGCTGGGCGAGGCCGCGGCGCCCGCGGTGGTGGCGCGGGTGGTGGAGACGGCGAGCGGCAACGCCTTCTACCTGGAAGAGCTGCTGCGCGCGGTGGCGCAGGGCGCGTCCGACCTGCCGGCCACCGTGAAGGCGATGGCCCAGTCGCGCCTGGAGGCGCTCGACGCCGACGACCGCAAGCTGCTGCGCGCGGCGAGCGTGGTGGGCGAGGTCTTCTGGACCGGCGCGGTCCGGGAGATGAGCGGCCAGGCCGACGCCGCCGAGCGGCTGCAGCAGCTGGCGCGCCAGGAAGTGCTGGTGCAGCGGCCGTCGAGCCAGGTCGACGGCGAGCAGGAGTTCGCCTTCCGCCACGCGCTGCTGCGCGACGCCGCCGACGGCATGCTCACCGACGACGACCGCAAGGTGGGTCACCGGCTCGCGGCGCAGTGGCTGCTCGCCCACCGGGCCGCCGCACCCGCGGTGCTGGCGCGGCACTTCGAGCTCGGTGAGCGCCCGGCGGACGCGGCCACCTGGTGGGGCGCGGCCACCGCGGACGCGCTCGCCGCCAACGACTTCGACGGGGTGCTGCAGGCGGCCAAGGCCGGCCACGCCAACGCGCCGCCCCCCGAGCTCACCTGCCGGCTGTTGCTCGCCGAGGCCGAGGCCCTGCGGTGGAACGACCGGGCCCCCGACGCCCAGCTGCGCCTGGAGCGCCTGTGGGCGCTGGTCGAGCCGGGGAGCGTCACCTGGCTGCGGGCGGCGGCGCTCGGGGCCTACGTGGCGGGGACCCGCCGCGACGTGAAGGAGATGGTGCGCCTCGGCCAGGCGCTGCTGTCGGTGCCGCAGACCGACGCCAACGCCGCGCCGTGGGTGGTGGCGGCGGGGCGCATCGGCACCGCGCTGGAGGTCAACGGCCAGTCGGCGCTCGCCGCGGCGCTGGTCGACCGCGCGCAGCCGTGGCTCGAGCGCGCCCAGGCGCAGGAGCCCGCGAGCCCGGGGTGGCTGTACGAGGCGCTGTCCTTCCGGCGGCGCTCGCCCGGGAACGCCGACGAAGACCTGCTGGCCAAGGCCATCGCGACGTTCGAGGCCGCCGGCGACCTGCGCAACGGCTGTGCGCTGCGCGCCAACGTGGTCTTCGGGCTGCTGTTCCGCGGGTACGTGGAAGACGCCGCCGAGAAGGCCAGGGGCCTGCTCGCGCGGACCGAGCGGCTGGGGCTGGCGCGGCTCACCAACAGCGTGCAGCTGCTCCTGCTGATGCAGTGCGCGCTGCGCCGGCCGCTCGAGGAGACGCTGGAGGCGGCGAAGAAGTGCGCCGGGCTCTTGCAGTCCATCGAAGCGCGCAACGTGGCGATGTACTCCGGGTCCATCACCTACGCGTACCTGCGCCACGGCAAGTTCCTCGAGGCCGAGGCCGCGGCGCGCGCGGGCATCGCGCAGCTGGGGCGCATCGGGCAGGCGCAGCTGACGCTGAGCGGGCTCCTGGCGCGCGCGCTGCTCGGGCAAGGCCGCGCCGAGGAAGCGCTCGCGCTGGTGCCGGTGGAGACGGGGTCCGAGCCGAGCTTCGTGCCGGTCATCATGGGCCGCCCGCACCGGCTCCTGGTGCGCGCCGAGTGCCTCGACGCCCTCGGCCAGGCCGCCGAGCGCGACCTCACCCTGGCCGCCCTGCAGCAGGAGATCCGCCAGGTGGCGGGGCGCTTCGGAGGCGACATCGACCGCTGGCAGGAGATCGACCCCCTGGGCGACGCCGCCTTCCGCCGGCTCACCGGCCGCGCCTGAGGCTTTACGACGCACCGCGTTACCTCTAGGGTGCGCCGCCATGAACGAGGCGGCGACGATCGACTCCGGCTCCACGGCGTGGATGCTGGCGAGCTCCGCGATGGTGCTGCTGATGGTGCCGGGGCTGGCGCTCTTCTACGGCGGCATGGTGCGCCGCAAGAACGTGCTCACCACGATGATGATGAGCTTCGTGGCGATGGCGATCATCGGCGTGCAGTGGGTGCTCATCGGCTACGGGCTCGCCTTCGGCCAGAGCCTCGGCGGCTGGCTCGGCTGGTCGAGCGAGCTGTGGGGGCTCGCCGGGCTGCCGCACACGCGCCTCTACGCGGACAAGGCGATTCCCGAGCTGGTGTTCGTCATGTTCCAGGGGAAGTTCGCCATCATCACCCCGGCGCTCATCTCCGGCGCGGTGGCGGAGCGCATGAAGTTCCGCAGCTACGTCATCTTCATCCTCCTCTGGGCGACCTTCATCTACTGCCCGCTGGCGCACTGGGTGTGGGCGAGCGAGGGCTGGCTCTGCAAGCTGGGCGTGCTCGACTTCGCGGGCGGCACGGTGGTGCACATCGCGGCGGGCATCTCGGCGCTGGTGCTGGCGCTCCTGCTCGGGCCCCGGCGCGACGTGCAGCGCGGCCAGCCGGTGCTGCCCAACAACCTGGTGCTGACGCTCACCGGCGCGGGGCTCCTGTGGTTCGGCTGGTTCGGCTTCAACGCCGGCTCGGCGGTGGCGGTGGAGCACCCGGTGGCGGGCGGCGTGGCGGGCCTGGCGTTCACCACCACCCAGTCGGCGGCGGCGGCCGCCGGCCTGATGTGGATGCTGGTCGAGCGCTGGCACCACGGGAAGATGACGTCGCTGGGCCTGGCCTCGGGCATCGTCGCCGGGCTGGTGGCGGTGACGCCGGCCGCGGGCCACATTCACCCCTGGGCGGCGCTGGTGCTGGGCGCGCTCGCCTCGCTCGTCTGCTACTGGGCGGTGCAGCTCAAGTCCAAGCTCGGCTACGACGACAGCCTGGACGCCTTCGGCGTGCACGGGGTGGGCGGCATCCTGGGCGCGCTGCTCACCGGCGTCTTCTGCTTCACCCCGGTGGCGGGCGCGCTCTCGGGCGACTTCACCCAGCTCGGCAAGCAGGCCATCGGCGTGCTGGTGGCGCTGGTCTTCGCGGGCCTGGGCACGCTGGTGCTGGGCCTTTTGCTCAAGTGGACGGTGGGGCTGCGCACCACCGAGGCGGCGGAACGCGAAGGCCTGGACCTTCACGTCCACGGTGAGCGCGGTTATCACTTCGACCAGACCTGACCGTCACCCGTTCCGTGCGAGGCTAGCGGCCCATGAAGATGATCATCGCCATCATTCGTCCCGAGCGGCTCGAGGCCGTGGAAGAGGCGCTGCGCGCCGTGCTCGACGAAGCCGACCACTACCGCCTCACCGTGGACACGGTGGAAGGCCACGGCCGGCAGGAAGGCGAAGTCGAGCTGTTCCGCGGCCAGAAGGTGCGCAACCCGCGCGTGCAGAAGACGCGCATCTCCATCGGCGTCAACGACGCGTACGTGGAGAAGACCATCGGCGCGATCGTGAAGGCGGCGCGCAGCGAGGGCGCCGGCCAGGTGGGCGACGGGAAGATCTTCGTCACCCCGCTGGAAGAGGTGGTGCGCATCCGCACCGGCGAGCGCGGCAGCCAGGCCATCTGAAGCTCCGCACCGCGCCGCGCGCTCCCCCCGATGCTGACCCGAGACTTCGTCGCCGCGCTGTCCAAGCGGCTCGCCCAGAGCCCCGAGGAGGCGCAGGGCCTGCTCGCAGACGCCGCCACCAGGAAGGACGCCGACGAGGCCGCGGCGGTGCTGCTCGCGCGCCTGGAGGCCGGGCAGGACGTGGCGCTCGACGAGGTGCTGCCGTGGGTGCGCGACCTGAGCGTGGCCGACCTGCTGCTCGCGCTCCTCTCTCGCGCCAAGGGCAAGGTGCCCGACGCGGTGGCCGCGCTGCTCGCCGACGACGCGCTCGACGTCGACCGGCTGTGCCTGCTGGTGGCCGCGGCCGCGCTGCACCTGGACGGCGCCAAGGTGCCGGCGAAGCTCAAGGCCCAGGTCATTCGCCTCGCGAAGCGCGACCTCCCCGACTCCGCCTACGAGGTGCTGGTGGCGGCCTGCCACCTCCTGGGCGACGACGAGGTGCTGGCGGCCCGCCAGAGCCTCGAGAAGTGGATGACCGCGGCCGACCTGAAGCAGGTCACCGAGTCACTGGCGCTCGACGCCGAGTCGCCGCTCGACCTGCTGCCCGAAGGCGAGGTGCCGCTCCCGCAGCTGACGGTGAAGCACGAAGGCAAGGAGCCGGGCCGCAACGACCCGTGCCCCTGCGGCAGCGGCCAGAAGTACAAGAAGTGCCACGGCGCCGACGGCCAGCGCAGCGGCGGGGGCGGCACCCGCGCCGAGCGCCTCGCCGCGCTCTGCCCCCAGCTCGCGCCCAAGCACGTGCAGGCGCTCTGGCTGAGCGACCTGCGCGCGCTCGACCCGGCGACGCTCACCGTGGAAAGCCACCTCGCGGGTGCGCGGCGCCTCATCGGGCTGCGCCGCTGGGACGACGCCGAGCGCTGGTGGCAGGCCTACGTGCCCCGGGTGGCGGAGTCGTCGCGCGACGCGGCGTGGGAAGAGCTCCTGTGGCACGCGGCGAGCGACGGGGAAGACGCGCTGGTCGAGCGCTGCCGCGCGGCGCTCACCAGCCCCGACGCGGTGGGCAAGGTGGCCGAGCTGCAGCTCTCGCTGCGCAAGCTGCCCCCGGCGGTGGCCACCATGAACCTGGTGTGCGGGCAGGCGCTGGCGAAGAGCCACTTCTTCGAGGCGGTCGACCTGGCCTACGCGCTGCTGCAGCACGCGCCCGCGCTCGGGGTGCTGGTGGGCGACGGGCTCCTGCCCAAGCTCGCCAACCGCGCCGAGGCGGAAGACCTGTGGTGGGCCATCGACGTGGCGCGCGACGGCCTGGGGCTCGGCCGGGTGCCTTTCCTCGGCAAGGGTGGCCGGCCGGTGGCGGCGCGCGACCGCTCGGGTGACCGGGCCCCGTCGTCTCCCGCGACCGCGGCGCCGGCGGCCCCGGTGGACAGCGCGCCGTACGAGGAGCTGGAAGCCGCGCGCCGCCGCATCATCGAGCTCGAAGGTCAGCTCAGCGCCGCCAGCCAGCCCGGGCGGACCCAGGCGGCCCCGGAAGGCGCGCGCCGGGAGCTGCGCTCGCGGGTCGACGAGCTCGAAGGCCGCATCCGCGAAGGCAACGAGGAGCGCGCGCGGCTGCGGCGCGAGGTGGCGGAGCTGTCGGCGAAGCTCAGCGCCCCCAGGGACGAGGCCCCGGAAGAGAGCGTCGAGGAGCTGCCCGAGCCCGAAGGCGTCGACGGCTCGCAGGCGCGGCCGCGCGGGCTCACCCTGCCCCGCTTCGTGCCGCGGGCCCAGGAAGCGCTCGAGGCGCTGCCCGCCCGGGTGGCGCGCGAGGTGCTGTTCCGGGTCTCCGACCTCTGCAGCGGCGAAGCGCCCGGCTGGCGCGAAGTGAAGCAGCTGCAGGGGGTGGCGGGGCTCTTCTCGGCCCGGGTGGGCATTCACTACCGGGTGCTCTTCCGCCCGGCGCCCGAGGCCCGGGAGCTGATCATCGAGGACGTGGTGGCCCGCGAGGCCTTCGACACCGCCATTCGCCGCTACAAGTGAACCGCTGGCGCGCGGATCCGCGAACGCGCGGCGGCGAGCTGGCCTAGGCTTGCGCCAACCCCGTGGCCCCTGACGACGACGAAGAGATCAGCCTGTCGTTCCAGCTGGAGCTCCAGTCGCTCCAGGTCACGCCCGGACCTCGCACCGGCCGGCTGCAGAACGTCGCCATCCCCGAAGGGGTCCGCGGCGTGCTGCGGGCGCTGGCGCGCGGGGTGATGGCGGCGCGGGCCCAGCGCTGGGACGAGGTCGCCTGGGCCATCGGCGAGGCCGAGAAGGGCGAGACGGCGCTGGTCGAGTACCTCGACGCCACCGCCTTCGAGGCGTTCTCGGTGGCCCTGCAGTCGCTCAAGGCGCAGCTCGCCGCCCACCGCTGAGCCCCCGGGCGTCCGCGGCAGAAAGTTCGCGCTCCGGCCCGGGGCCAACTTTGCTATCCGATCGGACCGTTTTCGGAAGGGACTGACGTGCTGCTACCCACGGTCGTGCTGCTCGCCCTGTCTGCGCTCGACGGCGGCGCCGAGCAAGACATCGCCAACCTGGACCTCGAGTCGCTGCTCGACACGCCCATCGCGGCGGTGAGCCGCGCCGAGGAGAAGAGCAGCGACGCGCCGGGCGACATCTTCGTGGTGAGCCGGGAAGACCTGGAGCGCCACGGCTTCCGCTCGCTCGACGAGGTGCTGCGCTACGTGCCCGGGCTCTTCGCCGACGACGACCGCCTGTACGAGGGCGTGGGCATTCACGGCCTGCACCTCCTGGGCGACAACAACACCCGCATCCTGGTGCTGCTCGACGGGCACCCGCTCAACAACCAGGTGGGCACCGGGCAGAGCTACCTGGGGCGCGACCTGCCGGTCGCGATGAGCGCGCTGGAGCGGGTGGAAGTGATCCGCGGGCCGGTGGGAGGCATCTACGGCCCCACCGCCTACTTCGGAGTGGTGAACCTGGTGACCCGGGGGGCGGCGCAGCAGGGCGGCGAGGTGCTGGCGAGCGGCGAGGTGGCGCAGAACCGGCCCAACGCCGGCGAGCTCGCGCTGCACTACGGGCGCGAGGTGGGCGGGGTGCGCTTCGCGCTGCACGGCGGCTTCTACCGCTCGCGGGGCTTCGACTCCGCGCTGCCCATCACCGACCGGCCGATCCCCGCCGACGGCATCATCCGCGACGCCGACTGGCGCCAGGCGTGGAACGTCTACGGCACCGCGGAATGGAACGGCCTCTGGCTGCGCTCGGGCTTCAGCGACCGCCGCCGCGGGTTGCCCACCGCGCCCTACTCCGTCATCCCCGGCGACCTGCGCACCGACGTCGTCAACACCACCTTCTTCTCCGAGGTCGGCTACCAGCGCCAGGTGACCGACTGGGCGCACCTCCAGGCCCGGCTGAGCTACGACGACTTCGGGTACCGCGACGACCTCGCCTACCCGCCGCCCCCGCCGACGCCGTTCCTCGACCTGGCGAGCGACCGCTGGGTGTCCGGCGAGGTGCGCGCGACCTTCACGCCCCGCATCGATCACAAGGACGTGCTGGGCGTGCAGGTGGAACAGCACTGGACCCGGCAGCACAGCTTCTACGAAGGCGTGCCGTCGATGACCCAGGACCCGGTCAACGGCGTGGGCGTCGACCCCATCGTGGTGAACTTCACCACCGTCAACGTGTCGGCGCTGGTGGAGCAGAAGCTCTTCGAGCGGCTCAAGCTCCAGGCCGGGCTCACGCTCTTCGCCCACTCGCTCTACGGCGCGCGGCTGACGCCCAAGCTGTCGGTGGTGTGGAACGCCGGAGAGCACGACGTGATCAAGGCCGTGTACACGGAAGGCTTCCGCCCGCCGACCGCGTTCGAGGCGTACTTCGCCGACGGGCTCGACTTCGTGCCCAACCCCGAGCTGCGCGCCGAAGGGGCCCGCGCCATCCAGGGCGTGTGGGAGCACCGCTTCCTGCCCCAGCTCGCCTTCACCCTGCGCGGCCACGCCGACCACTTCGAAGGGCTCATCGCCCCGCGCACCGTGCCGGCGCCGGGGCTCGACCACGAGCCGATGGGGCCCGAGGACTATCGCCAGCAGTACGCCAACACCGCGGCGGTCAACGTGGCGGGGGGCGAGGCGGGGCTCACCGCGGCCTTCGAGCCGTGGATCCGCGGGTGGGCGGGCGTGTCGGTGCAGGGCGCGGACTTCCAGGGAGCGCCGACGAGCAACTTCGCCCCCTGGCTCTTCAACGCCGCGGTCTCCACCCGGGCGGTGCACCCGTCACTCACCGTTGCGGCGCGGGCAACCTACGTCGACCGGCGCACGGTCGACCTGGCGGCCACCACCACCGAGCCGGCGACGGTCGAGCCCTATTTCTGGGTTGATTTCAGCGTGTTGTGGGAAGTGCCGTGGGTGAAGGGCCTCGCCGCCCAGGGCACCCTGGTGAATCTCTTCGACGTCGTGGCGTTCGATCCCCTGGTGGCCGACCACGCCCCCTTGACCCGTCTCCAGAAGACCCCTCGTGAAGCGCGGCTGACCCTGCGTTATTCGTTCTGACCTCATGCACCTGCGCTGGGCCACCGTGGTTGCGCTGCTGGCGATGCCCGCCCTGGCGCAGGACGCCCCGCCTTCGGTCTCGGTGCTGCTGATGCTCAAGCTGGTGACGTACGACCAGGCGCTCGCCACGCGGGGCACGGGCGACTTCGTGGTCGCGATTCCCTACGAGAAGTCGCAGACCAAGGCGCTCGACGAGGTGCTGCTGGCCGCCAAGGGCCTGCCGCAGACCCGGATCGCCAGCCGGGCGCTACGCTTCGTGAGCGTGAGCGACCCGGGCGACGACGCCAAGCTGGCCAAGGCGCTCGACGAGGAGGCGCCGGCCGCGCTGCTGGTGCTCCCGGGCTCGAGCCGCACCGCGGCGTACACCCGCCTGGCGCGCGAGAAGAAGCTCTACACGCTGGCGGTCTCGGCGGCCGACGCCGAGCTCTTCGCGCTCTTCGGCGTCACCACCAAGGACGGCAAGCCACTACCGGTGGTGAACCTGGCGGCGGCGCGCGAGCTGGGCGTGCAGCTGCCGAGCTCGGTGCTGAAGATCTCGAAGACCGTGCAGTAGGCGCCGCGACGGTTCAGCGCGCGGCGTCGAAGGTGTCGAGGTGGTAGTGCGCCACCACGAGGTCGTACTTCGCAGGCGGCTGCCCCTTGGGGATCAGCAGCCCGAAGTTCGAGGCCTCGAACACCTTGCCGCTCTTGGTCGTCACCTGGAAGCGGGAGTTCTTGCCGTCGGTGACCTTGAAGCGCTCGCCGCCGACCGCCTGCGCCAGCGGCAGCGACGGGAGCCGCTTGATGAGCCGGTCGAGGATGAAGGCGGACTCGCACTCCGCGCCGACCAGCCCGCCCTTGTCGCTCACCAGCACCGCGCGGGTGCGGGTGGGCTCGCTCTCGTCCTTGGCGGCGAGGCTCGCCTGGAACAGCAGGCCGTGCTCGGTCTTGACCGCCTTCTCGGGGATGCGGGCGTCGTACTCCTTCAGGTCCCGCGGGGGCTCGAAGACGATGGGCAGGGTGTCGGCGAAGGAGATGATCTTCCAGGGGTTGCCGAGGATCTCCACGCCCCCGGCCTTGGTGCCGAAGAGCGCCGCGGGGTCGACCTGGGCCTTGCCGAAGACGGCCTGCTCCTTGGGGGTCGCCTTGTGCAGGAGCGGGTTGGTGGTGCGGGCGGTGGCCTGCACGTTCCAAAGGTCGTCGACCTTCGCCGACGGCATCAGGGGCTGCGCCGGGGCGGCAGTGGGCTTCTTGGTCACCGGCGCGGCCTCGGTCATGCGCTGCAGATCCTGGATCTGCTTCACGCGGTCGGCAGTGCTCGGGGCAGGGGTGCCGCCGATGGGCGTCGCCTTGCGGCCCTGGGAAGGGTCACTCATTGAGACCGACTGTGCCAGGCCTCACGGCCTCTCAGCAAGCGACGCGGGCTTGGGTTGAAGCCCATTCCAGTCACCCGCGCGCTGGCCCGTTGCACACCCGGGGCCCCTCGCGGGTCGTGCGCCGTCACTTCGCCTTGTCGAGGGTCCGCAGGCCGGGCGCCTCGCGGCCGGTGCGGGCCACGTACTCGGTGTAGCCGCCGCCGTAGACCACCGGGCCCTGGGGGGTGAGCTCGAGCACCCGGTTGGACAGCGCGCCCAGGAAGTGGCGGTCGTGGCTCACCATCAAGAGCGTGCCTTCGAAGTCCTTCAGCGCGTCGATGAGCATCGCCTTGGTGGCGAGGTCCAGGTGGTTGGTGGGCTCGTCGAGCACCAGGAAGTTCGGGGGGTCGTAGAGCATCAGCGCCAGCACCAGCCGCGCCTGCTCTCCGCCCGAGAGCACCCGCACCACCTTGTCCGCCTCGTCGCCGGGGAAGCCGAAGCAGCCGGCGAGCGTGCGCAGCGCGCCTTCGCCCGAGCGGGGAAAGGCCCGGACCAGGGTCTCCCAGACGGTGAGCTCCTTCTCGAGCACTTCCATCGCGTGCTGGGCGAAGAAGCCCATCTTCACGCTGTTGCCCACGGTGACGGTGCCGGAGTCGGGCTGGCTGCTGCCCGCGACCAGCTTGAGCAGGGTCGACTTGCCGGCGCCGTTGACGCCCAGCACGCACCACCGTTCCCGCCGGCGAATGAGGAAGTCGAGGTCCTGGTAGATCTTCAGGTCGCCGTAGGCCTTCGACACCCGGTCGAGCTTGGCGACGTCTTCCCCTGCGCGCGGCGGCGGCTTGAACTCGAAGCGCACCTTCTCGATGCGGCGCGGCGGCTCGACGCGCTCGATCTTCTCGAGCTTCTTCACCCGCGACTGCACCTGGGCCGCGTGGGACGCGCGCGCCTTGAAGCGGGCGATGAACTCCAGCTCCTTCTTGAGCATCGCCTGCTGGCGCTCGAAGGTCGCCTGCTGCTGCTGCATGGCGATCGCCTTCTGCTGCTCGTAGAAGTCGTAGTTGCCCGAGTAGCTGGTGAGCACGCCGCCGTCGATCTCCAGGATGCGGTTGCACACCCGGTTGAGCAGCTCGCGGTCGTGCGAGGTCATCACCAGCGCGCCCTCGTACCGCTTGAGGAACTCCTCGAGCCACAACAGCGACTCGAGGTCGAGGTGGTTCGACGGCTCGTCGAGCAGGAGCGCGTCGGGCTGCATGAGGAGGATGCGCGCCAGCGCCACCCGCATCTTCCAGCCGCCGGACAGCGCGCCCACGTCGTTCTCGATGACCGAGTCGCGGAAGCCCAGGCCGGCGAGGATCTCGCGCGCCCGGCCTTCGAGCGCGTAGCCGCCGAGCTCGTCGAAGCGCGCCTGCACCACGCCGAAGCGCTCGATGAGCTTCTCCATCTGATCGGCCTTGTCGGGGTCGGCCAGGTCGCGCTCGAGCTGCTTGAGCTCGCGGCCCACCGCGCTCACGTCGCCCGCGCCGTCGAGCGTCTCCTCGAGCACCGTTCGGCCCGACATCTCGCCCACGTCCTGGCGGAACCAGCCCATGGTGACGCCGCGGTCGATGGCCACCGAGCCTTCGTCGGGCTGCTCTTCCTTCATCAGGTACCGGAAGATGGTCGACTTGCCGGACCCGTTCGGACCCACCAGGCCGACCTTCTCGCCCTTGTGCACCGCCGCCGAGGCGTCGATGAAGAGAATCTGCTTCCCGTGTTGCGCGCTGACGCCGTCGAGCCGGATCACGCCCGCGCGAGTAGCAGAAACGGCGCGCCGGTGGCACGGGTGTTAGACGTTCGCCCCATGTCACGAGCGGGTTCGGTCTTCGGGGCGAAGGCGACGGGGGCGCGGCTCGAGCGGGTGACCGCGTCCAAGCGCTTCAAGGACGGGGTGTTCCACAACACCAGGGCCGTGGCGCCCGGGCTCAAGGGCAACCCCCTGCCGCTGCTGGGGGAATACTTCTTCGGCACCAACCAGCGCACCCCGCCCGCGCCGCTGCCGATGCTCGACCCCAAGGGCCACTGGCGCTCGCGCGCCCAGTCGGGGCTGCGGGTGACCTGGCTCGGGCATTCCACGGTGCTGCTCGAGCTCGACGGCCGCCGGGTGCTGACCGATCCCGTCTTCGGGGAACGGGCCTCGCCCATGGGCTTCGCGGGCCCGAGGCGCTTTCACCGCCCCCCGGCGAGCCTCGCCGAGCTGCCCCCGCTCGACGCGGTGCTCATCTCCCACGACCACTACGATCACCTCTGCCTGCCCACGGTGCGCGAGCTCGCCAAGCTCGAGGTGCCCATCGTCACCTCGCTGGGCGTGGGCGCCCACCTCGAGGCCTGGGGCGTCGCCGCGAGCCGCATCACCGAGCTCGACTGGTGGGAGAGCCACGAGGTCAACGGCCTGCGCTTCACCGCGGCCCCCGCCCAGCACTTCTCCGGCCGGGGCATGCGCGACCGCAACACCACGTCGTGGGCCTCGTGGCTGGTGCAGAGCGACCGGCGCAAGGTCTTCTTCAGCGGCGACACCGGCCTCACCGAGGAGTTCAAGGACATCGCCCAGCGCCTCGGGCCCTTCGACCTGGTGATGCTGGAGATCGGCGCCTGGCACCCCGGCTGGGGCGACATTCACCTCGGCCCCGAGAACGCGCTCACCGCCTTCGAGTGGCTGGGCGGCGGCACCCTGCTGCCGGTGCACTGGGGCACCTTCAACCTCGCGCTCCACGCGTGGGACGAGCCGGCGGAGACGCTGCTCTCGCTCGCCGCCGCCAAGGGGCAGCGGGTGCTCTTCCCCCGGCTGGGCGAGGCGCTGGAAGCCGACCACCACGACGGGCCCACGCCCTGGTGGCGCGAGGTGCGCGCTCGATAAGGGCGCTGCCCCTTGGTAGACCCATGCGCGACACCTCTCGAAGGGGGAATCGCCATGCGCCGTCTCACGCTCCCGTTCGTCGTCACCACCCTGCTCTCGCTGGGCTGCAACAACGGCGCTCCCCCCAACCCCGGGGTGCCTCCCGGCGCAGGCATCAACGGCGCCTGCGACGCACAGACCGAGTGCCGCAAGGGCCTGGTGTGCGACGCGGCGTCGATGAAGTGCGCCGCCGGCAACAGCATCGACGACGGCCAGTCGTGCACCATCGGCGCGGAGTGCAAGAGCGGCCTCTGCGGCCCCGGCGGCGTGCGCGGCAAGTGCGGCCCGGCGGGCACCGGCACGCTGGGCGCGGCCTGCGAAGGCGACGCCGACTGCGCGAGCGGCTTCAAGTGCGCCTTCGACGGCGCCACCCTCTTCCCGTCGTGCCAGCCGTCGGGTGCGGGCGACGTGGGCGTGGCGTGCACGCTGAACAAGGACTGCGCCCAGGGCCTGTACTGCAAGGAAGGCAAGTGCGGCACCACCGCGCTCGAAGGGTCGATGGCGCCCAAGGGCTACCCGCCGGTGCTGCCGACGCTGACCCCGCCCTGGGCCGGCGCCAAGTGCCCCGCCGACAAGGAGACCGGCCTCACCGCGTTCTGGGAATTCCCCCGGGCGGGCGACCCCGACGAGGTGAAGGAAGACTTCTACCGGCTCCCGTACCCCAACGACGCGCGGCGCGACGAGAGCGGCAAGGTCGACTTCTCGCGCCACCCGAAGGACCCCGCCCCGCCGTTCGGCTTCGACGCGCTGGGCCGCTACCTCACCGCGCTGGAGAAGGAGCCGTTCGGCAACGCCGGCACGGTGGTGATGCGCTTCGACGGCCCGGTGGACTTCGACTCCCTCAAGGCCGACGGCGTGCTGCGCTGGGTCAACCTCACGTCGGGGCCGCAGTTCGGCCAGGGGCGCGGCCTGTTCTTCTTCATCTCCGGCGGTCGCAACCGCTACGTGTGCGGCAACTGGCTCGGGGTGCGCACCCCTGACGGAGATCCGCTGCCTGCCGGCACCCACGCGGTGCTGATGCTCAAGGGCGTGAAGGACACCAAGGGCGCCGAGGTGTCCCCCTCGCCCGACCTGGTGGCGCTGCTGGGCGCCGCCGCGCCGGCCGACGCCGCGCTCGCCCGCGCCTACGCCGCCTACGCGCCGCTGCGGCAGTACCTCGCGATGCAGAACATCCCCGCGTCGAGCGTGCTCAACGCAGCCGTCTTCACCGTGGGCGACGCCACGACGCTGATGCAGAAGGTCGCCAAGGGCGTCGCCGCCGCCGAAGCGCCCACCGCCGAAGCGTGGGTGAAGTGCGGCGGCACCACCCCGTCGCCCTGCGCCTCGCCCGACGGCGGCGTGGAGCGCGCCTGCGGAACGGACCCCAACTTCGACGAGTGGCACAGCCGCATCGAGCTGCCCATCTTCCAGGCGGGCACGCCGCCGTACCTCTCGCCCGCCGAAGGCGGCGGCATCGACGCCAGCGGCGCCACGGTGGCCCCGGTGCGCAAGGAGAAGGTCTGCGCCGCGCTCACCGTGCCCAAGGGCACCCCGCCGGCGAACGGCTGGCCGCTGGTGCTCTACGCCCACGGCACCGGCGGCAACTTCCGTCTGCACGCCGTCGACGGCGCCGGCCTCTCGCTCGCCCAGGCCGCGCTGCCGCAGGGCACGCCGGGGGTGGCGGTGCTCGGGTTCGACCAGGTGGGCCACGGCCCGCGCCGCGGCGCCCGGCAGGACGTGCGGCCCGACGACGTGGTGTTCAACTTCGGCAACCCGGCCTCGGCCCGGGGCACCATGGTGCAGGGCGCCGCGGACCTCCACGCGGTCACCCGCCTGCTGCAGGGGTGGAAGGCCGCACCGCCCGCCGAGCTGCCGGCGCTGGACCTGGGCCACCTCGCCTTCTGGGGCCACTCGCAGGGCGCCACCGAGGGCGCGCTCTTCCTGGCCACCGACTCCAGCGTCGACGGGGCGCTCCTCACCGGCGCCTCCGCCAGCCTGACCAACGCCATGCTGTCCAAGGAAGCGCCGGTGAACATCAAGGCCGCCATCTGGCTCGCGGTGAGCGAGGCGTCGCCCGACATGGTGAACGAGTTCCACCCCGTGCTCTCGCTGCTCCAGCAGTGGTCCGACCCGGCCGACCCGCTGAACGCCGCGCGCGCCGGCGTGACCCGGCCTGCGGTGACGGGCGGCCTCGGCGCCTACGCGCACCACGTCTTCCAGCAGTGGGGGAAGGACGACAAGTTCACCGCGCAGCCGGTGCAGTCGGTCTTCGCCCGGGCGGCGGGGCTCACCTGGGTGGGGAGCAAGGAAGACGCGTTCGTCGGCGGGCCGGACCCGGTCGCCAACGTCACCGGCAACGTGGTGACGCCGAGGTCGGTCACCGCGGCGATGAGGCAATACGTGCCGCCCAGTGGCGTCGATGGGCACTTCGTGGGCTTCAGGAACGAGACCGCGAAGCGCGACGGGGCGAGGTTCCTGCTCCGCGTGCTGCACGGTGAGGTGCCGATCGTCCCCGAGCCGTAGGGCGCGGCGGAGGAGGAAGCCGGGTTCGGGTTCGCGTGCGTTCACGGGGCTGCGGAGACGGGGCTCCGGAGTGGACGGGAACGGCGACAGGGGAAACGGCGGTCGGGCCCCTGAGACCAACCCGTGAGCGCTCAGGTGAGTCCGGCGGGGACCGGCGCCTCGAGCTCCAGCGCCGCCCCCGTCACCGGGTGCGCGAGCGACAGGCGCCAGGCGTGCAGCAGGTAGCCTTCGTCGCCCGGGAGCGCGTCAGCGAGGGCGCCGCCGGGCAGGTAGAGCGGGTCACCCACCAGCGGGTGGCCGGCGTGCGCGAGGTGAATGCGGATCTGGTGCGGCCGCCCCGTCACCAGCTCGAGCTCGGCGAGCGTGTCTGCGCCGCGCGGCTCCGCGCGCTCGAGCCGCGTGCACGACGGGCTGCCTGCGGGCGACGCCGCGTGCACCGTGCCCAGCCGGGCATGCGGCACCGGCCCGATGGGCGCCTCGAAGACCGCCGGCGCGGTGAGCGTTCCGCTCGCCAGGCCGAGGTAGCGCTTGCTCAGCCCGTGCGAGCGCATCGCCGCGCTCAGCGCGCGGTGCGCCGGCGTGTTCAGCGAAAACAGCACCAGCCCCGAGGTGCCCCGCCCCAGCCGGTGCACCGGCCGCGCGTCCGGCGCGCCCCGCTGCACCAGCGCCATCAGCGTGTGCTCGAGGTAGCCGCCCGCGGGCATCACCGGCAGCCCCGACGGCTTGCTCACCGCGAGCAGGTGCGCGTCGCGGTAGAGCTCCTGGCAGTGCAGCGGCACCGGCGGCTCTTCCCACGGCGGCCGCGACCAGGTGAGCCACTGGCCGGGGAACAGCGGCGCGTCGGCCGCGAGCACCACGCCTTCGTCGGTCAGCTCTCCCCGCGCGATGCGCTCCGCCCACACCTCGCGCGTGGAATGGGGGAACTCCTCGGCCATCAACCCCAGGGCCGTCGCCCCCTTCGCCTCGGGGCCCAGCTGCCAGCGGTGCACGTACCCGTGGTTCACGGCCCGAAGTGCTCGCGCCCAGTCTTGCGCCGGTCGCCGACGACGCGCGCGGGCACGCCGGCGACGATGGCCCACTCGGGCACGTCGCGGGTCACCACCGCCCCCATCGCCACCACCGCGTGGTCGCCGATGGTCACCCCGTCGGTCACCCCGGCGTGGGCGCCGATCCACACGTCGGCCCCCACCCGGATGCCGCGGGAGGTGACCGGCTGCTCGCGCACGGGCCGCGAGGGCTCGAGGCCGTGGTCGAAGGCGTAGAGGCTCGCCCCGGTCGCGATGCGCGTGCCCGCGCCGATGACGATGCCCTTGCCGCCGCCGTCGAGGCTCGCCCGCGCGTTGACGCTCACCTCGTCGCCCAGCGTGAGCGGTCCGTGGAGAAAGGCATGCGAGGCCACGCTGCAGCGCGCCCCCAGCACCACCGCCCGGCCGGGCTCCGCGAAGATGGCCGCGTCGGGGGCGATCATGCACCCCGGCCCCAGGGTCACCGTCTCCTGGGAGGTGAGCCGCGCCTGCACTTCGGCCTGCCAGGCTTCTGCCCAGCCGCGGTGCTTCTCGTGCAGGGAGAAGTAGAGCCACGGCATCCACGAGAGCCGGGCCTTGTGCTGCTCGCGGTACTGGAGGAGCGCGTCCACCCTGCCCGTCTGCCTGGCCAGGGGACTTCGACGCAAGCGGCGCCTGGCGCGCTAGCCGTGCTGCAGGCGCCCGGCGGCCTGCGACAGCCGGCGGCGCAGCTGCGACACCACCACCATCAGGTACTCGAGGCGGTTGAGCACGCGGAAGTCTTCGGCGAGCTCCGCCACCTTCACCGGCGTGAGCTTGGCCGTGGAGAGCGTGTCGAGGATGTCGGTGAAGTGCCCTTCGACCTCGGCGATGGCGTCGAGCCCTTCGCGCAGGTCGTCTTCCAGGAAGTCGAGGATCACCGCGGTGTCCTCGCGCTGCGGCAGCAGCGCCTCCAGCCGCTGCACCGACTCGCGGACCGAGTCGACCACGGGGCGAAGCTGGGTGACGCTCGCGAGCTCGGGCTGGGCCATGTCGCAAACGCTACAGGCACGATCAGCCCGGTCAATTTTACGATCGCCGGGGGCAGGTTTCCCCCGGCAAAACAGCGGTTTTCAGATCAGACCGCGGGCGCGGCGGATCTGCTCGACGGTCTTCTGGTACTCGATCTCGAACGCGCTGGTGCCTTCCTGCAGGTGCTTCAGGCGGGAGCGGGCTTCGCGGTCGATGTCGTCGTCGACGTCGAGGTGCTTCTTCATCACCTCGAAGATCTTCATGCGCATCACGTTGTCGGCCGAGAACACTTCCTCGACGTTCCGGCTGATGAGCAGGAACTCCAGCATCTGGTTGATGACGTCTTCGATGCCTTCGTCGCCCATCTTGAAGCCGCGCACGTCGGCCATCTCGCGCTTCACCTGGGCGAACTTGGAGTGATCGTACCCACGGCGTTCCAGGGCCTCGCGGGTCGCCTGGTTCACCTTCTCTTCCTGGGTGAGGTACTCGCGCATGATCGCCGCGAGATCGAGCTCAGCATCGTTGATGCGCGTCGCCTCGACCTCGATGTCCTTGTCCGACATCAGCCGCGCGATGACCTCGCGGGAGACGATCGGAATGACCTTGGGGAACAGCCGCATCGGTAAACCTCGGAAAGTCGAAGGGGTTACAGCCGCTAGTGGTGTCGTTTACGCCACGGGGAGCGCCTGGCCAACGAAAACCGACGCCCGGCGCTATGAAGATCTCATGATCCCCCTGACCCGCGAAGGGGCGCTGGCCAGCATCGAGGCCGAGGCCCGGCAGGAACGTGCGTCCGCGCTGGGCCGGGTCGGGCGCATCCTCGAAGCGCACCTCGACGAAGCCCACGCGCTCAAGGCCCGGTGGGAGCAGGCGCCTGCGTCGGCGCAGCCCGCGCTCGAGGCGGCCTTCGCCCAGGCGGTCGACCTGGCCAGGAAGTACCGCTGGTACCTCGAGGTGCAGCGCGAGGCCATGGGCCTGCGCCAGCACCAGGAAGTCGAGCGGCAGTACCCCATTCCGCACCTGCGGTAACGCAGGTCCGGGTCCCGTCAAGGCCCCCTGGACCGACTTGACGGACGGAAAATCGGATCCATCTCCAGAGTGCTGGACGGTGCTTCGCCGCCCACTTCACTCGAACGGAGAAACGCCATGACGACCCTCACCCGCTTCAGCCCCTTCACCGCCGCCACCCTCTTCAGCGACTTCGACCAGCTCTTCCAGGGAGCGACGCGCGCCGCCGAAGGCCCGGTGACCTTCACCCCGGCGACCGACATTCACGAGACCAAGGACGCGCTCGAGCTGAGCCTCGATCTGCCCGGGTTCGCGCCCGAGGCCATCGACGTGAAGGTCGAAGGCGACGTGCTCACCATCACCGCGGAGCGCAAGGCCGAGCGCGCGGTCAACGACGAAGGCTACGTGCGCCGCGAGCGCCGCTACGGCACCTACAGCCGCTCGTTCGTGCTGCCCGAGATGGTCGACGGCAACGCCCCGGCGGCCAAGTACGCCCACGGCGTGCTCACGGTCACCTTCCCCAAGAAGGAAGAGGCCAAGCCGCGCTCGGTGCAGGTGAAGGTGGTCGGCTGACGCCACGGCCGACGGATCAGCGACGCGGCGCCGCCGTCAGGACTCGAGGTCCGCGGCGAGCGCCGCGCGCTGCGCTTCGCTCAAGGTGGCCTCGGCGGCGATGTCCGGCAACTCGCAGCCGAGCGCCACCGGCAGCTGCCCCTGGAGGTCGAACGTCAGGTAGTGCACCGACGACAGCCGGCGCTCGGAGATCTGCCGCTCGTCGAAGCTGGGCCGCACCTTGGTGCCGTCGGCGAGCTTGGCGTACAGCGTCTTGGGCAGCTGCTGCCAGCGCGAGAGCTTCTCGTCGCGCTCCTGCGGCGACTCGATCTCGATGAGCAAGGTCGCCCCCAGCGCGCCCGGCTGCGCGGGGATGAGCTCGTTGTACGTCTTGAGCTCGTGGAGGATGTCGGCCTCCTTCACGATGCGCTCGGTGAGCATCATCTCCTGCACCTGGTAGCGCACGGTGAGCGGGTTCTCGAACAGGAAGGTGAGGCAGTTGCCGACGTGGATGCGGCGCGGCTCCTTCTGCGCCAGCACGTGCGCGCGGAAGGTCTCGCGGCCTTCGCGGTAGGTCTCGAAGTCCTTCAGCTCGCTGCGCTCCACCCGCTTCACGATTCACCGTCCTTCTTCTTGGGCGCCACCGGGGTCGGGAAGCCGTCCTTCCGGTAGGCGCGCGCCAGCACCGTCATCGGGTGCAGCGCCTTCTTGCCCGCGTGCTGCTCGAACTGCTTCGCCGCGAGCGGGCACTCGGTGACCCACACCTCGGCCTCGGCCGACTTGAGGCTCTCGAAGCTCTTCTGCCCCACCCGCTTGGACGCCTCGAAGGTCTCCACCTTCATCGCGTAGGTGCCGTCGTGGCCGCAGCACTCGAGCGTGGTGGCCGGCTCGACGCCGGGAATGCGGCGCAGCACGTCGCGGCCCTTGAAGCCCTTGCCCTGGGCCCGCAGGTGGCAGGGCGCGTGGTAGGCGACCTTCTCACCGGGGGTGGACTGGAAGTCCTGGTTGAAGCGCGGCTCCTGGCGAATGCTCCAGAGGTACTCGCCGGTGTCCATCACCTGCTCGGCGACCAGCTTGGCGCGCTCGCGGTCTTCCGGCGCCACCAGCTCGGGGTACTCGCGGCGGAGCATCATCGAGCACGTGGGGTTGATGGCCAGCACCTTGGCGCCCGCCTTCACGTGCGGCACCAGCAGGTCGAGGTTCCTGCGCGCGGCCTTCTGCAGGCCTTCGAGGTCGCCGTGCTCCCAGGCCGGCATGCCGCAGCACACCAGCCCTTCGACGCAGGCCACCTTCACCTGGCTCTTCTCCAGCACCTCGACGGTGTCCTTGCCGATCTCCGGCTCGTTGTTCTGCACGTAGCAGGTCTGGAAGAGCGCCACTTCGGCGCCGGGCGGCTTCACCTTGCCTTCCTTCACCGCCCACGACTCGAAGGTCTGGCCGGCGAAGTCGGGCAGGAGCTTGTCGCGGTGGATGCCCAGCACCTTCTCCATCACGAAGCGGTGCGCGGACACCCGGTTGGCGACGTTGGCGATGCCGAAGCTCAGGCGCGCGAAGGCCGCGGTGCCGTCGGGGTCGCCCAGCACCTGATCGCGCAGCGAGGTGCCTTCTTCGCGCTGGCGCTGCGCCTGGTAGCGGTGCACCAGCTTGGGGAAGTCGAGCTGGTACTCGTGCTTGTCCCGCGGCGTGTACGGGCACTGCACCTCGCACAGCTTGCACTGGAAGCAGTGGTCCATCACCTGCCGGGTCTCGCCCGCGGTGAGCTTGGTCACGTCACCGCCGTGCGCGGCGTCGTCGATGAGCGAGAAGAGCGTGGGGAAGCTGTCGCAGTATTTGAAGCACATGCGGCAGCCGTGGCAGAGCTCGAAGGCCCGCTCGAGCTCCTTCTTGAGCGCCTCGGGCTCCCAGTACTTCGCCTCCGCGGGGTCGTACGAGAGCCCGTCGGTCGGCTGGTAGGAGATGGGACGGTCGGCGGCCATGGAGCGTCACCCGCGGTGCGGCGAGAAGGACTGCGTGGAGCGTGAAAGGAGCACGAGGGGCGCGTGACCCGGACCACCCCGACGGGCGGCCCGGGCCGACGCGCGTGCAGCGTGAAGCGGTGCTTCAGCTGATGCCGTCGAGCATCTTCTGGAAGCGGCCGGCGTGGCTCTTCTCGGCCTTCGCCAGGGTCTCGAACCAGTCGGCGATCTCGGAGAAGCCCTCGTCGCGCGCGGTCTTCGCCATGCCCGGGTACATGTCGGTGTACTCGTGGGTCTCGCCGGCCACCGAGGCCTTGAGGTTCAGGCGGCTGTCGCCGATGGGCAGCCCGGTCGCCGGGTCGCCGACCTTCTTCAGGTAGTCGAGGTGGCCGTGCGCGTGGCCGGTCTCGCCTTCGGCGGTCTCGCGGAAGTTCGACGCCACTTCCGGGTAGCCTTCGACGTCGGCGACCTTGGCGAAGTACAGGTAGCGGCGGTTGGCCTGCGACTCGCCCGCGAAGGCGTCCTTCAGGTTGCCGTGCGTCTTGGTGCCCTTCAGTTCCTTGGCCATGTGCTTCTCCTTGTGGGTGCTGCGGTACTGCGGGTCAGGCCGACGCGCGACTGCAGCGGCGGCAACGTCCGTGAATCGACACGCTCACGCTCTGCGCGGTGAAGCCGCCCACCTTGGGCGCCCTCAGAGCCGAGAGCTTCTCGTCGACGAAATCTTCGATGTCGTTGCAGACGTCGCACACCAGGTGGTGGTGCGGCGCCATGTACGCGTCGTAGCGCTTGGCATCGCCGGTCGACGGCAGCTCGGCGACCATGCCGAGCTCCACCAGGGTGTCGAGCGTCTTGTAGATGGTGGCGAGCGAGATCGACGGCAGCCGGGGCCGCACGCGCGCGTACAGCGTCTCCGGGCTGGGGTGGTCGAGCGAGCCCCAGAGCGCCTGGAAGATGGCGAGCCGCTGGGGCGTCAACGACAACCCCGCCGCGCGGCAGCGCTCCGCCAGCGTCTCGAGCGGCGGAGCGGCTTCGCGGGCGGGGCGGCGCATCAGGGCGGAGAACTATTCTCCGCCCCACGAATTTGTCTACCGAAACTTCAGCCCTTCAGGGCACCGGCGTCGGGCTGACGGTCACCAGGGTGTTGCCCCCCACGTTGCCGCGCAGCGCGCTCACCGTGGTGCTGCCGGGCGAGAGCCCCTTCACCTGGCCCTGCTGGTAGGCCGCGTTGCTGACCTTGGCCACCGCCTGGTCGCTCGAGAGCCAGGTGCAGTACCCGGTGATGTCCATCACGAAGCCGTCGGCGAAGGTGCCGGTGGCGGTGAGCTGCTTCACCACCTGCTCGCCGATGGTGGGGTTCACCGGGCCGACCGCGATGCTGCTCAGGCTGGCCCCGGTGACGGTGAGCTGCTCGGACCCGACGACGCCCTGGTAGTTGGCGCTGATGCGCGTCTGGCCGGCGCCGATGGGCCGCACCTGCCCGTAGGAATTGACCGACGCGACCGACGTGGCGCTCGAGGTCCAGGAGGCCTCGTAGGACACGTCCTGGGTGGTGTTGTCGCTGAAGACCACCGTCGCGCGGAAGTAGGTGTCGAAGCCCACCGGGAGCTTCGGAGCGAAGGGGGTCACCTGCACCTGGGTGATGGTGGCGCTGCTCACGGTGACCGTGGTGCTGGTGGTGACCCCGTCCATGTCCACGGTGATGACCGCGGTGCCCGGGCCCATCGCCTTCACCTTGCCGCGGTTGTAGGTCTGCGAGTTGTCCACCGTGGCGACCGCGGGGTTCGACGAGGTCCAGGTCGCCCAGTACTTGAGGTTGCGCGTGGACAGGTCGCTGAAGACGCCGACCAGCGCCATGTCGACCGTGCTGCCCGGTGCCAGGCGCGGCTGGGCGGGGGTCAGGTCGAGCGAGGTCAGGGTGGCGTTGGTGACGGTGACCGTGCAGGTGGCGCTCTGGCCCTGGGCGGTGGTGGCGGTGATGGTCGCGGTGCCGGGGTTCCCGGACACCAGGTACGCGTAGGAATCGCCGCCACCGCCCTGGAACACCTGCACCTCGGCGACGCTGGCGTTGGTGGTGGACCAGGTGACGGTGGTGCTCACGTTCTCGGTGGTGCCGTCGTTGTAGGCGAGCGACGCTTCCATGTACTCGTAGTTCTGCTGCGGGAGCCGCACCTGCGACGGCGCGAGCGACAGCGAGAGCACCGCGCGCTGGGCGACGGTGATCTTCGCGACGGCGCTCTTGCCCTGGTAGGTCGCGGTGACGTCGGCGCTGCCGACCGCGCTGCCCGACACCAGGCCCCGGCTGCCGGGGACGGAAGAGACCACCGCCACGGTGGTGTTGGAGCTCGACCACGACGCCTGCTCCGACACGTCTTCCACGTGGGCGTCGGCGAAGCGGGCCATCGCCTTCACCGGCAGCGACTTGCCGGGCGTCAGGGTGAGCGCGTTGGGCGCGACCTCGAGCGCCACCAGCGGCGAGGTCGCCGGGGTGACGGTGAGCGCCGCGGTGGCCTGCAGGCCGCCGAAGGTCGCGCGCAGGGTGGTGGTGCCCGCGGCGAGGCCCTTCACCGTGAGGCCGCCGACGGCGGGCGCGACGCTGCCCAGCGACGGGGTGTCGAGTGCCACCGAGGCGGTGCCCGAGACGTCTTCCTTCGTGCCGTCGGCGCGGGTGGCGATGACGGTCGCCGAGACGCTGGCGCCGACCTGCACCGAGAGCACCGCGGGCTGCACCTCGAGCGACTTGTAGCCCTGCGGCAGCACCTGGAGCTGCGCGCTGCCCGACACCGCGCCGACCGAGGCGGTGATGGTCGCGGTCCCGGCGGACAGGCCGGTGGCGAGCCCGCGGGAGCCCGCGGCGTTGGACACCGAGGCGACGTTCGCCGGCGAGGCGGAGAAGACCGCGGTGGCGGTGAGGTCGGCGGTGTGGCCGTCGGCGTAGGTGCCGGTGGCGGTGAAGGGCTGCACGATGCCCTTGGCCACGGTCGCCATGGGCGGCGTCACGCTCAGGGTCTTGAGCGGCGAGTCGAACACGTTGACGCTGGAGGTGCCCGAGAGCCCCTGGAAGGTGGCGGTGACGGTGGCGGAGCCGGAGCTCACCCCGTGCACCACGCCCGCGCTCGAGACCTGCACGCCGGGCGACGACGAGGACCAGGTCGCGGAGGCGCTCACGTCGGCGAACGTCTCGTCGTCGAAGCGGGCGCTGGCGGTGAGGGTGCCGCTGGTGCCGCGGGCCAGCGCGAGCTGGGGAGGCGCGACGGTGACCGCGACCGCCTTGCGCACGGTGACGTCGACCAGGGCGCTCGCCAGCACCCCGCCGTAGCTGACGGTGAGCGACGCGGTGCCGCCGCCGATGGCGCGCACCTGCCCGCCCGGCGCCACGGTGAAGACGCCGGCGGCGCTCGAGCTGTAGGTGGCGAGCGCGGTGACGTCGAGCGAAGTGCCGCCGGACAGCGTGGCGAGCACGCTCACCTGCGCGCTCGCGCCCTGGGGCAGCTTGAGCCGCGCCGGGGTCACCACCAGCCCGGTGACCGTCTGGTCGATGACCTTGAGCACCGCGGTCGCCTGGCGCTTCTCCAGGGTGGCGATGAGCGTGCCTTCCCCGGCGATCAGCCCGCGCACCACGCCCTGCTCCACCCCGGCGAGGTTCTGGGAGTCGGTCGACCAGTTGGCCCGCGCGGTGACGTCTTCCGACTGGCCGTCGTTGAAGACCAGCAGCGCGCGCGCCGCCACCGTCTGGCCCTTGGGCACGGTGACCGAGGCGGGGGAGATCTCCAGGCGATCGGGCGACACTTCACCGCCGCCGCTGCCGCCGGTGGCCCCGCCCCCCGACGACGAGGTGCCGCCTCCCGCACTCGCGGTACCGCCGCCGGAACCATCGGCGCCTTCGCCGGTGGCCTTGAAGCACCCGGTGAGGAGGAACAGGACCGCGGACACTGCCAGCATCGTGGTCTTCATCGGCGTCTCTCTCGTCTGCAGTGGACCGCGGGCCCCTTGCCCCGCGGACCGTCGACGGGCTCCCGGCCCGCCTCGCGCGCAGTCGCCCACCCCGGCCGGTGTGCCGGAGCTGTTGCGGGGCCCTGCGCCATTCCGTCACGCATCGCGAGTTGCCCCTAGGCAACCCCCGTGCCGCCCTGGGTCTCGTGGTTTACGCCCCCTGGGCAGCGCCCTGCCCTGTCGCCCATGGCGTGGGCGCCACGGAACTCTGAGGCGTCGTCAGAAAGCTGGCAGGCCCCGCGCGGGTCACTTCCGGTGCTGCCAAGGGCCGCTGCCTGGGCTAAGCGAGCCCCTTCACGCCGTCATTTGCTCGGGGGTGCGCCTTGAAGAAGGTCCTCATCGGTCTGGTGGTGCTGCTGGGTGGTTTCTCGGCGTTCGTCACCACCCGCCCCGACGACTACAAGGTCGAGCGCAGCGCGACGATGGCGGCCCCGCCGGAGCTGGTGTTCGCCCAGGTGAGCGACTTCCACAACTGGGGCGCCTGGAGCCCCTGGGAGAAGCTCGACCCCACGATGAAGAAGGACTACTCGGGCGCGGACAAGGGCGTCGGCGCCAGCTACCACTGGGTGGGCAACGACAAGGTCGGCGAAGGCCGCATGACCATCACCGACGCGACCGCGAGCTCGCAGGTGGGCATCAAGCTCGAGTTCATGAAGCCCTTCGAGTCGACCTCCACCACCACCTTCACGCTCGCCCCGGTCGCCGAAGGCACCAAGTTCACCTGGTCGATGGCGGGCAAGAACAACTTCGTCAGCAAGGCGATGGGCGTCTTCGCCAGCATGGACTCGATGATCGGCAAGGACTTCGAGTCCGGCCTGGCGAACCTCAAGGGCGTGGTGGAGCCGATGGCCAAGGAGCAGGCCGAGGCAGCCAAGAAGGCCGCCGAGGCCGCAGCCGCGGCTGCCCCGGCGCCCGAGGCCGCGCCCGCGCCCGTCGCGCAGTAAGGCGCCCGCGCGCCGCATCAGCCGTTCGCCGTTGCCGTTCGTCGTCAACCCGCAGGGGGGAGGGCCGGACTCCATGTTGAAGTGGCTAGGTCGTGTCGTGCTGGTGCTGGTGCTGGCGGTGGGCGGTTTCGCCGCCTACGTGAACTTCAAGCCGTGGCCGCACTTCACGCCCGAGAAGATCGCGCTGAAGGTGGAGTCGAGCCCGGAGAAGGTCGCGCGCGGCAAGAAGTGGGCGCAGCTGCTCTGCGCCGAGTGCCACATGAACCGGCAGACGGGCCGGCTGTCCGGCAACGACATGCAGGCGACGGAGTTCGGCGACATCTGGTCGCTCAACATCACCCAGCACCCCACCAAGGGCATCGGCGCGTGGAGCGACGGGGAAATCATGTACCTCCTGCGCACCGGCATCGCGCGCGACGGCCGCTACACCCCGCCGTGGATGGCGAAGCTCCCCCACATGGCCGACGACGACGTGGAGTCGATCATCGCCTTCCTCCACTCCGACGACCCGATGGTGCAGGCGGCCGACGTGCAGAACCACGTCAACACGCCGAGCTTCCTCTCGAAGTTCCTCGGCACGGTGGCCTTCGGGCCGCTGCCGTACCCCAAGGAAGTGGTGCCGATGCCCAACACCAGCGACCAGGTCGCCTGGGGCAAGTACCTGGTGTTCAACACCGACTGCTGGACCTGCCACTCCGAGGACTTCAAGAAGCTCAACAGCATGCACCCCGACCAGACGCCCGGGTACCTCGGCGGCGGCAACCCGATGCCCGACGGCAGCGGGAGCATCGTCACCACCACCAACCTGACGCCCGACGACGAGCACGGCATCGGCAAGTGGACCGAGGCCCAGTTCGTCAAGGCGCTGCGCTACGGCATTCGCCCCGACAACACCGCGGTGCGGCTGCCCATGGCCGCGTACACCGTGTTCACCGAGGACGAGGCCAAGGCCATCTACGCGTACCTGCGCACGGTGCCCAAGCTGGCGCGCGCCAACGCGCCGCGCGTCACCACGCCGCCGCCGGCCAACGCGGACACCGGCCAGAAGCGCTACTACCAGTACGGCTGCAACACCTGCCACGGCGAGAAGGGCACCGGGCCCCTGTGCGACCTCACGCACAACAAGGAGAACTACCCCACCGACGAAGGGTTGCTCGCCTTCATCCGCGAGCCGTGGAAGACGCACCCCGACACCAAGATGCCGTCGTGGGGCGAGCTCATTCCCGACGACGAGCTGAAGACCATCGCCCAGTACGTGCGCACGCTCTCGGTGGAGCCGCCCGTGAAGCCTCCGGAGCCGCCCCCCACCGAGGCGCCCAAGCAGGAGTAGCGCGCTCCCTTCGCTTCAGCGGGCCTCGAAGAGCACCGGCAAGGTGACCTTCGACGGCCCGCGGGCGCGCGGGAGCTGGAACGCCGACACCGCGGCGAGCAAGCGGCGGCGCAGGGCCGCGCGGGCGCGCTCGTGCCCGTGCGGGGCGCGGGTGGTGTCGGCGAGCACGGCAGCGCGGCGCACCTTGCCTTCGGCGGTCACCTCCAGGCGCAGGCTGGTGAGCCCTTGCACGGGGGCGAGGGCCGAGCGGCCCAGCGCGTCGGGGAGCCCTTCGAGCGCGCGCGCGAGCGCCTTCACCGGCAAGGGCCCTTCGATGAACGGCCGCGGCTGCACGAACCAGCCGTGCACCACCAGCCGCGCGTGCCGCACGTCGCGGGTGCCGCGCACCTCGCGCACGCCGTGGGGAATGCGGGGGTCGAAGACCACCAGGCGGTTGAAGCGGGGCTCCACGGTGTGCAGGAGCTCGTCGGCTTCGTGGAAGGCGCTCGCCTCGCTGCCGCTCCACCAGTCGAGCACCCGGTCCTTGAGGAGAATCGTCTCGCCCCCTTCGAAGTGGGGCGACGGGAAGTGGGTCAGCGAGAAGACGAAGGCGAACGGCCCGTGGGGCACGTCGGCGTGGAGCTGCTGCCCGCACCCGTCGACGTAGGCCGACAGCCAGGGCGGCGACACGTCGTGGCAGCCCAGGGTGCGCCGGCCCCACCACACCAGCGCCTGGTGAAAGGCCTGGTAGCGCTGGCGGGGGAACAGCTCCCAGGCCGGGGTGCGCAGCTGGGTGTACTGCCCGGGCACGTGCCAGTAGTCCCACACGAAGCGGCCACCGTCGGCGCGCCGGGGGTCGGCGAAGCGCTGGTCGAAGTGGGCGCGCAGGGCGCGGGCGTGGGGCGAGAAGCGGTCGACGGTGAGGATCATCGCCTGCCCGTGATGCCACGCCGGCGCGGCGATGGACAGCGGCGGCCGCTATGCTCTGCGACGTGAAGCTCTGGGCCTTGAGTGACCTGCACGTGCGCTACGCCGAGACGCGCGCCGCGCTGGAGCGCCTCGACGACCACGGACAGGACTGGGTCATCCTCGCGGGGGACATCGGCGAGACCGAGGAGCACCTCGAGTGGACGCTGGAGTGCTTCCAGCGCCGCTTCGCCAAGGTGCTCTGGGTGCCCGGCAACCACGAGCTCTGGGGCGTCTCCAGCCGGGGCCCGGGGAAGCTCGACGGGCCGGTGAAGTACGACGCGATGGTGTCGCTGTGCCGCGCGCGCGGCGTGGTGACGCCCGAGGACCCGTACCTGGTCTGGCCGGGCGCCGGTGCGCCGACCACCATCGCGCTCTGCTTCGTGGGGTACGACTACTCGTTCCGCCCCGCGGACGTGCCGCTCGACCAGGCGCTCGACTGGGCGGCGGAGACGGGGGTGCGCTGCACCGACGAGTCGATGATCAAGCCCGCGCCTTTCGCGAACATGATCGAGTGGTGTCAGGCCAGGGTCCGCCACACCGAGGCCCGGCTGGCGGCCATCCCGGAGACGCACCGCACGGTGCTGGTGAACCACTTCCCGCTGCGCCACGACCTGGTGTGGATTCCCCGGGTGCCCCGCTTCTCCATCTGGTGCGGCACCACGCTCACCGAGACCTGGCACACCCGCTTCCGCGCGTCGGTGGTGGTCTCCGGGCACCTGCACGTGCGCTCGGGCCAGCTGCGCGACGGGGTGCGGTTCGAGGAAGTCTCGCTCGGCTACCCGCAGCAGTACGACGTGGAGAAGGGCCCCAGGGCGTACCTCCGGCTCATCCTGCCGGAGCTGGCGGCCCACGGCCCGGCCTAGAAGACGCCTAGAGGCCGGCCCCGTCGACGGTGAAGTGGGTCGCTTCCAGCTTCACCGGCTGCACGTTGGTCGACTCGTACTTCTCGAGCAGCGTGTTCTTCAAGTCGTAGCTCTCGACCCGCCCGGGGATGCCTTCGGCGAGGTCGGTGCAGATGCGGGTGAGCGGGGCCGAGAAGCCCTGCCCCTGGTTGGGCATGGTGTACATCGTGCAGTAGCGGCCCTGGTCGTCCCACCCCTCGTGCTTGATGCCCACGCCGCCCTGCGCCTTGGCCCGGGAAAGGTCGCGGTCGAGCCGGCGCACCAGGTTGCCCAGGCCAGCTTCCACCACGGTGTGGTTGGAGTCGCCCTTGGCCATGCCGGAATCCACGTCGATCCACACCGCGCCGGCGATGCCGAGGAAGCCCGCTTCCTTCACCCGGAACTCGCCCTTCCTGAGCGCCGAGTTGTAGAGCACCCGGCGCCCCTTCGCGGGGCCGCCCACGAAGTCGAGGCGAATGGCGAACGGCGTCTCGCGCACGGTGGCGTCGATGTCCTGGGCTTCGAGCAGCTCGCCCTTGACCCGCTCCTGCTTGCGCAGCCGGTAGCGGTAGGTGCCGAGCTCCTCGATGCAGCGGCGGGAGGTGGCGATGAGCACCTCGGGCGGCGTGGCGTCGAGCAGGGCCTGCTGCTCGGCGCGGGTCGACTTCTTCACCAGCTCCCGGCGCTGGGCGTTGGTCATGGGCACCGAGAGGTCCACCGCGGGCGCGGCGGCCGCCACCACACCGGCATCGGACAGGGGGGCGGTCGTCTGGGCGGCGAGCAACGCGAGGACGGTGGCGATCATCGCGGTGACGATACACTGCGCCGGACATGGCCGAGCGCGTGCGGATCATCGAGGGGACCTGGCGCTGCACCTCCTGCGAGACCAAGGACATTCCGGCGAGCAAGCTCTCGTGCCCGTCGTGCAACAACCCGCGGGAAGAGTCCGGCAAGGAATCGGAGTTCGACTTCGGCGCGCGCACCGCGTCGGGCGGCCTGGCCAGGGGCTCGGTCGCCGACGAGAAGGGCCTCGAGCGCGCGGCCCAGGGGCCCGACTGGTACTGCGCGTACTGCGGCTCGGCGAACCCCGGCGGCCTCGAGGCCTGCCGCAGCTGCCACGCGAAGCGCGCCGAAGGGAAGCAAGGACAGGCCTCCGAGCTGCCGCCCCCGGCGGCGCCGGTCGCCCCGCCCGCGGCGGTGAAGCGCCGGCGCTGGCCGTACGTGGTGCTGGGGCTGCTCGGCACCTGCGGCGGCTTCGGGGTGTGGGCGACGCGCACCCACGAGCTGCGCGCCCGGCGGGTGGAGTCGAGCTGGGAGCGCACCTCGCGGCTCGAGCAGTTCACCGCCACCACCAAGCAGGGCTGGCGCGACCAGCTCACCGAGGCGGCGCCGGTGATGCCGGTCGACGGCGCGGGGGAGCGCGCCGGGGTGACCAACGTGCGCGCGTGCGCCAACGCCCAGCGCGGCACCCGCCAGGTCCCCGACGGGACCCAGCGCGTCTGCCACACCCGCACCAAGCAGGAAGTCTGCGGCCACGAAGAGAAGTGCTCGGTGCAGCAGCTGGGCAACGGCTACGCCAAGGAGACCTGCCGCGACGTGCCCCGCTACTGCTCGAAGAGCTACGAAGAGTGCCGCGACGAGCCCAGGTACCGCACCGAGCCGGTGTACGCGCTGCGCTGCAGCTACGACACGTTCGAGTGGCGGCCGCTCGACACGCTCAAGACCCAGGGCGCCGACGACGCCCCGAGCTGGCCCGCGCGTGGCGCGCTCGACGGGCCGCAGCGGGAAGTGCGCGAAGAACGCTACCGCGTGGTCTACGAGTACCCCGACGGCAAGAGCCCCAAGCGCTGGACCAAGGAGCCCGCGAGCGAGGCCGAGTTCGTCCAGTGGCGCGCGGCGCACGAGGTGGTCCTCACGGTGAACAACCTGGGCAGCGTCACCCAGGGCGCCCTGCCCTGACCGTCAGGGCCTGCGGACCAGGCGCTCCAGCGAGCGCACCACCTTGAAGTACTGCGTGGGCACCCAGCGCTGCAGCCGGTCGAGCGCGCGTGCGTCGGGGCCCACCAGGAGCCGTTCCCGGCCCTTGGCCACCGCGTCGAGGATCTGCGTCGCCGCGGCCTCGGGCGTGGTGCGGGCCACCTTGCCGAAGTCGCGCTGCATCTTGGCCTTCGACGGCCGCCCCTTGTCGTCGACGTAGAAGCGGGAGCTGCTCACGATGTTGGTGGCCACCCCACCGGGGTGCACGCAGAGCGCCTTCACCCCGGTGCCGTCGAGCTCGAGCCGCAGCGACTCGGTGAAGCCGCGCACCGCGAACTTCGACGCGCAGTACGCGCTCTGCGACGGCCAGCCGATGAGGCCGAAGAGGCTGCTCACGTTGACCAGGGTGCCGCTGCGCTGCTCGAGCAGGTGCGGCAGGAAGGCCTTCACCTGGTGCACCACGCCCCAGAAGTTGATGCCCATGAGCCACTCGAAGTCTTCGTAGGTGAGCTCGGCGGTGCGCTGGGACACCGTGACCCCGGCGTTGCTCACCACCACGTCGGCGCGCCCGAAGCGCCGGAGCACCTCGGCCGCGAAGGCCTCGACCTGCGCGCGCTGGGCGACGTCGACCACCTGGGCGAGGTGCGCCCCCGGGAGCGAGGCCCGCGTCTCCTCGAGGCCCTGGGCGTTCACGTCGCTCAGCGCCACCGTGGCCCCGCGCGCGGAGGCGAGCTGCGCCAGCGCGCGGCCGATGCCCGAGGCCGCACCGCTCACCACCACCACCTGACCGGCGAGCGACATCAGCGTGCTCCGCCCGCGGCCTGGCGCAGCGGCGCCGGCACCAGCTCGAGGGGCCGCGGCTGCCGGGCGTAGGCCTCGACGTCGAAGCGCGCGAGCAGCCGCGAGAACTCGAGCGTGGTGCCCGGCCAGAGCGTCGTGTTGCGGCCCTGGGCGTCGTGGTACCAGCTCGAGCAGCCCGAGGCCCACACGCTCCCGCCCAGGCGGGCCTGCAGCTGCGCGTTGTAGGTGGCCTGCGCCGCCGGCTTGACGTCGAGCCAGGCGAGCTGGCCTTCGCGCAGGGCGTCGAGCGCGCCCAGCACGTAGCGAATCTGCGCTTCGATCATCAGGATCATCGAGTTGTGGCCGAGGCCGGTGTTGGGCCCCACCAGGAAGAAGAGGTTGGGGAACCCGGCGACGGTGGTGCCGCGGTATGCCTCGAGCCCGCCGCGCCAGGCGTCGTTCAGGTCCACCCCGCCCAGCCCGCGGAGCGTGAGCGGCGTGAAGAGGTCGGTCGCCCGGAAGCCGGTGCCGAGGACGATGGCGTCCACCGCGTGCTCCTGGCCGTCGCGCGTGCGCACCCCGGTGCCGGTGACCGAATCGATGCCCTGGGTGACCAGCTCCACGTTGGGCGAGGCGACCGCGGGGAAGTAGTCGTTCGACAGCAGCACCCGCTTGCAGCCCAGGCGGTAGTCGGGCGTGAGCCTGGCGCGCAGCGCCGGGTCCTTCACCTGGCGGCGCAGGTGGGCGCGGGCCAGCCGCGCTCCCAGCGCCGACAGCCGCTCGTTCTGCAGGGCGAAGTAGCGCAGCTCGTGCTGCCAGAAGATCTTCCGCCGCAGCGCGGCCTGCGCGGCGGGCACGCGGCGGTAGAGCGCGCGCTCGAGCGGCCCGTGCGCCCGGTCCGCCTTGGGGAGGATCCACGGCGGCGTGCGCTGGAAGAGCACCAGCTTCTTCACCAGCGGCTGCAGCCGCGGCACGAACTGGATGGCGCTCGCCCCGGTGCCCACCACCGCCACCGTCTTCCCTTCCAGCGGCACGTCGTGGCGCCACTGCGCCGAGTGGAAGGTGACCCCTTCGAAGCGCTCCAGCCCGGGCAGCGCGGGGATCGCCGGCCGGCTGAGGCCCCCCATGCCGGAGACGAGCACCCGCGCGGTGACGGTCTGCCCGGTGGTGAGCTCGAGCACCCAGTGCCCACGCGTCTCGTCGAACGCGGCGTGCGCCAGGCCCTGCCCGAAGCGCAGGTGCGGCGCGAGCTCGTACTTCCGGGCGCAGTGCTCGAGGTACGCGAGGATCTCCGCCTGCCCCGAGTACAACCGGGTCCAGTCGGGGTTGGGCTCGAAGGAGAACGAGTAGAGCGGCGACGGCACGTCGCACCCCGCGCCGGGGTAGTGGTTGTCGCGCCAGGTGCCGCCCAGGCCCTTCGCCTGCTCGAAGATGGCGAAGCGCGTCTCGCCCCGCTGCCTGAGCGCGATGCCCATGCCCAGCCCGGCGAAGCCGGAGCCGATGATCGCCACCTCGAGGTCGCTCTGCGCCACGTCGGCCACCTTTCTGACAACGACTCGTGTCTGATTTGCCATGTGACAACGTTTCGTGTCAATAAGCGACCTGGCGATGGCGAAGCGCGTGCGCGGCAGGACGTACGGTGGCGTGGACCCCGAGGCCCGGGCGGCCGAGCGCCGGGAGAAGCTGCTCGCGGCAGGCCGGCAACTCTTCGGCGCTCGCGGCTACCACCAGGCGACGGTGAAGCAGCTGTGCACCGCGGCCGGGCTCACCGAGCGCTACTTCTACGAGTCCTTCGAGAACACGGAGGCGCTCTTGCTCGCCGTCTACCGGCGGATCATCGAGCAGCTGCGGGAGCGCACCCTGCTCGCGGTGGCCCAGGTGCCTCCGGAGCCCGAGGCGATGGCGCGCGCCGCGCTCACCGCGTACTTCCGTTCCATCCGCGACGATGCCCACGCGGCCCGGCTGATGCTGATGGAGGTGCTGGGGGTGAGCCCCAGGGTCGACCAGGCCTACCGCACCACGATGGCCGATTTCGCGGACCTCCTGCTCGAGCTGGCGCGCCCGCTCCTGCCCGGCGGGCGGCTGCCGAAGGGCGACGAGGGGCTGGTGGCCACCGGCTTGGTGGGGGCGGCCGTTCACATCGCCTTCCGCTGGCTCCTCACCGGCTGCGAGCAGCCGCTCGAGGTGGTGGTGGACAGCACCATGGTCATCTTCCTGTCGGTGGTGCGCGACGCCCCTGCGGCGCGGCTCAAGGTGGCGCGATGAAGCATGCGGCCCGTCCTCCGGTGGCGATCCGCGCGGTGGCGCAGGCGCTCGGCGTCGTCGACCGGGTGAGCCCCGGGACCGGCGTGCGGCTGGCGCTCCGGCTCGAGCGGCGGCGGGCCGGGCTCACCGCGGCGCGGCAGACGGTCGACGGGCTCGAGCTGCACTTCACCCAGGGCGGCCGCGGTGAGCCGCTGCTGCTCCTGCACGGCATCGGGGCCGACAAGGACCACTTCACCCGCGTGGCCGCGCACCTCACCCCGCACTACCGGGTGGTGGCGGTGGACCTGCCGGGCTTCGGCGACAGCACGCGCAACCCGAGGCTCAGCCACACGCCAGCGGCCCAGGTCGAGCGGCTGCGGGCCTTCGTGCGCGCCCGCGGGCTCGGGCGGGTGCACCTCGGCGGCAGCTCGATGGGCGGGTTCATCGCCGCGCAGTGGGCGAGCCTCTACCCCGACGAGGTGCGCAGCCTCTGGCTCCTGGGGCCGGCCGGCGTCGCCGCGAACGACAGCGAGATGCTCACCGAGTTCCGCCAGAGCGGCCGCTGCCTGCTCTTCGCCCGCAGCGAGGCGGAGTTCCGCGAGGTGCTGAAGCGCTGCTGCGCGAAGGAGCCCTGGCTCCCGGCCAACCTGCTGAGCGTGCTCGCGGCACGGGCGGCGAGAGACCACGACCTGCACCTCGACGTGTTCCACGAGCTGGTGCTGGGCGACCTGCTCGACGAGGCCGCACTGGCGCGGGTCACGGCGAAGACGCTCGTCGTCTGGGGCGCGCAGGACCGCATCCTCGACCCGTCGGGCGGGCCGGTCTTCCAGCGCGGCATCCCCGGCGCCACCCTGCGGGTGATGGACGGCATCGGTCACCTGCCGATGGTGGAAGACCCGCGCACCACCGCGCGCGACTACCTGCGCTTCCAGGGCAAGACGGGGTAGCGCGCCCCACCTCGGTCGGCCCTTGTCCCTTTCGCTGGGAGGGCCTACGACCGGGGCCCTCGTGCAGCTCACCACCCGCGTCCAGGGCGAGCACTTCACCTTCCCTTCGCTGAAGGACGTGCTGGCGCGCGCCAACGAGCCCCGCTCGGGCGACGTGCAGGCGGGCCTCGCCGCGCGCTCGATGCGGGAGATGGCGGCGGCCAAGCTGGTGCTGGCCGACGTGACCCTGCAGGAGCTGCGCGAGAACCCGTCGGTGCCGTACGAGCAGGACGAGGTCACCCGGGTGGTGGAAGACGCGATGGGCGCGCCGCTCGCCCGCCGCGCCTACGCCAAGGTCTGCGGGTGGACGGTGGCGCAGCTGCGCGAGTGGATCCTCGACAACCACACGCCGGGCAGCGAGGTGGCCGAGCTCTCACCGGGCCTCACCCCCGAGATGGCGGCCGCGGTCGCCAAGCTGATGTCCAACCTCGACCTGGTGCTGGCGGCGAAGAAGATCCGCGTGGTCGCCCGCTGCAACAACACCATCGGCCTCGAAGGGCGCCTGGCGTCGCGGCTGCAGCCCAACCACCCGCTCGACGACGTGCAGGGCATCCTCGCCGCGGTGAAGGACGGGCTGTCCTTCGGCAACGGCGACGCGGTCATCGGCATCAACCCGTCGACCGACGACGTGGACAAGGTCGCCGACATCTTGAAGGCGGTGAAGGACCTGATGCGCAAGGTCCGGGTGCCCACGCAGAACTGCGTGCTCGCCCACGTCACCGCGCAGATGGCGGCGGTGCAGCGCGGCGCCCCGCTCGACCTCATGTTCCAGTCGATCGCCGGCTCGGAAGGCGCCAACACCAACTTCGGCGTCAGCGTGGCGCTGCTCGACGAGGCGTACGATCTCGCCAAGCGCGAGGGCACCGCCCAGGGCCCTCAGGTGATGTACTTCGAGACCGGCCAGGGCACCGCGCTCAGCGCCAACGCGCACCACGGCACCGACCAGGTCACCATGGAAGCCCGCGCCTACGGGCTCGCCCGTCGCTACTCGCCGTTCCTGGTGAACAGCGTAGTGGGCTTCATCGGCCCCGAGTACCTCCGCGACGCCAAGCAGATCACCCGCGCCGGCCTCGAAGACCACTTCATGGGCAAGCTCCTCGGCATCTCGATGGGCTGCGACGCCTGCTACACCAACCACGCCAACGCCGATCAGAACGACCAGGAGAACCTGGAGATGCTGCTCGCCATGGCCGGGGTGAACTACCTCATGGGCATCCCGCTCGGCGACGACGTGATGCTGAACTACCAGACCACCTCGTTTCACAACAACGCGGCGCTCCGCGAGCTGCTCGGCCTCAGGCCGTCGCCGGAGTTCGAGGCGTGGATGGAATCGGTCGGCCTCTGGCGCCACGGCAAGCTCACCAGGCGCGCGGGCGACCCGTCGCTCTTCGCGGGGGGCCGCTAGATGGACAAGGCCGCCATCGAGGCCCTGGTGCGCCAGGCCGTGCAGGACGCGCTCGCCAAGGGCGCCGAGGCGAATGCCCCCAAGGCCGCCGAGCCGTGCTGCGACGGCGACAACTGCAAGCCGCGGGTGGTGAAGCCGCCGCCGGTGCGCGACCCCGACGCGCTCAGGAAGCTCGCGCAGAGCACGCCCGCCCGCATCGTGCAGGGCCGCACCGGCACGCGCTACCTCACCAAGGTCTACGTGGGCATCCGCGCGGAGCACGCCATCGCGCTCGACGCGGTGCATTCGGCGGTGCCGCCCGAGTTCGCCGCGTCGCTCGGCGCGCTTGCGCTCACCACCCAGGCCGATGACAAGGAGGACTACCTCCTCTTCCCCGACAAGGGCCGCCGCCTGAGCGCGGAGAGCAAGGCGCTCCTGGAGAAGGAGGCCACCAAGGGCGTCGACGTGCAGGTCATCGCCGCCGACGGGCTGTCGGCGTGGGCGATCCTGCGGCAGGGGCAGGCGCTGGTGCCGGCGCTGGTGAAGGAGCTGTCGGCCAAGGGGCTGTCGGTGGGCCGCCCGCTCTTCGTCACCCACGCGCGCATCGGCGTGCAAGACGAGATCGGCGTGCTCACCCAGGCGCGCTCCACCGTCATCCTGGTCGGCGAGCGGCCCGGGCTGGGCACCGGCGACTCCTTGAGCCTCTACACCGCGTACAAACCGCGGCTGAACCAGGACAACGCGGAGAAGAACTGCATCTCCAACGTGCGCCCGCTGGGCCTGCCGCCCGAGAAGGCGGCGCGCGCCTGCGCCGAGCTGATGCGCAAGACGTTCGACGCCGGCGGCGGCGGGGTGCACCTGGTGCGGCCGCAGCGCGACCTCGTGGTGCGCGGGTGAGCCTCACCGACCTGTGGCCCAAGCTGCTCGCGTGCCGGCAGCTCGACCAGGTCGACGCCCAGCTCGGCAAGGCGCTGGGCCTGGACCCGGCACGCCACCGGAGCGCGGGCCTCGTCACCTGCGACCAGGACGACGCGCTCTACGTGGCGCTCGACCACTGCACCAAGTTCGCCGACGTCGACGTCACCTTCGGGCAGTCGTTCTACGCGGGGAGCGCGCACGCGTCGGGGCCGCTGTCGGGCGAGGTGATGGGCATCGTCGCCGGCGCGCACCCGGACCACGTCGCGGAGGCGCTGTGGGCGCTGAAGGGCCACCTCGCGGTGGTGCGCTTCCAGACCTGGGCGCCGGTGGGGAGCCACCCGAGCTTCCTGGCCCACGTCATCTCCGAGACCGGCCGCTACCTCGCGCCGCAGGCGGGGCTCACGCCAGGCGCGCCGATGGCGTACCTCATCGCGCCGCCGCTCGAGGCCACCATCGCGGTCGATGCCGCGCTCAAGACCGCGGGGGTGACGCTGGCCAAGTGGCTGCCGCCGCCGTCGGAGACCAACTTCGCGGGCGCCTTCCTCTCCGGCGAGCTGCCGGCGCTGGAGGCCGCGCGTGACGCCTTCGTGGCCGCGGTGCACGACGTGGCGCGCACTCCGCTCGCGGCCGCCCGCCGGCCGTCGCATCAGCGCCGATGACCGCGCGCATCCGCTTCCGCACCGCCCCTGGTCAGGCCGCCAGGGCGCGCGCGCCGTTGTGCGCCTTGAACTTGAAGTCGCGGATCGAGAACACGTCGGTCTTGCCCAGCGCCTTGGGGTCCCGGCTGGCGACCAGCCTGTAGCCGCCCTTGGGCGCGGGCTCGAGCGTGAAGGGCGACTGCTTGTTGAGCCCCTGCATCCACTCCGCTCGGCCCCGGGCGTGGGGCTCGAGCCGGATGGTGAAGCGGCCTCCGGGCGGCAGCTGGATCTCCGGCATGCCCTGGAGCGGCTTGCCTTGCAGGTCCTTCCACCCGGCGAGCACGAACTTCTCGAACGCCTTGGAGCCGCCGAACGTCTTGCCGTTGGGAATGGTGACCGGCCCCACCGCCGGACCGCGCCAGACGTTGTTCACCGCAGGAACCGCACCCGTGACTCGACCCATGACCACCTCCTGCGGGTGAGTGACCGGAGCGCGGCGGCGAGGCTCACGCCTTCGCAGCGTTTCGTGTCTCAGGAGAACAACCTCTTGAAACGGCAGCGAATGAGCGCGCTCGGCGGCGCAGCCCGCTGGTACGGTCGAAGCGGAGGCTGCACGCGAATGCATCGACCACTGACGCTGGGCCTGCTGCTGCTCACCGGATGCCTGCAGCAGCTCTGCCTTCCTCAGTGATTGCCATCGCACTCGCCGCGGCGCTGGTCCTCGGGCAGCAGGCGCCGAGCGCTCCGGAAGACGCCTGGTTCCAGGGCGAGCACTTCACCGGCGACTGGGGCGGCGCGCGCTCACTGCTCGCCGACCACGGCCTCACCATCGACGCCATCTACTCCGCCGAGCTCTTCGCCAACGCCACCGCGCTCGCCCACCAGGAACGGGCGCTCACCATGCTCGGCCACCTGGACCTGGCGCTCACGCTCGACACCGGGAAGCTCGGGCTCTGGCCGGGCGGAAAGTTCTACGCGCTCGGACAGAACAACCACGGCGACGGCATCAACGAGGTCACCGGCTCCGCCAACGTCATCAGCAACCTGGAGACCGGCGCACCGTACACCCAGCTCACCGAGCTCTTCTTCGAGCAGGCGCTCTTCGGCGAGCGGCTCAAGTTCCGCGTCGGCAAGCAAGACGCCAACCGCGAATTCGGCACGCCCCGCTACGGCGGCAACTTCCTCAACGACAGCTTCGGCATGTACCCGACGTCGCCGCTCCCGTCGTACCCGAGCACCGGCCTCGGCGCGGTGGTCATCGGCCAGCCGCTCGAGTGGCTGAGCGTCAGGGCCGGGCTCTACGAAGGCTCGCCAGTCGCAGGCAGCGGCCTCGACTCGGCCTTCAAGCCCGGGGCGGGCTTCGCGGTCGTCGGCGGGCTCGCGGTGAGCCACCGCTACGGCGCCGACCACCGCAACGGCGGCGTCACCAGCGTGGGCGTCTGGTACCAGTCGGTGGAGCTGCCCGAGCTCACCGACGTGGCGCCTCCCCGCACCTTCGGCAGCGACGTGGGCGTGCTGGTGCAGAACGACGAGCGCATCTACTCGTCGCCGTCGAACCCCGACGACCCGGGAGGCCTCAACATCATCACCCGCTTCGCCTGGTCCCAGCCCGACCGCACGCCCATCGCCCTGTACGCGGGAGGCTCGGTCGCCTGGCACGGCCTCGGCGAGCTGCGGCACGACGACACCGTGGGCCTGGGCTTCGGGTACTTCTCGGTCGCGCAGCAGCTCAACGGGCACCTCGGCCCCGGCGCCGAGTACTTCGTCGAGGCCTTCTACAAGCTGCGGCTCACCCGGTTCCTGAGCCTGCAGCCCGACCTCGAGCTCTACCGGCACCCGGGCGGCGACGGCCGCGACGCCGTGCTCGCCGGCATGCGGCTCAAGGCAAAGCTGTAGCGCGGTCGCCTAGCCGCCGAGTTCCTGCCAGCGCGCGTAGAGCCGGTCGACCTCGGCGGTCGCCTTCTCCAGCGCCGCCGACAGCTCGGCGACCTTCGACGCCTGGGTGGCGACCCCCGGCTGCTCGAGCTCGGCTTCCAGCGCGGCCTTCTTCGCCTCCGCCGCCTCGATGGCCGCTTCCATGCCGTCGAGCTCGCGCTGGTCCTTGTACGACAGGCGGGTGTTCTTCTTCGGGGCCGGTGCCGGCGCCGCGGCCTTGGGGGCAGGCGCGGCGCTCTCGACCTTCCGCGGGCGCAGGCGCTGGTACATCGACCAGTTGCCCTCGTAGCGCACCACCTTGCCGTCGCCTTCGAACGCGAGGATGGACGTGGCCACCTTGTCGAGGAAGTAGCGGTCGTGCGTCACCAGCAGCACCGCGCCCGCGAAGGTGCGCAGGAGCCGCTCGAGCTGGTTGAGCGTCACCAGGTCGAGGTCGTTGGTCGGCTCGTCGAGCACCAGCACGTTGGCGCCTTCGAGGAACAGCCGCGCCAGCAGCAGCCGGTTGCGCTCTCCGCCCGACAGCGAGCTCACCTTGGCCCGCTGGCTGGGCACCGGGAAGCCGAGGTCGTCGAGGTAGTCGGCGCGGCGCACCTTCTGGTCGCCGAGCGGCACCCATTCCTCGTGCCACACCGCGTCCGCCACCGTGGCGTCGTCGTCGAGCGCGAGGCGCTGCTGGTCGTAGTACGCGACCTTGGTGCGCGGCCCGAGCACCACCGTGCCCTTCGCCGGCGGCAGCTCGCCGAGCAGCGTGCGCACCAGCGTGGTCTTCCCTGCCCCGTTGGGCCCCAGGAACGCCACCCGCTCGCCGGGCTGCACGATGAGGTCGACGCCCGAGAAGACGACCTTGTCGCCGAAGGCCTGCGAGACGCCCTTGGCCTCGATGACCGTCTGCGACAGCCGCGGGGCCTGCGCCACCTGCAGCTCCGGCACCTTGGGCCGCACGAAGCCGCGCTCGGCGAGCAGCTTCTGCGCCCGCTCGATGCGCGCCTTCGACTTGGTGCGCCGCGCCTCCACGCCCTTGCGCAGCCAGGCGACTTCCTGGGCGATCCACCGCTGCCGCTTGTGCTCGTGCACCTCGGACTCCTCGAGGTGCGCGAGCTTCTGCTCGAGGTACGTCTCGTAGGTGCCGGGGTAGCTCTTGAGGCCCGCGTCGGCGGTGTGCGGCGCGTTCACCTCGACGATGCGGTCGACCAGCCCGTCGAGGAAGTAGCGGTCGTGGGTCACCAGCAGGAGCGCGCCCGAGAGCGCGTCGAGCTCTTCCTCGAGCCAGGCGGTGGTGTCGGCGTCGAGGTGGTTGGTGGGCTCGTCGAGCAGCAGCAGGTCGGGCCGCGACAGCAGCGCCTTGGCGATCGCCACCCGCTTGCGCTGCCCGCCCGAGAGCTCGGCGACCTTGGCGTCCCACACCTTCACGTCGAGCCGGTCGAGCAGCTTGCGGGCGTGGTGCGCGGTGTCCCACCCGCCGAGGCGTTCGATCTGCGCGTCGAGCGCGGCCAGGCGCGCGAGGTCCTTCTCGCCGCCGAGCGACGCGGACAGCGCGGCGTGCTCGGTCAGCGCCGCGCGCAGCACGCTCTGCGCCACCTCGACCTCCGAGGCCACGGTGGCGCCGGGCGGGAAGACGGGCTCCTGGGGCAGGTACGTCCACCGCATGCCGCGCTGGCGCTGCAGGGTGCCGGTGTCGGGCTTCTGTTCCCCCGCGAGGATGCGCATCAGCGTCGACTTGCCCGAGCCGTTGAGGCCCACCAGGCCGACCCGCTCGCCTTCCTCGATGACCACCTCGACGCGGTCGAACAGCGTGCGGCTGCCGAACGACAGGCTCACGTCGGCAGCGCGCAGGAGCGTCACGCCTGGGCCACCTTGGACAGCGCGGTGACCGCCCACAGCCGGTCGATGCGCAGCTCGCCCTTGCCCGGCGCGAGGCTCGACCAGTGGCCGGTGCTCTCCACCAGCTTGTCGAGCGCGCTGTGGAGCACCGGCGGCGTGCCCTGCGAGGCGCCGGGGAGCACCCAGCGCACCAGCGCGGCCGCGCGGTCCACCGCGTCGAACAGCAGCACCTGGTTGAGGTCGTGCTGCGGCAGCGACGACAGCAGCAGCACCTTGGCGAGCTCCACCGCCCAGTCTTCCAGGCCGGCGTCGAGGAGCTTCACCTTCTCGACCAGCGCGTTGAGCGACGGCACCAGACGCAGCGTGCCGGTGGCGCCGGAATGCGAGAAGTCGCGGGCCGCCTTCTCCATCTTGAGCTCGCCGCCGACCACCACCTGGCAGAAGTACTGCCGGTCGGGGTCGTGGAAGAGGAAGTCGCCTTCCAGCGGGGCGCGCCGGCCGCACGCGCCGCACACCAGCAGGTTGAGCGTGCCCGCGAGCAGCTTGGCCTTGAGCTCGGGCTGCTCGCGGGTGTTGAGGCTGCGCGCCAGCTCGAGCTGGTGCTCCGCCTTGCAGTCCGGGCAGGTGACGGTGACCTGGGTCTTGACGCTCACGCGCTCACCCGGGCGTCGAGGAAGGTGCCCAGGAGCACCCAGCGGCGGGCGTGCGCGTCCTGGCCGCGGCGCGCGAGGAGCGGCGTGGTGTAGTGCCAGAAAGGCAGGCGGTACGCGGTGAGGCCGCCCAGGGTGGCCACGCTCGCCTGCGCGCTCAGGTGACCGCGTTCCTCGTAGACCAGCGTCTGCGCCGCGACGCCCCGGGTGCAGAAGGTGAGGTGCACGTCGGTGTAGCCGTCACGCGCCTCGGGTTCCTCGGGGTGGTGATCGGTGTGGGGCCCGGCGTAGTCGCTCGGTCCGTAGGCGAGCACCTGGGTGCCGAAGTGGCGGCGCAGCTTGCGCCCCGAGAGCACCTCGGCCAGCGCGCGGAAGGTGGGCGAGCCCACGAGGCCGCTGAGGCCGATGGCCTTCGCCACCTGGCTCGAGCGCGCGCGCGAAGACGCGAGCAGCGCGGTGCGGCAGCGCACCGCCTTGGGCAAGAGTTCCTCGTAGTTGCGGCGCATGCCGAAGATGGTCTGCGGAGGAATCGGCTCGTCCATCGGCGAGAGGTGGGGCGCGAGGTTCCGCTCCAGCACCTCGACCACGCGGCGGCACCCCGCGGGGCTGAAGAGCCCCGGCACCGCGACGAAGCGCTTGCCCGTCTTCAGGATGCCGGTGAGGGCCGGATCCTTGCCCAGGAGCACGCGGCGGCCGCGGGCCGAGAGCAGCGCGTCGAAGGTGGGGAGCATCGCGAGGCGATCGTTACCCGGCCTTTCGACCGGGCGTGAGCGCGAACTGCACGCGCCCGCCGATTCGGTCGCTCACCAGGGGTCGAAGGTGGGCGCCGCCGGCTGACCGAAGGTCAGCGTGAGCCCGAGCGAGGTGGCGAGCGTCTGCAGCACCTTGGCCGCCGCGTCGGTGGGCGCCACGCAGCCGAAGTCGCTGGAGCTCGAGCGCCGGGCGAGCTCGCGCAGCACCGCCTGCTGACGGTTGCGGTAGAGCGGCTGGAGCGCGTCGACCATGGCCTTCGCCTCGTCGACGCCCAGGTTGTACCGGGAAGGCTTGCCGTTGCCGGGCCAGAAGTTGTCGTTGGAGCGCTTGGAGCACGCGTCCAGCAGCGACTGGGTGACCTCGGCCGGCGTCCCCTTCCAGTCGAAGCGCGGCGCGCGCGCCGGCTTCACTTCGGGAAAGTCGAGGTCGGCGCTGGTGCGGCCCTTGTACGCAGCGACGAAGGCGAGGAACGACTTGTCGCTCACGTTGCGCAGCTTCTTCACCTCGGCGTCCTCGAGGAAGCCGTCGCCGTCGGTGTCCGCCGCGCGGGCGCGCGTCTTGAGCTCTTCCACGGCCGCCTTGACGTCGCGCACCTCGCGGCTGCCCGACAGGCGGGTGGCGAACTCCGCCGCGCCGCGCACCGCGTAGTAGAGGCGCGAGGCGTCGTCGTCCTTGGTCCACCAGTTGCCGCGGGAGTTCTGCGGCGTCTGCAGGTGCTGACGCAGCTTCTCGAGGTCGCTGGTGCGCACCGCGCCGTCGGCGTTCAGGTCGGCCTTGTCGATGGCCTTCTTGAGCAGCGCGGCGCCCCTGGTGATGTCGGTGAGCTTGAGCTTGGCCACCTGGCCGCCTCAGCCCGCGTCGGGGAGCGAGAGGTACTTCGCCGCGTCGATGCCGCCGCAGACGCCGCCGTCGGGCGCTTCGAAGACGTTGACCTGGTCGGCATACGGAGTGCCCGTCTGCACCGGGAGCGCGTCGTTCACCCGCTCGACGTAGAGGAGCGTGCCGCTGTCGAGGTCGTCGGTGGGGTAGCCGACCTCGAAGTAGAAGTAATTCGCGCTCGGCGGCAGGCAGGCGATGCCCGACCAGTAGCCGGCGTCGAAGTCGTCCATCGGGTACTTGCCGGTGGGCAGCACCAGGCGGGCGTCGACCTGGTCCGTCTCGTGAGGGAGCGCGAAACGCACCACACAGCAGCCCGCGTCCAGGAAGCCGCCGCCGGCCGCGAGCGGGTCGGTGGGCATGACCTTGGTGACGTTGGGGCCCACCTCGCCAGCGGGGAGGTCGCGGGTGATGAGGTCGGGCGCCTTGGGCGAGCCGCCGCACGCCAGCAGCGCGCTCGCCAGCACCGCGGCCATGCCGCCCCCCACCGTGGACAGCTGCCTGCGCGCGCTCATCGGAACACCTCCAGACGCTCTTCCCGGGTGAGGATGGTGCCGAACTGGTTCAGCACCTGGGTGCCCTTCGCCCGCTCCCAGCGCGCGTGTTCCACCAGCGCCTTGCGGGTCTCGGGCTCGTCCTTCACCGCGCTCTGGGCGATCAAGAACACCATGTTGCGGCGGGTGTACGCCGATTTGGTGCTGCGCAGCTCGGACAGGGTCTGATCGACCAGCTCCTTGCTCGCCCCCTGCTGCATGTCGACGTGCTGCTGCTGGAAGACCCGGTACATCTCCTTCTTCACGAAGGGGCTCGTCTCGCGCTTGAGCAGCTCCACCTCGGTGGCGTCGGTCGCCGCCGGCGGCATGCGGGAGAACACGTGCACCGCCGCCTTGCGGGTGTCGATGTCGGCCGACGCGAGGAACCGGTCGGCCACCGGCAGGAGCGTCAGGTCGCCGGTGTTGCCGATGGCGTGCAGCGCGACGTGGGTGGGGTGGGTGGTCTCGCCCTGGCTGCTCAGCACGCTGGTGAGCGCCTCGCGGGTGGTGTGCGCCACGTCGGTGTCGTTGCGCAGCCCGCTCATGGTGGACAGCGCGAGCATCGATTCCCCGGCGAGGAAGTCGGAGTCGTGGTTCCCGCGCGCGACGTGGCGGTGCACGTCGGCGGCGAGCTCCTGGGCCAGGCCCGGGCCCACGTCGGTGCGGGTCACCAGCGCGAACATCGCGCGGACCTGGTCCATCATCACCGCGCCGTCGTCGCGCTTGATGGCCAGGAGCAGCTCCCGCGCCTCGTCGTTGCGCGTCTTGCCGAGCGCGAGGAAGAAGTCGCCCGCCGAGCTCGGCGGCAGCTCGCCCTTGAGGTACTTCGAGTACGCGGGCTTGATCGCGTCGGGGTGCACCTCGAAGTAGGCCGAGAGGTCAGGCCACTTGTCCATCGTGCCGCCGCCGGCCGACTGCTTGGCGACGAAGGCGTCGAGCGCCTGCGGCAAGGTCAGCGGGGCCACCCGCTCCTGGCGCTCCCGGTCGAACCGGGTGAACGGCCGCGCCACCAGCTCGAGCTTGGGCTGCCGGGTGAGGAGGTCGCCCCAGACGTAGTTGCCCTGGTCGCGCTCCGCCGGCGCGAAGGCCACCTCGGCCGCGTCACGCTTGAGCAGCAGCCTGGAACGGTTCGACAGCTTGGTCGCCAGCTGGGCGCGGCTCGAGTCCAACGACTCGAACCAGGGGCCGGGCCCCAGGTCGACGGTCATGCGCCCTTCGACCTTCAGGTCGGCAGGCTCGCCCGGCCAGGTCGACCGGTACCCGTCGAGGGAACGCTGCAGGAGGTCCCCCTTCGACGCCTGGGTCGCCGCCGCGATGCCGCTCGAGTCCTTCACCCCGAGCTCACGCACGCCGAGGCGGAACTGCGCGTCCCACAGCAGCGCTTGCTGGGTGCGCGCCACCTGCTCGGCCGCCGGCTTCCAGCGCGCGAAGGCCTGCAGCTGGCAGGCGCGGTCGATGGTGACCAGGAACGGCGCCCGGAACGCCTTCACGTCGAAGAACGACTGGGTCGCCTTGGGCGCCAGCGTCACCTTCGCCACCAGCGTCGCCGCCTCCTCGGTGGACGACAGCACCTCGAGCTCCAGCCGGCCCGTGAGGTCGGCCTTGGCGTGCGCGGGCAGGTTGAGCCCCGGAGTCTCGTGGTGCAGCTCGGCTTCCAGACCCGCCGCGTAGGAGAGCGTCTGCCCCGGCTCGAACCGGCACGCGACGCGCGACGCCTGGAGCGGCGCCGCGGCCTGGGCCGCGCTCGGCGCGCCCCCCACCTCGGGCGTCTCCCGCGGCGCCTCGCTCGGACCACGGAGCGCGAGGACCGCCGCGCCGCTGCCCAGCAGCAGCGCACCACCCACCACCATGCCAATGCGCGTCTTCATCAGAACCCCACCGGGAAGTCTTTGAAGTCGTACTCGAACTCGGTCAGCGTGCCTTCGCCCTCGTTGAAGCCCTCGTACTCGAACAGCGTGTACGAGATGCCGAGGAGGGGCGTCACCACCTTGATCTCCAGCGCGCCACTGAGCAGGTGAACGCTCCAGGTCACCTTGGCCCCGAACTTCGTCTGGCTCGCCGACAGGCCGGCGTTGTTGCTCACCTTGGTGTGGGTGACGCTGACGCCGGGGGTCAGCTTGGCCTCGATGAGGTTCATCGAGCCTTCGAGGCACACCCCGAGCTCGTCGCTGGGCACGCAGAAGGCCACCGAGAAGCCGGCCGCCGCCACCACGTTCAGCTTGATGCCCACCTCGTGCGAGGTGCCCTTGGACAGCAGCGGGCGAATGCACGCGGCCGGGTGCGACTCGCTCATGCTCCGCATGCGCATGGTGTTGTTCTGGAGCGTGACCGCGCTGTCGACCGGCTTCTGCAGCAGCGGGGAGTCGACCGACACCTTCTGGCCGCCCAGCTGCGGGAGTGTGGTCTCGTAGTCCTCGAAGGCGCCGAAGTTGCGGGAGCGCTTGAAGTTCGCCGAGTCACTCAGCCAGCGGAAGTACTGCGAATGGCCGCTCTGGCAGGCCGAGCTGTTCCAGTTCGTCGCGCAGTCGGACTTGTTCTGGTACTCGTTGCCCACCTGCGCCGCGATCCAGGTCTCGGTGTCCGCCGGGATGACCGAGCGGATCTTGTCCGCGTCGGCCTGGGTCCGCGGCTCCATCAGCCGGCCGCCGAGGAAGTAGCAGAGCGAGCGCGCCTGCAGGAACGAGGTGTCGGGGATCTTGAGCACCGGGTCGGGGCAGCCGTCGGCCTGGGTGCCGTCGGCCTTGGTGGTGGCGCACTTCGATTCCACCTTCGGGTTGTACTTGTGGAACACCTCGATGTTCATGCCCGCGCCGGCACCGACGCCGAAGATGAGCTCGCCCATCAGCGGCGGGTAGGTCACCGGGATCTTGTACTCGAAGCCCACGCTGAGCCCGTTGACCGACGCCGAGACGCGCTTGCCTTCGATCTTGAAGGCGGGGAACGGCTTGCCGAACGCCTTGGCGATGGCCTCGTAGTTCGGGCTGATGGTGAGCACCGTCTCGACTTCCTTCACCTCGCCGTTCTCGGCGGTGTCGAGCACGTCGAAGCCGAACATCTTGAAGGTGGTGGAGAACTTGTTCGAGGTGTCGTCCTCTTCCTGATCGCCGACGATCGACAGCACCGTCGCCTTGATGGGCGCGTCGGTGCCGCCCAGGTTCTGGTCGGTGGTGGTCTCGCAGCGAGCGCCCACGCAGTCCTGGGTGGTGTCGGAGTTGAACGTGCCTTCCAGCTTCGACGGGTCACCGCTGGTCGTCGGCTGCAGGTCGCTCGCGTCGCCGTCGCCGTCGTCCACCTCGGCGATCGGCACCACGATGTTCTCACCCTTGAAGGTGAACACCGGGCTGGTGGCGCAGTTGTTCTTGGCGACCTTCAGGTTCGACGCGGCCCCATCAGGCAGGAGATTCACCGCGGTGGGGTCGAACTTTCCGTTGAAGCTCTTCGCCGGGTCCGCCGGAGCGACCCGGGCGTGCTTCACGTACTTGAACTTGTTGTCCTGAAGCCCCTTGTACTCACCGTTGTAGGTGAGCGTGTAACTGGCATCGATGGAGATGTCGAAGTCCTCGGTCACCTCGTTCTGGCCGCAGACCTGCAACACGTAGGTGACCGTGCTGCCGGGAACGAGCGGGTACTTCTTGTTGTCGAAGAGCGCCGAGCGGACCTTGCTGTTGATCCGCACCCGCATCAGCGCGTTGGCGCCGGTCTCGCTCAGCGATCCGTCGAACTTGATGCCCAGCGCCTCTTCGGGCACCGAGACCATGGCGGTGTAATCGAGCACCGGCTGCCCGTTCGCATCGAGCTTCGCCGGGTCGGGCACCGGCACCAGCGCGGTGATCTTCGAGCCGTCGAACGCCCCGATCGGGAACACCGGGCTCACGACCGAGGAAGCGAGCGCCATCTTCCGACCCTGCGATGAGACGTCGCGGGTCATCTCGAACTGCTTCTTCGGGTACTCGTCGTAGAAGCTCGAGCCCTTGAACCGGTCGGTCTTGGTCTGGAGGAAGCGGCCCCAGGTCTCGGAATCGGGCCCCGAGAGCGCCATCACCACCGTGGCGTCGATGGAACCGCGCGCGCGGCCGGCCTTGTTGACCTTGTATTCCAGCACCGGCACCTCGACGCCGGTCACGGCGACCAGGTTCGCGGGGACGGTGTTGAACAGCACCGGAGGCGTCTTGCCGGGCGAGCGGCCCCGGTGGTCCAGCGGCACCTGGGTCTGCGAGTAGTAGTCGTAGCTGCGGTGCGCCTTCGCTTCGTAGTTGTAGAAGAAGTCGATGGGGTTGGGCGCGCAGGTGTTCTCTTCCGTCACCGAGCCCGACGTGAGAATGGCGTTGCCTTCGAGGTCGTACGACGCCATCAGCTCGGTGGACAGCGCGGTGGTGACCGAGCCCGCGCCCGAGGCGTCGTAGCCGGCGGCGCTCCACGCGGACTGAACGGCCGAGCTGAACCGCGCCCCGTCGTTGCACTCCGGTGGCACGCGCAGGAACTCGTCGAACGGCACCGACCAGCCGCTCGCGGTCTTCACCGCCTTGCGCTTCTTGAGATCGATGCGGCCCAGGAAGCACCGGAAGATGTCCATCGAGGCCCCGGCGTTGCCCGGCTTGGCGACGGTGCTCTTGAACCACAGGGTGAGCAGCTGCTGCGGCGACACCGCACCCTGGGTCTCGACCGCGCCCTTGAGGTGGTACATCTGGTCCTGGTCGAGCGTGATGACCCGCGCGCCTGCCGCGCCCGAGTACGCGTCGGGAGAGTCGCGCGACGGGTCCTGGAGCGGGCGCTCGAGCGAGTCCACCAGCACCTTGATGGTGTCCTTGGGCTCCGCGACCTTGATGAGGTCGGGCGCGCAGGCCAGCTCGGAGGTGCGGCGCGTGTGGCCGTAGCAATTGGCCGGCACGCAGGCGAGCTTCTGCTCGGTGCGGGGCGAGCAGAGGACCTGGGCGTAGTCGGCGGTGTGGTCCGCGGTCTCGCGCGCGCAGCCGTACGTCACCGTGATCCGGCTGCCGTTGCACTTCGCGCGGTCGAACATCACCGCGTAGGAGTCCTTCGTGCCCGCGCACTCCCAGTTCTTGGCCGAGCAGTACTTCTTCACGTCGTCGGTGACGTCGATGGCCGCCTTGCCCGGAGGCGTGCAGGTGGCCGACTTGACGATGACGTAGTTGCTCTCTTCGGAGCGGGCGCCGTTGATGCCGGCGTCGCCCTGCAGGCGGCGGAGCGACTGGTCGTCGAGCCCGGTGGGGAACTTGTAGAAGTCCCACGGCACCATGCCGGCCGGGCACGAGGAGATCGCCAGCCCCTGCCGCGTCGAGTCGGCGCCGCCGGCGCCGTCGCACCCGGCAACCACCGCCGCCAGCACCACCAGCGAACCGCGAATCGTCATCTTCATGGCAGGCACCTCACGACCACGCACCCATTGCCGGCAGACCCAGCGGTGACGCCCTTGCCGGCGTTCCCCGCGCACAAGTTGATGTAGTCCTCGGTACCGTTGCCTCCGGGGTTGCCCTGGAGGTCGCCCGGCGTCGAGGTGAAGCCCGACGGCAAGGGGCCGAAGCTGCCGCCGAGCCCGGGCATCGCCGACATGCCGGCCGAGCCGCCCTTCTCACCTGCCCCGCCGCCGCCCGCGGTCGAGCCACCGGCCGCGTCGCCGCCGGGCCGGGTGCTCAGGTCGCCCGAGCCGGTGTCACCCGCCGGCTTGCCCGGCTGAGAGGACCCCGCGCCGCCGCCGCCCGGCACCACCAGCGCGTTGAGCTGGCTGCCTCCGGCCGTCGCGTGCAGGAGGCTGGTGAGCCCGCCGCCGCCGCCGCCGGTGTCGTTGCCGGCCGTGCCGTCGCCCTTGCCGCCGTTGGTCACGGTGCCCAGGTACGAGCCCAGGCCGTCGACGGCGCTGCCGAGCGACGAGACGTCGCCGGCGTTGCCCACCCAGGCGGTGAACTTCTGGCCCGGGGTGACGTTGAGGATGCCGGTGACGTAACCGCCCGCCCCACCGAGCTGCGGAATCGGGAAGCCCATGAAGCTCTGCTGGCCCGTGCCTCCTGCGGCGCCCCACGCGTCGACGCGCACCTGGGAGCAGCCGGTGGGCACGGTGAAGGTGCCCGACGCGGCGACGCCGTCGGTGGTCGGGGTGGAGCTCGAGAACTTCCCGGCGCCGCAGTGGCCCGAGTTGCCCGCGCAGTTGCCCGAGGTGTCGCCGCAGTAGCAGTCGGCGCCCGTGGCGCAGTCGCTGTCGGTGGTGCACAGCGGGCCGCTGCCGGCGTCCTGCGGGCCCGCGTCGACCCCGGCGTCGAAGCCCGCATCGAAGCCCGCGTCCTTGGGACCGGCGTCGGTGTTTCCGGCGTCGTTGCCGCCCGCGTCGCTGGCGCCGGCGTCGGAGCCCGCATCGGTCTTGCCGGCGTCGGTGGCCCCGGCGTCGCTGCCGCCGTCGATGGCGGGGAAGCCGCCGTCGGGCTCCACCGTGCAGGTGCAGCTCACGTTGGCGACCACGTCGTTGCCGAAGACGCCGGTGGTGGGCGAATCGATCTGACAGGCGTAGCGCCACTTCTTGGGCGGCGGCAGGGTGGCCACGAAGTCGCGCGCGCGCTGCTCGCTGTACGTGGGGAAGTAACCCGCGCCGATCGACGGCGCGCCCATGGTGAGCGAGTACGCGGTGCCACCGTCGTACAGCCCGGTGATGGACACGCCGCCGGTCTGCACGTCGAAGCTGCGGTTGACGATGGTGGTGTTGTAGTTCTCGACCGAGATGCCGGGGTGCAGCGAGGCGATGGTGATGCTCGGCGACTTCACCCGGTACTCGGTCACCACGAAGCCGGCGTCAGACCGGTAGTCGACCTCCGCCGGGCACGCGCTGCCGTTGGTGCGGAACGACACCTTGGCGTAGGCGCGCTTGCACCGCAGCGTGTTGTTGACGTTCGACGGCGCCGAGGTGCGGTCCCACACCCAGCGGCCCTGCGAGTCGGCGTTGTCGAAGGTGCAGTACGAGCGGCTCTGGAAGCCGGGCGCGAAGGTCATCACCACCTGCTGGTAGGCGCTCACCGACCGCGTGAGCGCGGCGCCACCGGCGGCGCCGAGGTCGGTGATGAGGTACGGCTTCTGGCCGTCGAGCGACACCTGCACCGCGATGGGCGCGTCGCTCGCCGCCCCGATCACGGTGAGCGTGTGCGGCGTCGCCGCGTGGCAGCTGCCGGTGGCCCCGAGCGGCCGGCCGCCGGACGAGCCACCGTCGGGCCCGTAGCAGTCGAGCCCCGACCTGCAGTCGGCCATGATGGTGCAGGCCTGGTTCTCGGAGCAGAGGCAGTAGCGGTAACCCGGCGCACAGTCGACGTCGACCTCGATGCCGTTCTTGCGCCCGTCGCTGCAGCTCACCGCGACGCACGTGCCGTTCAAGCAGTCGCCCGGCGCGTCGATGGCGGCACCGACCCCGTTGGCCGCCGTGTAGCTGCAGTCGGCGGCCTTGCTACATTTCTTGTTCAACACACAGCGCCCGTCTCCGTCGTGCTCGACCTGGCCGTGGCAGAACTCGCCGCAGTCGACGTCGGTCTCCATGGGGTCCTTCTTCCCGTTGAGACAGACCGCGTAGTTGACGTTGTTGTTGACCGTGGCCGTGCCGGCGACCGCGTCGACGGTGAAGGCCACGTCCTTGCCGCCCATCGTGGTGCCCGCGGCGTTGGTGGTGGTGGTCGACCCATCGGGCTTGGTCACCGCGGTGGTGACGTGCACGTTGGTGGTCGAGGTGGTGACGTCGCAGGTGACCTTGACGTTCTTGGGGTCGCTGGCGTCGACGGTCACTCCGGTCGCGGCCTTGTCCAGGGTGACGGTGACCGTGGTCTCGGAACCGTCGGCGTTCTTGGTGGTGGTGATGATGGTGGTGCCGGCGTCGGAGGTGGAGTTGTAGGTGACCGTCTTCGCGGCCGGGTCCACCGTCACCGAGGCTGCGCCCTGGGGCTCGACCTTCGCCGCCACGGTGGAGCTCATCGCGTACACGGTGCCGGCGTCGGCGCCCACGCTGACCGTCTTCGCCCCGTTGCCCGCGACCATCACGTTGGTGATGCCGGTGGGCGCCTTGCAGAAGCAGTCGGCGGCGCCCGGCAGCGCGAGGCCGCCATTCTCGATGAGCTCGCCGTTCTGGAACCCGACCTTCGCGCCGTCGCCCTCCACGTAGAGCGTGCCCGAGGCCGACGCCGAGAAGCCGTCGGTGAACGGCGCGGTGAAGGTGCCCATGCGGGCGGTCACCGGCGAGAAGTAGAGGAGGTTGCCGTTGTCTGCGGTGCCTTCGTACGAGCGCGGCTTCGTCGGATCGGGCGAGCCTTCGTACTTCCAGCTGTTGGTCTCGGCGTTGACCTCGATGCGCCGCTCCTCGGCGGGGAAGTTCGGGTCGTAGATGCGAATGAAGTACTGCCCCTTCTCGGTGCCACGGAAGTAGCCGAACGGCACCACCGCGTGGCCGGCGTGGAAGCCGGTCGCGTCGCGCTGCGACAGCAAGAGCCGCCAGCCTTCGTTGGCGTCGGGGAGCGCGGTGGCGAGGAAGGCCAAGGCGTCGCGCGCACCGAGCTTCTTGTCCTTGGCGTGCGCGGCCTGGAGCTTCTGGGTGGCGGCCCAGTACGCGAGTTCGGCGCGCAGCGCGCCCTTGTCGAGCGAGAGCGCCGCGGCGTTGGCGCCGCCGAAGTCGTTCGGGTTCACCTTGCCCAGCGACATCAGCAGCGACAGCACCGCCATGCCTTCGCTGTGGCCGAAGGTCATCTGCGCGTTGACGTCGTCGAGCCACACCTGCGCCGCGGCGCGCGGGCGGCAGGTCGCGCCGGCGCCGGTGAGGCACACCGCCTGGTCGCCGAACATGCGCGCGGCGAGCGTGGCGTCGACCGTCGCGCCACCGACGCTGTCGTCGAAGTTGTTGAAGAGGAAGGCGTCCTTGGTGAAGTCGAACTTCCCGTTCACCTGGTCCGGAAAGGCCGGGCCGCAGGCCCAGAACACCGCCGAGCCGAGCACACCGCACACGAGCGCCGTTGAAACCGCGCTCCGACGTAGACGCATCATCGAGAACTCCTCCCCAAACGGACCGCGCGCCTCAAAAGAGGCGCGGAGTTTCAGGGGAGCGAGATCTGCCGTCGAGAAATTTCTTCAGGCGCCGCCGTGCGACAGCCGCGCACACTGTGTGGCGCGCGGCGCAACGGGTGCTTCCAGATTCGCTTTACTGCGCGCGACCGGTGAGCGTGACCTGCGAGCTCGCCGCGTAGCCGCGCACCATCACGTGAATGCTGGTCGGGGCGGTGAGATTCAGAACGCACTGCTCGCTCGAGCCGTTCTGGTACGGGCGGCAGCTGTACGTGGTGGTGGTGGGCGCCGCGCCGTCGCGCACGTAGAGGTCGGCGTCGCCGGTGCCGGAGATGGCGAAGCGGTAGCTGCCCGCGGGGAGCACCGGCGTCTGGAAGCGGGCTTCCTGCGCCTTCGCCACGGTGACGTTCTCGTTGAGCCCGGCCCACGACGGCGTCACGTTGCCGGGGGTGAAGACGTTGTCCTCTTCACCGGTGACCATCACCACCTGGTTGCGGTCGACCGACTGGAAGATCTGCTGGTAGGTCATCGGCGCGTCGGTCTTGAGCAGCCCCTTCATCAGCGCCACCGTCGCGCCGGGCATCGACGAGAAGAAGGCCGGCATGCCGTTGGTGACGATCTCCATGTACTTGGTGCCGGTGGGGTCGTCGGGGTTCAGCCGCGCGCGGTCCTGCGCCAGCGAGCCGTCGACGTAGGCGAAGGTGTCGCAGCCGTTCATGAAGAAGATGGCGTACTGGCCGGCCACGAAGCGGCCCTTGCGCGAGAGCGCGCGCACGTTCTGACCGAGGCCCGCGTGGCCGTTGTAGACGATGAGGTCGGCGCGGGTGCTCAGGCCCTCGTAGCGGCGGTCGAACGCTGCGCCCGCGGTGCTCACGTTGTCGACCAGCAGCGCGGTGACCACCACCTGCTTGCCGTTGGGCAGCGTGGCGGTGAAGGTGACGTCGGGCGTGCTGACGCCGGGGCTGTCGGGCAGCACCGCCGGGGTGGTGGTGACCGAATACGCGCGCAGCTCGGTCTTCATCGCGCGGATGAAGGCGTTGAAGCCCGCGATGCCCGCGTCCTGCGTGGTGGTGGCCCCGTCCTCGTACTTGCCGAAGATGGCGACCACGCGCAGCGCGCCGTCTTCCCAGACCTTGCCGTACTCGGGGTACTTGCCGGTGGTGTTCTCGTTCGACTTGGTGGCGGTGGCGGTGAAGCGCACCACGTCGGTCTCGGCGAGCGCGCAGCCGCTCGTGCGCGGCCGGTAGTAGTACCAGATGCTGCCCGAGTCGACGTCGTGCGCGCCGAAGTCCACGCACTTGCCCTTGTACTTCTCGGTGAAGGCCTCGATGCCGGTGGCGTCGACCGCGCGCGGCAAGGTGAAGGCGTAGGTCGACGGCAGCGAGGTCTGGCTGCCCCACGAGACCGGCAGCAGCACCGTGTAGGTGATGCGGGTGCCGGTGCCTTCGGCCACGGTGCGCACGTTGGAGATCTTGATGCGGTCGAGCCGGCCGACCGCCTTGTCCGCGTTCAGGTGCCCGATGGTGAAGAGCATCTGCTCGTCGATGGCCGAGCGCGCCCCGAAGCTCGACACGGTGCCCGCGGTCCACAGGGTGGCCTCGAACTGGAAGTTCATCAGCGTGCCCACCGCGCTCGAGAACTTCTGGCCGGTGGTGTCGACGGTGTCGTTCGCCTCGTCGGCTTCCTCGAGGAACGACGCGTTGGGCGCACAGGCGCCCGCCACGACCGCGAACAACACGATGATACGCTTCATGATTTTCGCCCTGTTTCCCGAGACCTGCGTTTGATGTCGGCGCGTGTAGGACAAAGCCCCACCCGCCGTCAAGGTGGAGAACCCGCGCGCTGGGAACCGAGCGCAATTTCGGTATAAGGCCAGCCGTTCGTTCTTCAGGCTCACACCACTGCGAGGCTTCCCATGTCGATGAACGTCAAGTCCACCAAGCGGCAGAAGGAACAGGCCCGGTTGGAGCACCGGCAGAAGAAGGACGCGGCGCGGGAATCGCGCAAGCTCGAGAAGGCCAACCGCCCGCCGCGCCAGCCGGGCGACGTCGACCCGGACATCGCGGGCATCATTCCCGGGCCGCAGCCGCTTCCCGAATAACGGATGACTGGAACCGAGCGGCGGATCGCCCTCTTCATCGATTTCGAGAACCTCGTCACCAACACGGGCATCAGCCCGTCGAACTTCGACCTGCGCCCCTCGCTCGACCTCTTGCTCGAGCGGGGAAAGGTCATCTTCCGCCGCGCGTACTGCGACTGGTCGCGCTTCCGCGAAGCGAAGGCCGGCCTGCACGAGGCCGGCGTGGAGCTGGTCGACGTGCCGCCGTCGACCCGCGCGGGCAAGAACGGCGCCGACATGCGCCTGGTCATCGACGCGCTCGAGCTCAACTACGCGCGCCAGCACATCGACACCTTCGTCATCGCGTCCGGCGACAGCGACTTCTGCCCGCTCGCCAACAAGCTGCGCGAGAACGACAAGCGGGTCATCGGCCTCGCGGTGAAGGAAGCGACCAGCCCCTTCTTCGTGCGCGCCTGCGACGAGTTCCTCTACCTGCCGCGCACCAACGCGCGCGGCGGGCACGGCGAGTCCCGCGGCGGCGAGCGCAAGGCCCACCGCGAGCGCGGCGGCGGGCGCAGCAGCGGCGGCGGCGGCGGCGAGGCGAAGCCCAAGGGCACGGTGCCGGAGCTG
>JAIBBQ010000164.1 GCA_019694595.1 Myxococcaceae bacterium
AGGGCGGCGGCTCGGTCGGCGGCGGCCAGGGCGGCGGCAGCGCGGGCGGTGGTCAGGGCGGCGGCGCGGTCGCCGGCGGCCACTGGTCGGTCATCCGCCACAGCCTCGGCGAGCCTCCCAAGTTCCTCCGCGCCGTCTTCGCCACGAACCGCAGCGAGATGCGGGCCGTCGGTGACGACGGCGTCGTCCGGCGCTTCACCGGCAGCCAGGTGCTGACCGAGGCCTTCAACGGCACCGGCGGCTACACCGGCGTCTGGGCCTCCGCGGTGAACAACACCCGCATCATCCGCAGCGGCGACCCCGTGCTCCGCCTGACGAGCTCCGGCGCCACCGGCGAGACGCTGCCCAACGTCACCGCCCAGAACCAGAACGGCATCTTCGGGTTCAACAGCGCCGACATCTGGGTCGTCGGCGGCAACAGTCAGAGCGCTCGCCTGTGGCACTGGAACGGACAGACCTGGTCGTCGGCCGCCTCGCCCGTGCAGAAGGAAGCCCAGGGCATTCACGGCCGCGCCTCCAACGACGTCTACGCCACCATGCAGCTGAGCTCGGTCGTCCACTACGACGGCAGCGCGTGGACCTTGCTGCCCGCGCCCCCGGGCGCCGTCACCAGCGCCATCTGGCAGCGCGGCGTGAACGACCTCTGGGTGGGCGGCCAGGGCGGCACCCTGCACCACTTCGACGGCTCCACCTGGACCACCGTCACCCTGGGGCCGTGGGGCGAGCTCGCCTCGGGCATCTTCACCGGCATCTGGGGCTCTGGCCCGGACAACGCGTGGGCCGTGGGCACCTACGGCAAGCTCGCGCACTTCGACGGGACCAGCTGGTCGTTCGTCCCCAGCCCGACCGGCGAATTCCTCTTCGCCATCCACGGCACCGCCGCCGACGACATCTGGGCGGTGGGCGGAAACGACACCATTCTCCACTTCGCCCCCGGCAACGAAGGTGACCTGTGCACCAGCGGGAACGACGGCAGCTGCAAGCAGGGGCTCCACTGCTGCTACCCGTGCGGCACCGTGGGCTGCCTCGACCGCTGCACCACGTTCTCCGCCGGCCAGACGGCCTGCACCGCCTTCCCGTGACGATGGCCCGTGGCCGTTTCTTGGGCCACGGGTGAGCGCAGGGTATAAGCGCGGGAGGGGGGACTCTCCCGCGCCCATGCGCTGCGCCACGATCATCGCCGCTCTGATCGCACTGCCTGCGCTGGCGCAGAACGCTCCCTTCTCGCGTGGCTTCGACCTCGTCCCCAACAAGCTCACGCCCACGCTGAACTCGGGCCTGGCGCTCGAAGGGGCCGAGCTCCCCGCCAAGGGCAGCTACGCCTTCGGCGCGGTCATCGACTTCAACGTCGGCATCCTGTCGCTCAAGCTCGCCAGCCAGCGCCTCGGCGACCTGCTGCCGTACCGCTTCGATCTCCACCTGCACGGCGCGTGGCAGCCCTTCTCCCGGCTCGAGCTCGCCGCCGACCTGCCCTTCACGCTCTACCAGCGCTCCGGCTTCAGCCTGTTGCGCGACCAGGGCTTCGTCGACCAGGCCGACCCCGCCGCCGGAGGCCTGGGCGACTGGCGCTTCTTCGCCCGCGTCATGGCGCTCAGCCAGAAGGACTTCCCCATCGCGGTCGCGGGCGTCCTCGAGGTGCGGCTGCCCCTGGGCGACGGCGGCAGCTTCCTCGGCGACAACGGCGTGGTCTTCGCGCCGCGCGCCGCGGTGGAACGCGTGCTCGGCCCCCTGCGCTTCATGGGCAACGTCGGCTGGCGCCTGCGCACCTACCCGGGGCAGTTCCTCAACCTCTACGTCGGCCAGGAATTCGTGCTCGGCGGCGGCCTGCACGTCGCGCTCCCCGACATCGGCCGCACCACCCTCAACCGCATCCTCGCCGAGGTGAGCATCTCCACCCCCGCGGAGGCGCCCTTCACCTCCGCGCAGGCCGAGGCGCTCAAGACGCCCTTCGAGCTGCTGGTTGGCGCGCGCTCGAGCTTCGCGCGGTCCTGGCACGCGCAGCTGACCGTCGGCCGCGGCCTCGCCATCCAGAACGGGTACGGCCGCGAGACCTTCCGGCTCGCCGGCGGCATCCGCTACGAGTTCGTTCCCGAGTCGGACCGCGACGGCGACGGCATCCCCGACAGCCTCGACAAGTGCCCCGACACCCCCGAGGACAAGGACGGGTACCAGGACGACGACGGCTGCCCGGAGCCCGACCCCGACTCCGACGGCGACGGCATCCCCGACCACCTCGACGGCTGCAAGGACCAGCCCGGCCCCTCCGACTACGACGGCTGCCCCGACCGCGACGGCGATCAGATCCCCGACAACGTCGACAAGTGCCCCGACGAGCCCGGCCCCGCCGAGACCGAAGGCTGCCCGGTGCCCGAGGACGAGCAGGTCACGCTCGAGTCCGACCGCATCCGCATCAAGGGCAACATCCTCTTCGAGACCGGCCAGGCCGTGATCCAGCGGCAGTCGTACAAGCTGCTCGACGACGTGGTGAAGGTGCTCCGCGAGCACCCCGAGGTCGGCCCCGTCATGATCGAAGGCAACACCGACAACCGCGGCAGCCACGACTACAACCTCGACCTGTCGAACCGCCGCGCCAAGGCCGTCGAGGACTACCTGGTGAAGGGCGGCATCGACCGCAAGCGGCTGCGCAGCAAGGGCTTCAGCTTCGACAAGCCGGTCGCCAGCAACGACACCCCCGTCGGCCGCGCCAAGAACCGCCGCACCGAGTTCCGCCTGGTGGAAGAGATCGAGCTGCCCACCAAGGAGAAGCCGGTGGAGAAGGACAAGAAGCCCTGAGGTCGGGCGCGAGGTCGGCCCCGGCCCGCGGCTTCAGCGCAGCGCTTCGTCGAGCCAGCCGCGCACCTCGTCCATCGACACCTGGCCCTGCCGCGACGCCACCAGCTTTCCTTCCCGGTCGATGATGAAGAGCGTGGGCAGCGCTCTCACCCGGTACGCGTCCTCGGCGTCGAGGTTGCTCAGCGCCGCGAACGGGGCGAGCTGCGGCAGCCGCGCCTGCATGAACTCGCGCACGATGGCCTTGGTGTCGCCGTCGTCCTCGCTCAGCGCCAGCAGCACCACGCCCTTGCTCGCGTAGTCCTGCCCCACCTTCACCAGCTCCGGCATCTCTTCGATGCACGGCGGGCACCAGGTGGCCCAGAAGTCGAGCACCACCACCTTGCCCCGCAGCGACGAGAGCGTGACCTTGGTGCCGTCGAGCCGCTCGATGGTCGCCTCCGGCGCCAGCGCCCCGTCGCGCGTCAGCTGGTTGGGCCGCTTCTCGTCGAAGGCCATCAGCACGCCGCCCACCACCAGGCCCAGCGCCAGGAGCGCGGTGATCACGCCGGCGACGACGTTGTTCTTGGGCTCTTCTTCGGCCTCGCTCATCGCTCCAGCACCCCGTGCACGGCGACGAGCGTACCCCTCAGCGCCTTCGTCAGGTGGGGCGAGGCGAGCACCACCCGCGCGAGCGTGGGGCCCAGCGCGTAGTAGCCGCGCACCAAGAGCCGGCCAGGGGCGCTCGGGAGCAACCGCCGGTCGCGGAAGGCGCGGAAGGCCTCGAGCTGCGGCGCGCCTTCGCCGAACACCGCGGTGGCGAGGAAGCACGGCCCCCCGCGGGAGATCCACAGCACCCGGCTGCTGCTCAGGTCCACCACCGCCTGCAGCGTGCTGCCGTCGGTGTAGAGGAAGGCGAGCACGTCGCCCGGCGCGGCCTGCAGCTCCGCGGCGCCGTGGTCCTTCACCTCCACCCGCACTCCGCCCCCGAGCCCGTCGGCGACCCGGAAGCGGTAGTCGCGGCCGAGCGAGCTCTGCTGCACCTCGGCCTCGCGCAGCACGCCCACGAAGGCGTCGAACCGCCGGCCGCACTTCGGGCAGGTGATGCCGTGCATCGCCACGCCCGCGGGCAGCGCGTGGCGGTGCTCCTGCCGGCACCGCGGCCACGGACAGGGCAGCCGCACCTCGGGGCCCTTCGCCTCGCGCGCGTCGAAGCGCGACTGCGCCTGGGCGGCGTCCCACACCGGCGGGCGCTCCTCGTCGGGCCTGGAGAACGCGCGCCGCGCCTTGAGCGCCAGCTTCTGGTGCTGCAACAGCCGGTGCCACGCCTCCTCTGCCTCCACCCACGCGCCGCGCCCCGCTGCGTCCAGCACCGCCAGGCCTTCGTCGAGCGCCGGCACCAGCATCGCCCCGCCGTCGAGCGCCAGCGCGCGGGCCTTCAGCGCCAGCACCACCTCGCGCTGCCCCGCGAGCCGCGCCTTCACCGTCTCGTCGACCCGCAGGTACACCGGGGGCGGCCCCAGCCCCTGGAAGCAGCGCACCGCATCTGCCCGCAATCGCTCGACGTCGTCCGCCACGCGCCTCCCTCTATACGCGTCGGAGGCTGAAAACTGGCGCGGAAGGTGGGTTCATGTCGGGATCCGTCGCACCATGAGAATCCTCAAAATCCTCCTCTGGTCCGGCCTCTGCGTGGCGGCGGGCGTCGCCCTGGCCTCCGTGCGCGTCGACGGGCACACCCCGTGGGAACGCCTGCAGAAGGGCGTCAAGCAGCAGGGCCCGGCGCTCGACAAGGCGAAGGGCACGGTGAGCGACGTCTACGACGAGGCGAAGAAGAAGCTCTCGCGCAACGACGAGGCGCCGACCGAGCAGCACTCCGACGCCGACAAGGAAGCCATCAACCGGCTGGTGGCTCACCGGAAGTGACCCGGGCCAGCCGGCCGAAGACCGACAGCCACAGCTCCGCTTCCCGCTTGGAAAGGCCCGCGCGCACCAGGCTGCGGGTGAGCTCGCGCAGCACGTGCTCCGGCGCCTGGGCGTTGAGGCCCTGGACCGCGAGCAGCACCTTCTCCATGCGCGCTTCCAGCGCCTGGACCATGGCGAGGCTCGCCCCTTCCACCGCGGCGACGGGAACCTGCGCCTGGGCCCGGTGCCACAGGTAGAGCAGCACCGCGGCGCTCTGCGCCACGTTCATCGACGGCTGTGCCTCGGAGGTCGGAATGACGATCACGTCCTGGCAGCGAGAGAGGTCCTCGTCCGACAGCCCCCGCTTCTCGCCGCCCAGCACCAGCGCCACCGGGCCGCGCGCCGCGTGCGAGCGCAGCGCCGCCACGCCTTCTTCCGGCGTGAGCGCCGAGCGCCGCTTGAGCTCGGTACGCGAGGTCGTCCCCACCGCGTACACCGCCCCGGACAGCGCCTCGGTCAGCGTCGGCGCCACAGCCATGTCGCGCAGCACGTGCTCCGCGCCGATGGCCAGCTTCTCGGCCCCGCGAAAATCGTGGGTTGCGGGATCCGAGAGGATCAGCCGCTTCACCTGGAAGTTCGCCGCGACACGGGCGATCGCTCCGAGGTTGTCAGGTGACCTGATCTGGTGGCAGACCAGGGTCAGCTCAATGGCCGCCTCCATGATCGACCGGTATACTTCGCGCGTGCTCCGCCGTGTGCTCGCCCCGCTGCTCCTCGCCGCCCTCGCCGCCTGCGGTGGGCCGGGCCTGCCCACGCGCAGCCAGAGCCTCGCCCAGGCCCTGCAGAACGCCCCCGAGGCCATGGAGCTCGAGCCGCTCTCCGTGCGCCAGGAACTGCTGCGCGAGCTGTACCGCGCCGCCTCCGCCCAGGCCGGCCAGCCGCTCGAAGGCGCCTTCGTCTTCCCCGTCGCGCAGTCGGGCGCCATCGAAGGCGCCCCGGCGATGGACCCGCACGCCGACCTCTTCCTCACCGCCGACGCCGGCGAGCCCTGGCAGCTGGTGTTCGAAGGCCGCGGCGAGCGCTTCGGCGAGGAACGCCGCGACTCCTTCCAGGGCCTCTCCGAGCGCGAGGCCGCCGAGCTGGTCGCCCGCTCGCTGATGCACCTGTGGCACCTCACGCCATCGTCGCCGGTGCGGGTCGAACGCGTCACCGGCGCGCCGTACGCCGCCGCCTGGGTCGACGGTGTGCTGCGCATCAACCCGGTGCTGCTGCCGCTCGCCGCCAGCCCGGCGCCGTAGTCCCCAGGTCCGCGCGCGCCACCGACGTTTGCGCTTCGCCGCGCACCGGCCAAAGCAGTTAGGGTGCGCGGCGCCATGGACCACGCCACCCTGCGCGCCCAGCTGCCTTTCACCCTCGCCCGCACCGACTTCCCCGCCCTCGGCGAGAAGTACCAGGGCAAGGTCCGGGACACCTACGCCAAGGGCGAGCGCCTGGTGCTGGTCACCACCGACCGGCTGTCGGCGTTCGACCACGTGCTCACCACGCTGCCCTTCAAGGGCGACCTGCTGAACCAGCTCGCCCAGCACTGGTTCAAGGCCACCGCCCACATCGTGCCCAACCACGTCCTCGACGTGCCCGACCCCTGCGTCACCGTCGCCCGCCGGGCGCAGCCCTTCGCCGTCGAGCTCGTGGTGCGCGCCCACCTCACCGGCTCGCTGTGGCGCGACTACCAGGCCGGCAAGGACCCGTACGGCTTGAAGCTCCCCCCGGGGCTCACGAAGAACTCCGCGTTCCCCGCGCCCGTCTTCACCCCGTCGACCAAGGCGCCCAAGGGCCAGCACGACGAGCCCATCTCCGCGGCCCAGGTGGTCGAGCGCGGCCTGCTCACCGCCCGGCAGCTCGCCGAGGTCACCGAGGCCGCCTTCGCCATCTTCCGCGAAGGCCAGCGCCTCGCGCGCGCGCGCGGCCTGGTGCTCGTCGACACCAAGTACGAGATGGGGCTCGTGCAGGGGAAGCTCACCCTCATCGACGAGATCCACACCCCCGACTCCAGCCGCTACTGGGAGCTCGACTCCCTCGACGCGCGCCTCGCCAAGGGCGAGGAGCCGGTGATGCTGGACAAGGAAAACCTGCGCCAGTGGCTCATCACCGAGCGCAACTTCTCGGGCCACGGCCCGCTCCCGCAGATCCCCGACGACGTGCGGGTGAACCTCGCCGGCATCTACGCCAGGGCCTTCGAGCGCATCACCGGCGCCGCCTTCGAAGGCAGCGTGGGCGACGTCAGCGCGCGGCTCGCGAAGAACCTCGCGTCACTGCTTCGCGGCTGAGCCGAACACCCGCGCGAAGATGTCGTCGACGTGGCGCAGGTGGTACCCGGGCGTGAAGCACGCCTCGATCTGCGCCCGCGGCAGCGCCGCGGTGAGCTGCGCGTCCTCGAGCAGCGCCTGCTGGAACGGCACCCCCGCCTCGTAGAAGCGCATCGCCGCCCGCTGGACGATCACGTACGCCGCCTGGCGGTCGAGCCCCAGCCGCGCGAGCTCGAGCAACAGCCGCTGCGAATTCACCAGGCCCCCGAGCAGGTCGAGGTTCTTCTGCATCGCTTCCGGGTACACGTTGAGCTGCTCCATCAGCCCCGCGAAGCGGTGGAGCATGAAGTCCAGCGTCACCGTGGCGTCGGGCCCGATGACCCGCTCCACCGACGAATGCGAGATGTCGCGCTCGTGCCACAGCGCCACGTCTTCCAGCGCCGACACCGCGTACCCGCGCAGCAGCCGCGCCAGCCCGGTCAGGTTCTCCGAGAGCACGGGGTTGCGCTTGTGGGGCATCGCCGAGGAGCCCTTCTGCCCCTTGGTGAACGGCTCTTCCGCCTCGCGCACCTCGGTGCGCTGCAGGTGGCGGATCTCGGTGGCGAACTTCTCCAGGCTCGCGCCCACCAGCGCCAGCGCGCCGAAGTACTCCGCGTGCCGGTCGCGCTGCACGATCTGGCTCGACGCCGGCGCCGGCGCGAGCCCCAGCGCCGCGCAGGCGTGCGCTTCCACCGACGGCGGCAGGTGCGCGAAGGTGCCCACCGCGCCCGAGACCTTGCCCACCGCGATGCTGGCCTTCGCCGACAGCAGGCGCTGCCGGCCGCGGCGCAGCTCGTCGAACCAGATGGCGAGCTTGTGGCCGAAGCTCATCGGCTCCGCGTGGATGCCGTGGCTGCGGCCCACCATCACCGTGCCCTTGTGCGCGAAGGCCTGGGCCTTGATGGCCGCGAGCGCCCGGTCCACGCCCGCGACCAAGAGGTCCGCCGCGTCCCGCAGGATGAGCCCCAGCGAGGTGTCCAGCACGTCGCTCGAGGTCATGCCGAAGTGCAGCCACCGCGCCTGCGGCCCGATGCGCTCTTCCATGAAGGTGAGGAAGGCGATGACGTCGTGCTTGGTGACCTTCTCGATCTCGTCGATGCGCGCCACGTCGGCCGCGGTGAAGTCGCCCGCCTTGGCGCGGCAGACCTCGTGGGCCTCCTTGGGAGCGATGCCCACCTTCACCATGCCTTCGAGCGCCGCGAGCTCCACGTCGCGCCAGCGGCGCAGCCGCGCCTCGGGGGTCCACAGCGCCACCATCTCTGCCCGCGAATACCTTGGAATCATTCGGTCACCTTCACCGCCAGCCCCTTTGACGCGGCGAAGGTCACCAGGTCCAGCGCGAACTTCCGCGGGTCCACCAGCGCCCGGGCCGTCTTCAGGTTGCAGTGCAGGTCCACGCCTTCCGGCGGGGCCACCGCCAGGGCGCCCGGGTCCACCTTCTCGTGGAGAATCCGGTTCGCCAGCCGCCCCGCCTGCAGCCCGAGGCCCGTCGGCGCCGGCGCCAGCGCCAGGAGCGCGCCTTCCTTCACCTGCCCCGGGGCGAGGCCGATGGCCGGCACCTTCTCTTCGGTGCTCCAGGCGATGAGCCGCTCCACCACCGCGGCGTTGCCCACCGTGCGGTCGGAGATCATCACCAGCGCGTCGACCTTGCCCTTGGCGCCCTTGAGCACCTTCTCCAGCCGCGCCGGCCCGTCGATCTCCAGCGGCACCAGCGACAGGCCCTGCCCCGCGGCCAGGCCCGACGCGCCGTCGATGAGCTTCTGGCTGAAGCGCGGGTCTTCCACCACGCCCACCCGCTTCACCTCGGGCAGCAGCGCCTTCACCGCCGCGAGCTCGAGCGAGAGGTCGCTGGTGAGCGCGATGCCGGTGATGTGCGGCCCCTCGAGCTCGTACTTCTCGAAGTACGGCACCATGGCGAAGATGATCGGCACGTCGGTGAGCGCACGGTGCGCCCCCACCGCCGCCGCCGGGCCGATGGCCAGCACCAGCGCCGGCTTCCGCTCCGCCACCTGCTTGAAGGTCCTCGCCGCGCCCTCGGCGCTCTCGTCGAGCGTCAGCTGCTCGACCTGGCCGCGCACCTCGACGCTGAAGCCCGCCGCCAGCGCCGCGTACGGCGACAGCTCGGCCGACTTGACGATCACCACCTTCGGCCGGTCGGCGCCCAGCGCCGCCGCCGAGGCGAGCACCAGCGCTAGTGCGGATCCGCGCAGCACCGGAACCCCACCTCGGGGGACTTCGCCGAGCCGCTCACCTTGCGCGCCGAACACCGCGACGCGAAGTCGGGCTGCGCGTACGAGCCGCCCTTCTGGATCTTCTCCGCCGTCCACTCCGCCGCGTTGCCCGACAGGTCGGCCACGCCGTACCCCGAGCGGCAGCGGCCGAACCGGCCCGACGGCGACAGCACCCGCGCCGACTCGTTGTCGTCGACCGTGTTGCAGGCGTTGGCGTCGAAGGCGTTGCCGTACGGGAAGCGCGCGCCGCCCTGCCCGTGGCACGACTTCTCCCACTCCTCCTCGGTGCACAGGCGCTTGCCCTTGCCCTCGCACAGCCGCTTGGCGTCGGCCCAGGCCACGTTGGTGGTCGGCGCCACGCCGCGCTTGTTGGGGAACTCGAACTGGTCCACGCAGAAGGCCTTCAGGTCCACCGGCAGCTGGTTCTTCTCGTCGAACGACATCATGTCGTCGCTGCGCGGCGTGCCGAAGCGGAACGTGCCCGCCTGCACCAGCCGCATGCCGTCTTCGCACGGGCCGCCCGTGGGAGCCGGCCTCTCCACCGGCGCCACCGGCGTCACCGCGGGCGTCTTCTGCGCCGCGAGCTTCTCCGCCGACAGCTTGTCCGCCGCGGCCCGGTCGGCCGCCGCCTTGTCCGCCGCCGCGCGGTCCATCGCCGCCTTGTCGGCCAGCGCCTTCTCGGCCGCCGCCTTGTCGAGCGCCGCCTTCTCCGCCGCCACCCGGTCGAAGGCCGCCTTCTGCGCCGCCGCGCGCTCCGCCTCGAGCCGCGCCGCCTGCTCCTTCTCCACCGCGTCCCGCTCCGCCGCCAGCTTCTCGAGCGCCGCCTTCTCCGCCGCAGCCTTCTCCGCCGCCGCCTTCTCCGCCTCGAGCTGCGCCCGCGCCGCGTCCTCGGCGCGCTTCTGGGCCGCCTCGTCCACCAGCGCCTGCTGCGGGCCCTTGAGGCGCTGCAGCAGGTAGTAGCCGCCGCCCGCGCCCAGCCCCACGCCACCGATGGTCAGGAGCACCAGCCACAGCGCGGTCCGGTTCTGCGCCGGGCGCGCGCGGGGCGCGGGAGGCGGCGGCGCTGCAGCCGCGGCCTCTTCCTCGGGGTCGGCCACCACCGCCACCCGGGCCTTGGTCTCCTTGAGATCCTCGGGGTCGGGCTCCGGCTGAATGTACTGCGCCGACTGGATGACCTCGGTCTCCTCGCGGTGCCCCGGCAGGTGCTTGCCGTTGACCGCGGGCGCACCTTCGCCGTTCACGTGGCCGTTGAGCGCCGACTTGAGCTTCGCCTCGTCCACCGGCTGGGTGGAATCGGGCGGCGGCGGGTGCTCGCGGCTCGAGATGATGACCTCTTCCGACACCGGCGGAGGAGGCGGCGGCGCCACCGCGGGCATCATGCCCGTCGGCCGGCGCGGCTGGAGCTGCAGGTTCACCCCGGTCGAGGTGCGCGGCCGCAGCACCGGCGCCGGCGTGCCCGCGGCCTGCTCCACCCGCGGCTTCATCGGCGGCGGCGTCGCCCGGCGGCTGATCTCCTGGAACTCGGCGAAGAACTCGCCCGCGGTCTTCGGCCGCGCACCGGGGTTCGCGTTGCACGCCTTGCGGTAGAGCCCTTCGAGCTGCGGCGGCACCTCGGGGTTGCGCCGCTGGAGCTCCGGCAGCGAGCCGTCGGGCGTCAGGCCCGCGACCATCTCGCCGAGGATGACGCCCAGCGAGTACAGGTCGGTGCGGTGGTCGACGTCGCGGCCCTCGGTGAGCTCGGGCGAGAGGTAGCGGTCCGCCCGCCGCGACTTCACCGCCTGCACGAAGGGCAGCCGCGGCATCGCGAGCCCCAGGCCGAAGTCGGTGACCTTGAGCAGGTCGGGCAGCACCAGCACGTTCTCGGGCTTGAGGTCGGAATGCGGCCCCACCTTGTGCGCCCCGTCGAGCGCCGCCGCCACCTGCGCGAAGATGGGCTCGATCTCGCGCAGCGCGAAGAACTGCCCCTTCTGCAGGCGCAGGTCGATGATCTTCCGTAGCGTCAGCCCGTCGAGGAACTGCAGCGTGTAGAACGGGCGCTCGGCGTCTTCGCCTTCTTCGTAGAGCCGCACCAGGTTGGGGTGCGAGAGCTTGCGCGCCGCCCGCATCGTCTTGGCGAAGGCCCGGCGCTCTTCCGCCGTCTGCACCAGCCGCGGGTTGATCGACTTGAGCGCGACCTCGACGTCGATCTCCTTGTCGTGCGCCCGGAACACGAAGCCCAGCGGCCCCGAGCCCACCACGTCCTTGATCTGGTACCGGCCCGAGACCAGGTCGCCCGCGCGGTACGGCGAGCCCTCGATGACCCCGGACAGCGCCCGCCGCCGCGAGAACGTGGCCGTCGCCTGGCGCACCCCGCCCCCGGCCAGTTTCTGGCCGCAGTTCGGACAGCTCTCGCTGGTGTCCGGAACGTGGCTGCCGCAGCGGTAACAGAGCACTCAACTTCCTTCGCGACCCCGGCGCGGGGTCATTCTAACGGCCGGAATTTACTATAACTTTCGTCTCGACTCAAACCCCGGTGGACCCGAAACCCCCGGACCCACGGCTCGACTCCGACAAGCTCGAGACCTCGACCAGTTCCACCCTCGACACCTGGGCGATCACCAGCTGCGCAATGCGGTCGCCCCGGCGGATTGTCGCGGGGACGTTGGAGAGGTTGATGAGGATCACACCGACTTCTCCCCGGTAGTCCGAATCGATGGTCCCCGGGCTGTTCAGGCAGGTGAGCCCCTGCTTGAGCGACAGCCCCGACCGCGGCCGCACCTGACCTTCGTAACCTTCTGGAATCTCCAGAGAAAGCCCGGTGGGAATCAGCCGGCGCTCCAGCGGCTGGAGCACCACCTCGACGTCGAGACAGGCGTGCAGATCGAGCCCTGCCGACTGGGCAGTCTGGTACCGCGGCAGGGGCAAGTCGTCGCCCGGGCGGACCCGGCGCACGTGCAACAGGGCTGTGGCCATCTGCGCGACCCGCCTTACACGGCGGGGACAGGGCCAGCAAGGCGGTGTGGGCCTCGAGCCCCTCCGTCAATTCGTCGGCACCCAGCTGAAGTACTGGATCTTGGAGCTCACCTCGCTCAGGTCCATGGCGGTGTTGCCCATCGCCGCGAGCGACAGGCCCTTCACGCCGGTGAAGTCGCTGCTGAAGGCGAACTTCTCGTCTGCCGTGAACCGCACCAGGTAGGAGGGCGGCATGTCGTAGGTCCCCAGCGGCATCGACCCCGTCCCGTCGAAGGCCTGAATGGTGAACGCCACCGTCCCGCTGGCGTAGGCGCCCAGCACCACCTTGTCGCCGGCCCCGCTGAAGCTCAGCGAGTTGGAGCCGCTGATGGCCACCGCCGACCCGATGGTTCCCGTGACGGGGATGACCAGGTACGCGGGAACGGCGCAGTTGGTGCCGCGCGTGCGCACGGCGAGCTGGGTGCGGTCGGCGTTGGAGAAGAAGTCGCCCGCGGTGCAGCCCGGCGGGAGCGAGAGCACGTCGCTCGCGCTCCCTCCGGTGATGGCGATCTTCTTGATCTTCGACGTCAGCGTGCTCGAGGCGATGTCGGCGCTGATCTGTTCGAAGTAGATGAGGTCGTCGCTCGCCTGCAGCGCAAAGGTGCAGAACGACCCATCCATCACGCCACTGCAGTCGAAGATCTGGGTGTCGTTCATGCCGTCCTGGCCGATGACCCGGATGCTGCTGGTGAACCCGGGAGCAGACCCCGACGTCTTCGAATAGAGGACGCGGCCGTCCTTCGCGAAAGTCGGGAACTCGGCCGAATAGCTCTGAGCCGAAGGCGTCACTTCCTTCGCCGTGGTCGGCAGCGCGCCGCCCGTGCCCACCAGGTAGATCGACTTCTTCGCCACGCTGGGGTTGTCCGAATACACGAGCAGCCCCTTCGGAACCATGAAGGCGGCCCCTCCGCCGGTGCTCGCCGTGCCGCCACCGCTGCCGGCCGTACCGCCACCGCTGCTCTCCGTGCCGCCGCCGCTGCTCGCCGTACCGCCGCCGCTGCTGCCCGAGCCGCCGCCGCTCGCGTCGCCCCCGCCGCTGCTGCCAGAGCCTCCGCCGGTGCTGCCGCTCCCACCACCGGAGCTGCCCCCCGAACTCGAGCAGCCGGCGGCCGCGGTCATGGTGAGGCACAGCAATGCTGCAGCGAGAACGCCGACGAACAGCTTCATGTGCGAGACCCCTTTGGGCGCAGGCAGGTACCCGCACGAGGGCGGGAGATAGCAGCCCCCGCCTGCTTTCCGAAATAAAAGCGTCGCCGTCGGACAGGCTCACTCCAGCTCGGTGGCGCTCGGCTCGGGAGCGCCCGCCTGCTCGAATGCCTTCTTGAGCGCGGCGCTCGGCCCCGGCGCCACGCCAGGCGCGGGCACGGGCAACGGCGCCACCGCCACCGCGGCCTGGCCATGCCGGAAGGGCACCGGGTCGGTCGGCTGCCGGCCGAGCTCGAGCTGGTAGTGCAGGTGCGGGCCGGTGCTGCGCCCGGTGGTGCCCGACTCGGAGATGAGCTGCCCCGCGTGCACCGTCTCGCCCACCGCCACCAGCAACCGCACGTTGTGACAGTACGCAGTGGTGACGCCGTGGCCATGGTCGACGATGACCACCCGCCCGTTGACCGGGTCCTCGCTGGCCCGGCGCACCACCCCGTCGTGCGTCACGTGCACCGGCGTGCCTTCCGCCACCGCGAGGTCGACCCCGGTGTGCAGCTGCGCCCGCCCCAGCATCGGGTGCTCGCGGTAGCCGAACGGCGAGCTGATGCGGGTGCCTTCCGGCACCGGCCAGGCGAGCGCGAAGGCCGTGCTCAGCGAGAGCGCCCGCCCGGCGAGCGCGGCCCGCGGCGCCGACGACGGCGGCAGCACCGCGGCCATGCCGTCGAGCGTGGGC